>DATMVU010000857.1:0-29681 GCA_035562875.1 Actinoplanes sp. | reverse complement strand
CTCTTTTTCGCCGATCATGGCTTTCCTCCCTTTTGCTCCGTTAACCGCCGTTGATGGAGAAAAGTTAGGCCGCAAGGTGTGTCTGTTTCAAGCGAATCGTGTCGCTATGCGCAGAATGCGAGAACCGTACGAGATTCCGTTACAGACAGCTTCTGAATGGGAACGTTGTGCATCGGAATCGCGCTGTTCGGTGACCGGGAATTCTATTTCTTATGTCCCCTGACCTGTGTGGACGAAGCGTGAACGGGGTGGAACTAAGCTCCCGGTATGACCCGACTCACCCACGTCGACGAGGCCGGTGCGGCACGCATGGTCGACGTTTCCGCCAAGGCGGTGAGCGACCGCAGGGCCGTCGCCGCCGGCCGTGTTCAGACCACCGCGGAAGTCATCGGACTCCTCCTCAGTGACGGACTGCCGAAAGGTGACGCGCTCGCGGTGGCCCGGCTCGCCGGAATCATGGGTGCGAAACGGACACCCGATCTGATTCCGCTCTGCCACCCGATCGGTCTGCACGGCGTCAAGGTCGAGCTGGACACCACCGAGACCACCGTGGAGATCACCGCGATCACCAAGACCGCCGACCGCACCGGCGTCGAGATGGAGGCGCTCACCGCCGTCGCCACCGCCGGCCTGGCGATGATCGACATGATCAAGGCGGTGGATCCAGCGGCCAGCCTGGAAGCCGTCCGGGTGATCCGCAAAGAAGGCGGAAAGACCGGCGATTGGGTACGACCGGAGGGGCGCCCGTGACCGTCACCGCTCGCGTGATCGTCGCCTCCAACCGCGCTGCCGCCGGGGTCTACGCGGACACCAGCGGGCCCCGCCTCGTCGCCGGGCTCCGCGAACTCGGCTGCGAGGTGGGCGAGCCGGTGGTGGTACCCGACGGTGACCCGGTGGCCGAGGCCCTGCGCGCCGCGATCAGCGACGGTGTCGACGTCGTCCTGACCAGCGGCGGAACCGGGGTCACCCCGACCGACCGCACCCCCGAGGCCACCCGCGGGCTGCTCGACTTCGAGATCCCCGGCATCGCCGAGGCGATTCGCTCCTACAGCCGGGACACGGTGCCCGCCGCAGCGCTGTCCCGCGGCCTGGCCGGAGTGGCCGGCCGCACCCTGATCGTCAACCTGCCCGGCTCGACCGGCGGCGCCAAGGACGGACTCGCGGTACTACGCACGCTGTTGTCACACACCGTGGACCAGATCCGTGGTGGGGACCACTGAACGGTTAGGCTTTCCCGGTGACCGAGTCGACCCCTGTGGACTGGGAACTGGCGCGCACGCTCGCCTATCAGGCGGGCCTGTCGGCGGCGGGTGGAGCGGAGGAGATTCCGCTGGGTGAGGCCGATGGCCGGACCCTTGCGGAAGCCTTGCGCACCCTTACCGACCTGCCCGCCTTCCCGACTTCGAGCATCGACGGGTGGGCCGTGCGCGGCAGTGGGCCGTGGCGCCCGGTCGGCCGGGTGCTGGCCGGTGGCACGCCCGAACCCCTGACCGCTGACGGCACCTGCGTCGAGATCGCCACCGGGGCGATGGTGCCGGAGAACACCACCGCCGTGGTCCGGATCGAGGACTCGGCGACCGCCGCCGACGGCCGGATCTCCGGCGAGCCGCGGACCGGTCCGGTGCCGGACAGCCGGCAGCCCGGCGAGGAGGCGAGACTCGGCGAGGAGCTCTTCCCGGCCGGGACCCCGATCGACCCGGCGATCATCGGCGTCGCCGCCACCTGCGGATACGAGTCTCTCCCGGTCCGTCCGACGCCCCGCGCGGCACTGCTGGTCTTCGGCGACGAACTACTCACCGCAGGGACCCCCGGGGCCGGCCGGGTGCGGGACTCCCTCGGGCCGCAGGTCCCCTCCTGGCTGCGGCGGTACGGCGCGACGGTCGGCACCGTGACCGGCCCGGTGAAGGACACACTCAGCGCTCACGTGGACGCGATCCGCTCCGCGCTGGACACCGCCGACCTGGTCTGCACCACCGGCGGCACGATGAACGGTCCGGTCGACCACCTGCATCCGGCACTCGCCGAACTGGGCGCGACATACCTGGTCAACACCGTGGCCGTCCGCCCCGGCTTCCCGATGCTGCTGGCCCGGGTGCCCGGCCCGGACGGGCGGCCCCGTTTCCTCGCCGGTCTGCCCGGCAACCCACAGTCCGCGGTGATCGCCCTGGTCACCCTGGTGGCGCCGCTGCTTGCCGGACTCCAGGGCCGGGCCCTGCCACCGCTGCCGACGGTCACCGCCGGTTCCGCGGTGGCGGGTCGCGGCGGATTCACCCACCTGGCGCTCGCCGCCCTCGACCCGTCCGGGCGCACCGCCACCCCGGTCGGGCACGTCGGCTCGGCGATGCTGCGCGGTCTCGCCAACGCTCACGGCTTCGCTGTCGTCCGTCCCGGTAGTACCGCGGAAGCCGGTGACCCGATCCCGTTCCTGCCCCTCCCGCTGACTCCCGGGGAGCGCCCGTGACCACCCCACCCCCATCCGCCACGGCACCGGTCGGTGTGGTGGCGTTGACGGCGGTTCTCGACGAGACGCTGGACCTGGCCGCGCACGAGGCGGCAGTCGCCGACCCGCGGGCCGGTGCCGTCGTCTCCTTCCAGGGTGTCGTCCGCGACCACGATGACGGGCGCGGTGTGACCCTTCTCGAATACGAGGGCCACCCCACCGCTGCCGCGATCCTGCGCGAGGTCGCCGAGGAGATCGCCGCCGACCCGGCGGTCTACGCGGTGGCCGTCTCACACCGCATCGGCACTCTGCAGATCGGCGACGTGGCGCTTGTCGCCTCGGTGAGCACCGCGCACCGGGCGGCCGCGTTCACTGCGTGCGCCCGCCTGGTCGACGAGGCGAAGGCCCGCCTCCCGATCTGGAAACGCCAGGTCTTCCTGGACGGCACCGAGGAATGGGTCAACTGCCCCTGACCGCGGCCGGGTCAGCCGCCTCGGGGTAGGGGGATGGCGGCCCGTCGCGGGCCGGGCCGGGTGACCGGCAGCGGTGGCGAGGCGTGCCGGGACGGTAGGACGTTCACCAGCAGGATCATCGTCAGGGCCGGGATGTTCCAGGCCAGCATCCGGTCCGGAGCGGCGAGCACGGTCAGGTAGCCGGTCCCGGCCGCCACCAGGAACCACGTGCCGGCGATACGGGCGTTGCGGGGCAGCCGGGCACTGCGCCGCCGCCGGATCCCGGCGTCGGCGAGGATCAGGACGGCGGGGAGCATCCACAGGCACTCCGCGGCGGTGCTGACCGGCCCGGTGACCGTGATGGTCAGCCCGATCAGGGTGAAGGCTGCCACCTCGTCGCCTTCGCGGTGTGCCGACCGGGCCCTGATCAGGCCGACGGCGAGGAGCAGGATGCCGAACGAGAACCAGACGAGCACAGGCGGGGCGGGGAAGTCGTAGAGCCGGGCCATCACTCCGGCGAGCGCCTGGTTCCCGGTGTCGCTGATCGGGGCGGGCCGGTTGAGTTCCCACATCGTCGTGCCGTACCAGGTGATGGTCTCCGCGGGGGCCACCAGCAGCAGGACCACCGTGACCGTAGTGGCGGTGGCCAGCGCGGTGACGGCGGCCCGGCGCTGCCTGGTGATCAGCAGATGGATCACGAACAGCAGGGTGGTGGCGCTCAGCGTGGCGGCCAGGCCGATACCGGCGCCGGCCCAGGAGCCACCGGTCCAGAGCCGGCGGAGTATCCCGGGCGGGTGCTGTGCGACGGTGGACCGGACGATGGCGGCCCGGCGCAGTGCGACCAGGTCGGCGACGATCAGGGCGAGGACCAGCAGCTCCGGGCGGCCCTGTCCGAGGGTGGCCCGGACCGGTTCGGCAAGCAGGAACAGAGCGGCGACCGCCGGTACGACCAGAGCACAGCGCCGTCCGTGCCGGCGGGCCACCGGTCCCGCGACGACCACTGTCACGAGCAGGAGCGTGACTGCTCCGGCGAGGGCCAGCAGCCAGCCGGCCGACCGCAGGGGCAGCAGTGCGATCGGGGCCAGCAGTACGGCGAGCGCTGGTGGCACCGCCGTACCGGTCTGCGTGCCGGGATCGCGGTAGGTGTAGAGACCGGACCCGTCCAGCCAGCCCCGGATCGCCTGGTGGTTGACGGCGAGCGCGCTCAACTCGTACCGCCGCAAGCAAATGGTGATGATCGCCAGGGTGACCAGAACGCCGAGGGCGACCCATGCTGATCGCATCCGCGCAGCGGTGTGCGTCTTCCTGTTCGCCGGCATGCCGCGACCCCTGTCTCGTCACCGGGCACGGCTCTGCCTGCCGGGTCGTCCCGCCCGCCTTGGCGCAGGGCGAAGAGGGAGCAGCGGCAGGTCGTAGCCGAGTGGAAGCGAGCCTGGGCCCCTCGTCCGCTTTAACGCAAAGGCCGCAAGAAGGTTGTTAGCCGGGCAATCTACGCGCGGTGCTGGCCGAGACGGCGGCGATCCGGGCCTCCCGGCGGGCGGTACGCAGGGTCCGCCGTGCCGAACGCCGACTCTGCCGAACCGCGCGTGACGTGCGATAACGCAATCCGGGGCGGCCCTCGGTGTCGGCCGCCGCCAGCAGCAACCCGCCGAGCAGCCCGAGATCCCGCAGCACCTGATCACGGTCGCCGCGGTCGGACAGGGTGTGCGGCACCAACCCGGCGGCCAGAACCGCGGCGGCCGGCCTGGTGAAACGCCCGGCGGCCAGCGCCAGACCGGCTGTCACGTCGGCGACTGCCTTCACCCGGACCAGGGTGACCGGGTCGGTGGGCAGGCGCGGATCGGCCCGCTCCAGCAGGGGACGCATCCGGTCGGCGAGCGGTCGGGCTGCCACGGCACGCTTCTCCGGATCGACCAGAGTGCGGATGCCGTCGAGCACGAATATCGATGCGAGCATGGCGCGGGCAGCGGTGCGTACGGGCCTCATGACCTGGTTATACCCGCAAAGCGGCAGTCACACCGGCTGGGTGCGCAGGTACCTGCCGAAGTGCGGGACGGTGAACGCCACTGTGCCGCGCTCGCCCGAGTAGATGAGTCCCTTTTTGATCAGGGCGTCCCGGGCCGGGGACAGGCTTGCCGGCTTCCGCCCCAGCGCTGTCGCGATCTCCGAGGTCGGCACCGCGGCGTCCATGTCGTTGCCGGGATCGTCGGAGAGCGCAGCCATGGCCCGCATGTACTCCCGCTCGGCCGGGGTGGCCCGCTCGAACCGGGAGCCGAAGAACCCGACGGCCAGCTCGCCCTCGGCCTCCGGAGAGGCGACCCGGACGTCGGCGACGGTGATCGGCGACTGGGGTGCGTGATCCCAGGTCGCCTTGCCGTACGCCTGGACGAAGTACGGATATCCACCCGACTTCTCGTAGAGCAGATCCAGGGCCTCCTGGTCGTAGTCCACCCCCTCACGCTCGGCCGGCACCCCGAGCGCAAGATCGGCGGCGTCCCGGTCGAGGCGGTCGATCCGGGCGTACCGGAACAGCCGCTCGGAGTACGACTTGGCCGCCGACAGCACGGCCGGCAGATGCGGCAGCCCCGCCCCGACCACGATCAGTGGCGCTCCGAGCTGGGACAACTCGTGACAGGCGGCACAGAGTGCGGACACGTCGGTGGCGCTCAGGTCCTGCATCTCGTCGATGAACAGCGCGATCCCGGTACCCACGTCGGTGGCCAGCGACGCGACGTCGGTGAACAGCTCGACCAGATCGATCTCGATGTCACCGGAGTCGGCCCGGCCCCGCGCCGGAGGCACGTCGATGCCCGGCGCCCACCGGTCCCGCAGCTTGGCGTCAGCGCTGTTGGCGCGTAGTGCGAACGCCTTCAGCACACCGAGCACCTCGTCCACCCGGTCCGGGTCCCGATGGTGCGGGGCCAGCTCGCGGATCGCCATGTGCAGGGCGCCGGAGACCGGGCGGCGCAGCGACTGGTCCGGCCGGGCCTCGATCTTGCCGGTGCCCCAGAGCCGGCCGATCGCCGCCGATCGCAGCGTGTTGAGCAGCACCGTCTTGCCGACCCCGCGCAACCCGGTGAGGACCAGGCTGCGCTCCGGCCGGCCGCGGGCCACCCGCTCCAGGACGATGTCGAAAGCGTCCAGCTCGCGGTTGCGGCCGGCCAGCTCGGGTGGGCGCTGACCGGCGCCGGGAGCGTACGGATTGCGCACCGGATCCATGACGTAGCACCGTATCACTACGTCTTAAGCACTCTAGGGAATCAGCTAGAAACTGCTAGACGGGCTCATACTCACGCAGGCACAGGACAAAATCCACGTCGTCGTACTCGGTGTCGTAGTAGTACCACTTGGTGTATTTCGGGACCTTCGCGCACTTGCTGACCGCGTCCTTCTCACCGGTGGTGCGGCCGTCGATGCGTTTCAGGATCTCGTACGTGTGCGCCGTGCACTCGACGATCCGCAGCTCGGGCTCGGTGTTCGTACCCTCGTTCCGGACACACTGACCCTTCGTCGCGAACCGCGCGTCCGCACTGCTCTGCTGGCGCGGCACGTGCACGGCGGGAGCCGTGGTGGCGACAGCGGCCGGCGGCTCCGGATCCTCACGGTCACCCAGCACGAACCAGGCGGTGGTGGCCAGCCCGCCGCCGACGAGCACACTCAGCATCGCGACCATGGCACCCATCGCGAACCCGCGCCGGGGCTTCTGCTGGTTCTCCCGCAGCGGAACCGGCGGTGATTGCGGTACGGCCGCGTACTGCTGCTGATGGGGGATCCAGGACGGATCCTGCCCGTTCCACGGATCGGAGGCTTCCGAGTACGACTCCTCGGGACTACCGCCCTGCTGCCACGGCTGAGCAGGGTACGGCCCGTTCTGCGACATCGGGGTCCCTCCAGGAACGGTCTACGCCGGCTGCCACCGTAGCGTGCGGCAGGCGATCGGCTACCTTTCACGTTCGTGTCGTCACACTTGGTGATCTTGTCAATGCTCTTCGGCGCGGCCGTCGGCGCGTTCCTGCCACGGATCGCGTACCGGCTGACCGTCCCCTTCGGAGCGCCGCCCCGCGCGGCATGTGACGACTGCGGGCGCCCATTCCCGCCGGGAATCGCAGGATGGGTCCACATCGGACCGGAGTATCGGCCCGCTCTCCTGCTCGCACTGCTCGCCGGTCTGTCGGCGGCGCTGCTCGGTCCCGTTCCGCAACTGCCCGTCCACCTGCTCGCCGCCGTTCCCGGCCTGCTGCTGGCGATGATCGACCTGGGCTGCCTTCGCCTGCCCGACCGGCTCGTCGGCCTGCTCGCCCTCACCGCGGGCATCCCGCTCGCCCTGCTGCTGCCCGACCGGATCGGGTCCGCACTCGCGGCCGGGCTGCTGGTCGGCGCCACCTACCTGGTGATCGCCCTGCTGCCCGGGCGCGGACTCGGCCTCGGCGACGTGAAACTCGGAGCGACACTGGCGTTCCTGCTCGGATTCGCGGGCTGGCCGGCGGTAGCCGTCGGTTTCGGCACCGCCCACCTGCTCAACGGCGCGATCGCCGCCTGGTTGCTGGTCACCCACCGGAGGAGACCGATCCCGTTCGGACCGGCACTCCTCCTCGGCTTCTGGGCGGGAGCTTTCACAGCAGCCTGAGTTGGCGGTCCTTCGGCCGGGCCGGGGCAGCCTCGCCCAGCCTCTCGAAAAGTCCGGAATCGATCACGTCGAGGAACGGCGTGGGGCTCTGCTCGCGCTCCTTGCCGTGCCGGAACCGCTTCGCCGAGTAGCTCACGAACAACCGGTCCTGCGCCCGGGTCAGACCCACGAAGAACAGCCGTCGCTCCTCGGCGATCTCCTCCTCCGACGGGGTCGAACCCGGCCAGCGCAACGGCAACAGCCCGTCCTCACAACCGACCAGGAACACCACCGGGAACTCCAGCCCCTTCGCGGCGTGCAGCGTCAACAGGTTGACCGCCTCCGCCCGCGGATCCAGGGCGTCCACCTCGGCACCCGTCGCCAGCTGCTGCAAGAACAGCGGCAGATCGTCACCGACCCGCTCGGCCAGCGGCCGCAGCAACTCCACAGCCGTCCACACGTCCTCCGGGACCAACTGGTCGCCGTCCAGGGTGGGCGCCGCACAACGCTGCGCCAGCACCTGCCCGGCCGCCTTCACCCGGGCCGCCAGCGGACCACCCGCGCCACCCGCGTGCCGCAGCTCCCGGGCGATCTCGGCGACCCCCGGCCGGTCCCGCAGCCGGTTGTGTGAACGCTTCTGCACCGGCACACCGGCCCGGGACAGCGCGTCGACGATCGGCCCCGACTGGGCATCGGTGCGGTACAGCACCGCGATGTCGGCGAAGGACACGTTGCCGACCGGTGCGTTCCGCGAATCGACCCGGCCCGAGTCCAGTGAGCGGTGCGAGAGACCTCCGACAAGCTCATCGATCGTACGAAGAACGAAGTCCGCCTCGTCGGAAACGCTCCGTGCCGGGTAGCGGCCCACCAGAGCCGCCTCCGGGTCCAGCCGGGCCGGGTCCAGCCGGCGCCCGCTGACCAGCGTCGACGGGGCGATCGCCTGCACCGCCGCGGCCAGGATCGGTGCCGACGACCGGTAGTTACGGGTCAACCGGACCAGCCGGGCGTCCACGAAGTCGGCGTTGAACCGCAGGAAGTACTGCACGTCAGCGCCGCGGAACGAGTAGATCGCCTGATCCGGGTCGCCGATCGCGCACAGGTTGCCGTCCGGCGGGCTGAGCAGGCGCAACAGCTCGTATTGCAACTCGTCGACGTCCTGGTACTCGTCCACGAAGATCCATTGCCAGCGCCGCCGGTACCTCTCCACCAGCGCCGGATCGTTGCGCAGCAACTCCACCGGGACACTGATCAGATCGTCCAGATCCACCAGATCCTGCTGGCGCAGCAGCTTCCGGTACGCGGCGTCGTCCTCGCCCGCCTGCTCACGGGCCAGCGCCTGCTCCTGATCGTCGGCGATCCGCCAGCCCGAACCCAGACCGGCCGCCTTGGCGTTCTCCTTCAGCATGATCAGGCCCAGCGAGTGGAACGTGCCCACCGTGATGTCCTCTGCCACGTCCCCGAGCAGCGCCTCCAGACGCTCCTTCAACTCGGCGGCCGCCCGCCGGGTGAACGTGATCGCCAGACAGCGCTCCGGGAAGACCCCCAACTCGGCACACAGGTACGCCATCCGGTGGGTCAGCGTCCGGGTCTTACCCGTTCCCGGACCCGCCACGATCAGCAGCGGACCACCGGGCGCGGACGCGGCCACCCGCTGCATCGCGTCCAGCCGGTCCAGCAGACCCGTCCCGACCTCCTCCATCCCGGCCAGCATCGGCTCGAACGGCTCGTGCGGGCTCACCGGCGAAGCCAGCGGCGGCGGCGCGGGTTTCTCCTTGGCCGGTTTCACCTTCGGCTTCGCTTTGGCTTTGCCGCTCACCGGCTCGGGTTTGGGTTTCGGCTTCTCCTGCGGGAAGTCGAAAAGCGTCTCCACCTGCGGGGCGCTGTTGCGATTCCGCAGCTCACCCGGGTCGAACAGGGTGATCACGCCGTACTCGCCGTCGTAACCCGGCACCCGGCGCACGTCACCCCGCCGCAACCGGGTGATCGCCTCGCGCAGCTCCTCGCCACCCGCCTTGCCGATCTCGTCGAGCGGCACCTTGCGCAGGATGTCCAGCTCCGAGCCGAGCGTGGCGACCAGATGGTTCAGCTGCGACTCGACGGTCTTCGACTTCGGGCCGACCCCGTTGATCTCGCCGACGATCTCGTGCAGCTGGATCAGGTGCTCGACGTGATCGTCCTTGTGGAAACCGAGCGGGCGGTCGGCCAGATCCTCGACCCGGGACAACACCCCCACGGTCAGTCCACGGCCGCACTCCGGGCAGCGGCCGTGCGCGGCCCGCGTCTTCGCCGGCTCCCAGCTCACCCCACAGGCCCGGTGGCCGTCGGCGTGGTACTTGCCCTCCTCCGGGAAGAACTCCAGCGTGCCGGCCTGGCCGACACCGTCCTTCACCGCGAAATAGTCGGGGGTGCCGGTGAACAGGGTCGCCTCGCGGGCCAGAGCGGCCGGGGAGTGCGCGTCCGAGTTCGAGACCAGGCGGTAGCGGTCCAGGCTCGAGACCCGCCAGTTCATCTCCGGGTCCGAGGAGAGACCGGTCTCCACCGCTGTCACGTGCTCGGCCAGGTCGGCGTAGCAGTCGGCGATCGCGTCGAACCCCGACTTCGAACCGAGCGCGGAGAACCACGGCGTCCAGATGTGCGCCGGGACCAGATAGCCGCCCGCCTCCAGGGTGATCTCCAGGAGGTTCCGCGAGTCCAGCCCGAGAATCGGCCGACCGTCAGCGGTCAGGTTGCCGATCCGGCCCAGCGCCGTGTTGATCTTCTCGACGCTGGCGAAGTCCGGCGCGTACAAAAGGTGGTGGACCTTGCGGGTCTTGTCGTCCCGCTTGTAGATCGTCGAGATCTCCACGCTCAGCATGAACCGGGCCGGCGTGGTGCCGCTCAGCGAACCCGGCAGCCGCTTCGTCACCGGCGCCTCGTCGGCCAGCCGGAACAGGCCCGGCTCAGCCGGCTCCAGGCTCTCCTTCAGATGCTCGAACCAGGCCGGATGGGTGAAGTCACCCGTGCCGAGCAGGGCGATGCCCTTACGCCGCGCCCACCACGCCAGGTTGGGCAGCGTCAGGTCGCGGCTGCAGGCTCGCGAGAAGCGCGAATGAATGTGCAGGTCCGCGACATATGTATCCGTGCTGACCTTCACGCCCCGCATCCTGTCACGACCGTCGGTCTCGCCAAGCTTCGCCACGCTCAAACACACTTACCGATCTTGATGGGTTATGCCACTCGTAATTCGATGACTGTGACCTGCGGGGGCGCTCCTACCCGAACCGGCGGACCCCAGAAACCCGCACCGTTGGTCACATAAACCGGCACGCCGTCCACCTCCCCGAAGCCGGAGACTACCGGCTGCTGCAACTTCACGAGCATGTTGAACGGCGCCATCTGACCACCGTGCGTGTGACCGGAGACCTGCAAGTCCACCCCGTAGGGCGCGGCATCCCGTGCCGCCACCGGCTGATGGGCCATCAACACGACCGGCCGGGCCGTGTCCCGGTCGCCCAGCGCACGGGCGTAGTCCGCGGGGTCGCCCTGCTGCGCGCCGGTCAGATCGTTGACACCCGCCAGGTCCAGTCCGTTGATCGCGACCCGCTCGTTGCGCAGCGGCCGGATCCCCAGACGATCCACCTCCTGGACCCACTCCTCGGCCCCCGAGTAGTACTCGTGGTTACCGGTCACGAAGAACGCCCCGTGCCGCGACTGGATGTCCGCCAGCGGCGCCGCGAACCGGCCCAGCTCGGCCACACTCCCGTCGACCAGGTCACCGACGACACAGACCAGATCCGCGTTCACCGAGTTGATCACCTGAACGATTCGCCGGGCGTGATCGACACCGGTCAGCGGGCCGATGTGAATATCCGAGACGACGGCCAGCCGGGTCCCGTCCATGGCCCGGGGCAGCTTCGCCATCGGCATCTGGAAACGGTCGATCTGCGGCATTCCGGTAGCGATCCGCACGCCGTATCCGGTGACACCGGCGGCCGTCAGACCAGCGAAGATGGCTGCCCCACGAGACAACAGCAGTCGGCGCTCCACCCCTGCCCGATCACCGTCGTCCCGGGCCGTCTTCCCTCCACCCGTCCCGTCGACCGTCGTCCCGTCGACCGTCATCCGGTCGACCGTCGTCCCGTCGTTCCCTTCGGCTCCCGCAGCCTTTTTCCCGGCGGTTGCTGTGGCCTCCGCGATCTTCTCCGCGGTGGTTGCTTCAAGCTCCGCGCTCTTCTCACCGACGACCATGTTGCTGCGGGAGGTGTTGCTGTGGGCGGTGTCGTTGTGGGCGGCTGGGACGGCCTCGTCCTCGTTGCCGGTCTTGGTTCCCCCTCCGGCGCGAACCCACAGCCGGTCCACGATGAGGCGCGGGATCTCCATTACCGCCAGAGTCACCAGCAGGTAGAACATGACGGCTATCCAGAGATAGCCGGGCCAGGAGAGCCACTTGAAGTAGCCGTTCCGAACCCCGATCAGCGTCAACGGAACCAGTGCGGCAAGTAGCAACACAACCGTCGTACCGATCCGCCGCCCGATCCCCGGCCGCAGAGGATCACGAACGAGGCGTTTCCACAGATACAGGTGGATCAGGCCGATGACGAACAGAACCGCCACGATGAACAACAACTACCTAACCCTCCCCGAGCCGGTCACACCGCGACCGCGACCCCACCTCACACCTTGCCCGACCCAGTGTCCCCGACCGTCGCGCACTCCGGCGTGGGCCAGTCCCCGTTCAGGTACCGGGCGAGCAGTGCCGCATGCGAGAGCGGACTCGAGGTGTCAGCCGGATCACCGTTGGTGGTGTAGTCGAGCAGCACCAGATCCTCCACGCCCCTCAACTCCTCCACCAGCTCCTGAACCCGATGCTCCAGCACCCACCGATAGGTAGGCAGATAGATCTGCCAGCGGGCTGCCGGATAGTCCAGCAGCGACTCGCCGTGCAGCCCCGCCCGATGCCCCCGAACCGGCCCGAACCGTCGAACCGTCCGCTTCAGCCCCGTCATCGAGGTGACCGACAGCTTCCCGCGATCGACATCCGACTGCTCAAAGACCTTCAACGCCTGCCAGACCCCTTCCACCGAAGCGGCCACCTCCCCAGGCGTAAACGGCACCGGAATCCCCCCATGTGGATAAAACGGGCTAAGTCGAACCCACGGCTCCGCCCCACGCGAGGTCACGTCAACAACAACGCCTTCCGGAGCAGCCGCCCGAACCGCCACATGCCGCCGCCGATTAGCAACCCGAATCGCCATCCCGCCCCCCTCAACCTCGCACCCGCCATGCTTCCCGAGGGGTACGACAAAAAAGCCCGCCACCGGCCACCCGCCACCGACCACCCGCCGGGGCCCTTTGCCGCCGCCCTGCCACCACCCACCAGCGGCTCACCGCCCTGCCCCTGCCGCAGTCCCTGCCCTGCCGCCTGCCTGGCAAGAGGAGCCCTTCTCTTGACCGCACCCCACAGCGGGCGCATCCCCGAGCCCTCACAGCGGGCGCACCCCCGAGCCGGCTGACCACTCTTTCTGGCCACTCCTTGGCCAGATCTTGGTCAATCACCCACCGATCCCGGTAGCCGCTCGACCAAGATCGGCGGCCCCACCCCGACCGCCCCGGACCTTGGTCGATTGACCACCGATTTCGGTGGCCGGCCCACCAAGATCCGAGCTCAGCGGGCACGAGGGTGAGCCCAGCGGGCACGAGGGCGAGTCCAGGGGCACGAGGGCGAGCTCAGCGGGCACAGAAACGAGCGCAGTGGGCACGAGGGCGAGCTCAGCGGGTACAGAAACGAGCCCACAGTGGGCACGGGAGCAAGGTCGGCTACCCGTGACCGGCTACCCGTGACCGGCTACCCGTGACCGGCTACCCGTGACCGGCTACCCGTGACCGGCTACCCGCGACCGGCGGAGGGCGTTTGGCTGGTCGGCGTCGGGTGGGTCGAACGACCGGTGGGCGAGGTCAGCCGTCGGCGAAGGGCGACCGGCGAAGGGCTTGATGGTCAGCGTCAGGCGGGCCGGAGAACGGGTGGGTGGGGTCAGCCGCCGGCGAAGGGCGGGAGGATGTCGACTGTTGCGGCGGCAGGGAGTGGTGCCGCGCGATCGTGGCAGGTCAGGCCGTCGACCAGGAAGCTGGCCGCTTTCAGGACCAGGGCCAGTCGCTCCCCGTGACGATCGGTGAGCAGTTGGATCAGGTCGTCGAGGCAGGTCGCGGTGACCGTCTCGCTGGATGTGCCGGCAGCCGCTCGGGCTCCGGCGAAGTAGCGCACCGTCAACACCGTGCTCAGCCTCCGATCGCGGACATGGGGCGGGCTGGCTGGAGGAACTTCGGGTCGTCGATGCCGTGCCCGGCCCGTTTGCCCCACATGGCGGTCCGCCAGGCATCGGCGATCACCGAGTCGGGTTTGCCGTCGCGGAGCAGTTTGCGCAGATCGTTCTCGGACGTCGAGAAGAGGCAGTTGCGGACCTGGCCGTCCGCGGTGAGCCTGGTCCGGTCGCAGTCGCCGCAGAATGGCCTGGTCACGCTGGCGATGACACCGACCCGGGCGGGTTCGCCCGCAGCATCCACGTGACCGGGTACCAACCAGGTCTCCGCCGGCGCTGTTCCACGTGAAACATCGTCGGGCTGAAGCCCGAGCGGCTCCAGCGCGGCCAGGATCTCCTCGGCTGTCACCATCTCCTGCCGGTCCCACTGATGCTGGGCGTCCAGCGGCATCTGCTCGATGAACCGCAGTTGATAGCCGTTGTCCAGGGCGAACCTCACCAGAGCCGGTGCCTCGTCGTCGTTGACCCCGCGCATCAGCACCGTATTGATCTTGACGGGTGTCAGCCCAGCAGCCACTGCGGCTTGCAGGCCGGCGAGCACGTCGGCGTGCCGGTCGCGCAGCGTCAGCTGGTGGAACCGCGCCGGATCGAGAGTGTCAAGCGAGACGTTGACCCGATCGAGTCCGGCGTCGCGCAGAGCCACAGCGGTCCGCTCCAGCCCGATCCCATTTGTCGTCAGTGAGAGTTTCGGCCGTGGGGAGAGCCCGGCCGCGGCCTCGACGATGCCGACCAGACCGCGCCGGATCAAGGGCTCCCCGCCGGTGAATCGCACCTCGGTCACCCCGAGCTGCTCCACCGCGATCCGGACCAGGCGTTTCACCTCGTCGTCGGTGAGCTGCTGCGGCTGCGGCATCCAGGCCAGCCCTTCGGCCGGCATGCAATACGTGCAGCGCAGGTTGCATCGATCCGTCAGCGAGACACGGAGATCAGTGGCGACCCGACCGAAACGATCGAGCAACGGGGCGTTGGACACGTATCGAATCTAGCCGCTCTCAGGATCAACTGCCGTCGCGCGAACCCGCCCTGTGGATAAAGCGTCAAGTGCAGCCCGCAACCCCGTGCGGTACGTACCCCCGAACGCGGCAGTGTGCACGAGCCAAAGGTGCAGCTGGTGGAGTGGCACCCGGTCACGCCAGCCGTCGGCGAGGGGCCAGGCCTCCTGATAGGCGCCGAGGATCACGTCCAGGTGCGGTACACCGCCGAACAGCGCGAGGGTGGCCAGATCGGTCTCCCGGTGACCGCCGTGTGCCGCCGGATCCACCAGCCATACCCGCTCGTCGGTTCCCCAGAGCAGATTGCCCGGCCACAGGTCACCGTGGATTCGGGCGGGAGGCTCACTACCTCCGTACCGGGAAATCGTCTTGATGATCTCCTCGACCCCCGCGATGTCGGAGTCGGTGAGCGCACCGCGATCGGCGGAGATCCGCAGGTAGGGCGACAGTCGCCGGGCCGCGAACCAGGAGCCCCAGTCGCCGGGGAGCGCGGTGTTGTCGAGTGGCAGCGGCCCGATGTATCCGGCCTGGTCGAATCCGAACCGGTCGGCTCCGGCCCGATGCGTCCCGGCGAGTTCGCGCCCGAAGCGTTCGGCCGCCACGCGGGACGGTTCGCCCGATTCGACCCATGCGGTCGCGATGAGATCCGGGAGGGCGACGAGAATTTCCGGTACGGGTACCCCGCCCGCCTCCCGAAGCCACTCCAGCCCGGCGGCCTCGGCAGCGAACATGCCGGTCGGGGCGGTTCCGCCGGGCCATGTCTTCGCGAACAGCGATGTTCCGTCGTCCAGGGTCAGCCGGCTGGCCGAGGAGACGCCGATCGGGGTCTCCCGGATTCGTTGGTGGGTGAGAAATGTCGGAAGGAGATGAGGGTGCGCGCGCAAGTACGCCAGGTCCACTCGACTATCTTGCGCTTCCGGTGACGTACGTCTCCATTTCGAGGCAAGATGTCGGCATGACCCCTGTCGTTGTGCGCTCGTACCGGCCGAGTGACCACTCCGCGGGCCGCCGCCTCTGGACAGAGCTCAACCGGCAGCACAACGAGATGTACGGGGAGCACCGGGACGACGGCGGCGCGGGTTTCGAGGAGTACCTCACCCGCCTCGACCTCTCCGGACTCTGGGTCGCCGATCACGCCGACGACGGAGTGATCGGCATGGTCGGCCTGATCATGCGGGACCGGGCCGGCGAGGTCGACCCGGTCGTCGTCACCATCTCGCACCGCCACAAGGGCATCGGCCGACGGCTCCTGCAGCACGTCGCTGACGAGGCGAAACGTCGCAACATGACGGCCCTGACCATCTCACCGGAGTCCCGCAACGTGGATGCGATCCGCAGCCTGCACGCGGCCGGGTACGACGTGGTCTCGTCGATCGAACTGACCATGGACCTGGAACGGCACACCCATGCCCGGCACCAGGAGGGTCTGCAACTCCATGAGCTGCCGTTTCGCTCTTGAGTGATCCATAAGCCTGTGGACGGACCGGCGTGTCGTCCACAGGCCGAGGGCGACGGCAGGCGCCCGGACCGGCGCCACGGCCACGCTGGCCGGCATGAGATTCGACTCCTCGTTCGTGATCCGCAATCCCGCCGAGCTCATCGCGGCGCTGCCGTTCCTGCTGGGTTACCACCCGCACGACAGCGTGGCCCTGATCGGTGTGCGCGGGCGTGGTCTGTCCTTCGGCGCGTGTTTCGACCTGCCGCCGCCGAACTGCGATCCGGGTTCGCTCCGGCGCGGTGCCGAAGACATAGCGGAGTCACTCCACCGGCAGGAGCCCGAGGTGTTGGTGATCGTCGGGTACGGCCCGGCCCAGCGGGTGACCCCGGTGGTCCTCTCCCTGGTGGAGGCTCTGCGGCCGACCGGAGTGCGGGTCACCGACGTGATGCGGGTCTGTGATGGGCGCTGGTGGTCCTACCTGTGCGAGGACCCGGTCTGCTGCCCGTCGGACGGCCGGCTCTGCCTGCCGATGGACAGCGTGGTCGCGGCCGAGGCCACCTATCTCGGACAGGTCGCCCTGCCCAGCCGGGCCGATCTGATCGCGCAGGTGGCGTCCCTGGACGGACCGGCCCGGGAGTTGATGGGTGCGGCCACCGAGCGGGCCCGGCGCCGGTTCCGCGAGCTGGTGACCGGTCTCGAGGGGAAGGCGCTGGCCAAACGGATCAAGCAGACGGGGCGGGCGGCGGTTCGTGCGGCGGAGAAACGCTACCGGTCCGGCGGGATTCTCGACGAGGACGAGATCGCCTGGCTGGGGGTGCTGCTCGTCGACCGTGCGGTCGAGGATTACGCCCTCGACCGCACCGACGACACCGAGTGGCGGATCCGGCTCTGGACCGACGTGCTGCGCCGGGTCGAGCCCGTCCACGTCCCTGCTCCCGCCTGTCTGCTCGGTTTCAGTGCGTGGCGGCTGGGCCGGGGCGCCCTGGCCCGGGTGGCGGTGGACCGGGCGCTGGCCGCCGAGCCCGGCCACGACCTGGCCGCCATGCTGCACGCGCTCCTCGGCTTCGGGGTGCCGCCGGAGATGTTGGTGCCCGGGGCAGCGAAGTGACCGGAGTGGCGAAGTGACCGGGGTAGCGAAGTGACCGGGGCACCGAAATGATCGGGTCAGGGCCGTTCGGTCTCCTGCCGTACGGTGTCCTCCGCCGGTCCGGAGGCGCGCAGCCCGGCCGACGGGGTCGGGGCGTCCGCGACCCGCTGCAGCCCGGGCACCCGGTCCTCGATCACGAAGGTGGCACGGGTGTGTGCCGTCGCACCCGGCCGGGTCACGTAGGGCAGGACCACGAAGTCCGCGGTCAGCGCCCGGCCGGTGATCCGGGTCCGGACGTACCCGCGCTGGTTGTTGTAGAAGCGCAGGTGCGGGTTCCAGGCCGCCCAGGAGTGGTTGCCACTCGCCACGTCGGCGCCGTCACCACCGGAGGTGATCGACGAGCAGACCAGCTCGGTGCCGACCGTGCGGGAGGTCGGGTCGGCCCAGTCCAGCTTGAGGTCGTCGGCCCAGTGGGCGTGCACGTCACCGGTGAGCACCACCGGGTTGCGGACGCCGGCGTCCAGCCAGCCACGGGTGATCCGGTCCCGCGATCCCTGGTACCCGTCCCAGGAGTCCATGCTGAGCACCTTCTGCGGGCCGGAGTTGTTGTCCCGCTGCCCGAAGAAGACCTGCTGGCCCAGCACGTCCCAACGGGCGGTGGAGCGGCGGAACCCGTCGAGCAGCCAGGCCTCCTGTTCGGCTCCGGTGATGCTGCGGGCCGGGTCGTACGCCGCGGGGCAGTCCTTGTAGCCGTCGCCGCAGCCTTGGTCGTCCCGGTACTGGCGGGTGTCGAGCATGTGGAAGGTGGCCAGCCGCCCCCAGTGCAGCCGCCGGTAGAGCTGCATGTCGATACCGTTCGGGATGGACGAGCGGCGCAGCGGCATGTTCTCCCAATAGGCCTGGAACGCCGCCGCGCGACGGGTGAGGAAGTTCGGGTCCGGCTGTTCCGGCGCCTCGTCGGCCCAGTTGTTCTCGGTCTCGTGGTCGTCCCAGACCACCGCCCACGGCGCGACCGCGTGAGCCGCCTGCAGATCCGGGTCGGTCTTGTACTGGGCGTGCCGCTGCCGGTAGTTCGCGAGCGTCACCGTCTCCGGGCCCTCGTGGTCCCGCGGATTGCCCCCGGGGATGGTGTAGGTGTCCGGCGCGTACTCGTACTGGTAGTCGCCCAGATGCAGGATCAGCTCCGGCTCGTCCTCGGCCAGCCGGCGGTAGGCCGTGAAGTAGCCGTGCTCGTACTGGGAGCAGGAGACGAAGGACATCGCCAGGGCCGACGGGTTCGCCCACCGGCCCGGTGCGGTCCGGGTCCGGCCGACCGGGGAGGTCCAGCGCTCGGCCCGGAACCGGTAGAAGAACTCCCGGCCGGGAGCGAGACCGTCCAGCTCGACGTGCACGGCGTGCGCGCGGGCCGGCCGGGCGGTGGCCACCCCGCGGCGGATCACCCGCCGGAACCGCTCGTCGGCGGCGACTTCCCAGCCGACTGGAACGTTCCGGGACGGCATGCCACCGAGCCCGTCCGCGGCCAGGGGGGTCGGCGCGAGCCGGGTCCACAACACGAAACCGTCCGGGGACGGATCTCCGGAGGCGACGCCGAGGGTGAACGGGTCGCCGGACAGCGGGCCGCGCGTGGGAGTGGTGGCGCCGGTCAGCGGGATCACGGCAGCCGAGGCCAGCAGAGTACGACGCGAAATCGACATGCATCGAAGGATTGGGGACTCAGGTGAACACCATCTGGTCAGACGGTGACGCGCTGCCCTCCGGAATAGATGTTCATCTTTGGTTCGCGGAGGAATCCGACAAGCGTCATCCCGGATTCCTCCGCCAGTTCCACAGCCAGTGTGCTGGGCGCGGAGACCGCCGCCAGCAGCGGCACGCCGGCCATCCACGCCTTCTGGACCAACTCGAAACTGGCCCGGCCGGAGACCAGCAACAGGTGCCCCGACAACGGCAGGCGACCCTCCCGCAGCGCCCACCCGAGCACCTTGTCGACCGCGTTGTGCCGGCCGACGTCCTCCCGCAGCACCAGCAGATCACCCTCAGTGGTGAAGAGACCTGCGGCGTGCAGGCCCCCGGTCCGGTCGAAGGTCCGCTGGGCGGCGCGCAGCTTCGCGGGCAGCTCCGCCAGAGTCTTGGCCGGCACCTCCAGCGGGAACCCGGCCACGTCGAAACGCGACTTGGTCCGCACCGCGTCGATGCTGGCCTTGCCGCAGACACCACACGAACTGGTGGTGTAGAAGTTGCGGCTCGGATCGGTGACCGGCGGCGGCACGCTCGGATCGAGGACGACGTCCACCACGTTGTAGGTGTTCGGAGTGTCCGTCCCGGCGCAGAGCTGTGCCGTCGTCACGTCCGTGGCCTGGCTGATCACACCCTCGCTGAGCAGGAAACCCATCGCCAGGTCGATGTCGTGCCCTGGGGTGCGCATGGTGACGGCGAGCGGCTTCTTGCGTACCCGGATCTCCAACGGCTCCTCGGCCGCGAGGTGATCCTGGCGACTCCGCGAACCGGAGGAGTTGCTGACATCGATGGTGACCACCGTGTGGCGGCCGGTGCTCCGGGCCATGACCGGAGCCTACGTCCTGCTCCGGGCATCGTCGCGGCCCGATCGGACGGGGCGTCACCACCGGTACCCCGAAGGCGTCGAACCGAGCGCGTGGTCACGCCCGTGACGCGCTCGGGATACGGTACTCACGTGGGGGGATTCGCGGCGGTGGTCTTGGCCGGTGGTGCGGCACGGCGGATGGGTGGTGCCGACAAACCGACGTTGACGGTGGCCGGCCAGTCGATGCTCACCCGTGTTCTGGCGGCGGTGCACGATGCCGACCCTCGGGTGGTGGTCGGGCGAATACCCGGCGACTTCCCCGTTCCGGTGCACGTGACACGTGAGGATCCGGCTGGTGGCGGCCCGGTGGCGGCGGCTGCGGCGGGGGTTGCGTTGGTGCCTGAGCGGGTCACCTACACCGCTCTGCTCGCGGCCGACCTGCCGTTGTTGACCGGTGAGGCGATCGACGTGCTGCGGCTGACGCTGGAGTCGGCGCCGATGGACGGGGCGCTGTACCG
This sequence comes from Actinoplanes sp., assembly GCA_035562875.1. Lineage (GTDB taxonomy): Bacteria > Actinomycetota > Actinomycetes > Mycobacteriales > Micromonosporaceae > Actinoplanes. The sequence goes on along the minus strand of DATMVU010000857.1, from coordinate 9,313 downwards.
GGACGCTGACGGGCATCTCCAGCTGCTCTGTGGGGTGTGGCGGACGGCCCGGCTGCGGGCTGCCCTCCAGCAGCTGACCGCGGTGCGCGGTGGGCTGCACGGCGCGCCGGTGCGGGCGCTGCTCGAACATGCCCGGGTCGCCGAGGTGTCCTGGCGCCGTCCGGGCCCGCCACCGTGGTTCGACTGCGACACCGATGACGACCTGCGGACGGCCGAGGAGTGGGCACGATGAGCGAGCTCGCGAGCGGATCAAGCCGGAGCGCAGCGGAGGTGGCACGATGAGTTCGACGAGTGGGCTGGATCAGTGGGTGGCCGAGGTCGCCGTCGAACTCGGTCTGACCGGCGTGACGGTGCCGACCACCGAGGTGCTCGATGTGGCCCGTGACGTGGCCCATAACGTGCTGCGGCCGGGGGCGCCGGTCTCGGCGTACCTTCTCGGGCTTGCGGTGGCCGGTGGAGCCGATCCGGCCGAGGCCGCAGCCAAGATCAGTGCACTGGCGCTGAAGCGGTCCACGCTGGACTCATAGACCGCGAAAAGGCACCGGACCCCGTACCCCCGCATGACCCGGGGACGCTCGATAGGGTGACGGGAACGGAGGTGCGCGATCATGACGGTAGAAGGCGCCGCGGGCGAGGCGTACGAAGGCGTGTTGCTCGAAGAGCCGACGACGGCCGACCTGAAGGCCAAGGTCACCCAGGCGTGGCGGGAGTTCGCCAGTGCGCTGGCCGGACTGCTCCCGGGCCTGCAACCGGGCTCGTACGTCGACCTGACTCTGGACCCCACCGCGTCCGGTACCGGCACGGCCGTCTACTCGGTCAGCATCCGGGTGCTGGAGGACGGGGTGGTCGAGGCGCTCGCGGTGGGCAACGCGGCTCTGCCGCAGGAGTTCCGGATGGATCGCGCCGCGGTCGCCGACCTGGTCGCTCTGGGCTGGTCGCCGCCGGGAGTGCTGGCCGGTTCCGGTGACTCGTTCGGTCTGCGTTCCTCCCAGGACAAGGCCAGTCAGCTCGCCACCGCGGTGTCCCGGACGCTGCGGGACGTCTACGGCGCACCGCACCCGGCGTTCCTCGTCTACCTGGTGCACGACGACGAGGACGAGCCGATCGACGCCAGCCCGCTCGGCACCGCCCGGCACGAGCCCAGCATCGACCTGGCCCTGGACGCCCTGGGCGACGAGAGCGCCCTGGACCGGGCACTGGCCGGTGTCGCCGAGGACCTGGTTCCACTCGAGGAGCGGGTTCGCACGGTGGTCGCCACGATGTCGAAGACCACTGTCGACCAGCTGCAGGTCGATGCGGACGGGGACATCGGCATCCGGGCCGGTTCGGCGATGGTCTTCGTCCGGGTCCGGGACAATCCGCCGCTCGTTGACGTCTTCTCGCCGATCCTGACCGAGGTCGAGCCGACCGAGCAGCTCTACGTGAAGCTCTCCGAGCTGACCAACCGGATGCCGATCGGCCGGCTCTACTGCGCGCAGGACACGGTGTGGGCGTCGATCCCGGTGTTCGGCCGCAACTTCCAGTCGGTTCACCTGATGCTGGCGGTGCAGGTGATGACCGGTCTGGCCGACGAGCTGGACGACCGGCTGCACGGCGAGTTCGGTGGCAAGCGCTTCTTCGGTGAGGGCGACAAACCGGCCACCCCGAAGGTTGCCGATGGCGACGACGGCCACCGTCCGGGGATGTACCTCTAAGGATTCGGCGGCAACGCGGTCGGCGTCTCGACCAGCCGCGACAGCACCACCATGCTGCGGGTGGAGGTCACGAAAGGCTCCGCCCGCAGCTTCTCCAGCGCCTGTTCGAGGTGCCCGATGTCGGCGGCCCGCAGGTGCACCAACGCGTCGGCCTGCCCGGACACCGTGTAGGCCCCGACGACTTCGGGATGCCGCCGGGTGGCGACGGTGATCTGGGCGGGCGTGGTCCGCCCGGTGCAGAACAGTTCGACGAACGCCTCGGTCGTCCACCCCACGGCGGCCGGCTCGATGACGGCCGTGAATCCCTTGATGACTCCGGTGGAGCGCAGCCGATCGACGCGCCTTTTCACCGCGGGCGCGGACAAGGAGACCTTGGCGCCGATCTCGGCATACGAAGCGCGGGCATCGGCGACAAGGAGCGCAATGATTCGCTGGTCAACCGCGTCCATCTGCAACGATTCGCCTCCGAGGAGCAAGATTTAGAGCTGTTTGCTGCAACTCAGCCTACCTAGGCTTTAACCTCATGAGCTACATGGAGCGCTTGCCGCGAAACCGGACATACCTCATGTGTCCGCCACAGCATTTCACGGTCGAGTACGCCATCAACCCCTGGATGGACACCACCGCGGCGGTCGACGCCGAACTGGCGCTCCGGCAGTGGGAGAAGCTCCGCACCACCCTCACCGGTCTGGGTCACGTGGTGCACGTGCTCGACCCGGTGCCCGGTCTCCCGGACATGGTCTACTCGGCGAACGGTGCCTTCTCGGTGGACGGCACGGTCTACGGCGCCCGGTTCCGCCACCCGCAGCGTGCCGACGAGGCGACCGAGCACCGGTCGTTCTACCAGCGCGGCGCCGACTGGCGGTTCATCGCTCCGGAGCACGTCAACGAGGGTGAGGGCGACTTCGCGTACCTGCCCCACGCGTACGGCGGCATCGTCCTCGCCGGTTACGGATTCCGCACCGATCCGGCTGCACACGCCGAGGCGCAGGAGGTGCTGGGTCGTCCGGTGATCTCGTTGAAACTCGTCGACCCGGCTTTCTACCACCTGGACACCGCGCTGGCCGCCCTCGACGACCGGCACGTCACCTACTACCCGGAGGCCTTCTCGCCGGCGTCGCAGCGGGTACTCGCCCAGCTGTTCCCGGATGCGGTGCTCGCCGACCGGGAGGACGCCGAGGCCTTCGGACTCAACCTGGTCAGTGATGGTCGTCACGTCATCCTCAACTCGGAGGCGGTGGCAATGGGACATAAGGTCCGCGAAGCTGGTTACCTGCCGTTTCACGTGGAACTCTCCGAGCTCAAACGTGGTGGCGGCAGCGTCAAGTGCGCCGTTGCCGAACTGCGGGCCTGAACCACACCGCCCACACGAGCAATCACTCGAACCGGTGCGTAAAGATGGATTGCATGACCGACGACCCCCGAACCACCGCGCCTCAGGAAGACGGCACCGTCATCGTGGTGGGCCCCGACGGCCGCCCGATGGGCACGATCGACGAGAACGGCGCGCTCACCCCCGAGGAGCCCGGCAACCTCATCGAACAGCCGGCGAAGGTGATGCGCATCGGCAGCATGATCAAACAGCTGCTCGAAGAGGTGCGGGCCGCTCCGCTCGACGAGGCCAGCCGCGGCCGGCTGCGGGAGATCCACGAGCGCTCGATCAAGGAGCTGGAGGACGGCCTGGCCCCCGAGTTGCGCGAGGAGCTGGAGCGTCTGTCCCTGCCCTTCGAGGGCGAGACCCCGCCCAGCGAGGCCGAACTGCGCATCGCCCAGGCCCAGCTGGTCGGCTGGCTGGAGGGCCTCTTCCACGGCATCCAGGCAGCCCTCGTCGCCCAGCAGATGGCCGCCCGCCTCCAGCTCGAGCAGATCCGCGGCGTCCCCGGCATGCCCGCCCTCCCCGCCGGCACGGTCATCCCCGGCAAGCAGCCCACCGGCTCCGCTGACAATGCCGGAAGAACAGGTCAATACCTCTGATTTTGTACGCCCGGGGACGTCCCGCCAAACCCAGGACGTCCCGCCGGGTCCCCGCGATGTAGGCGGTCCCGCAAGGCCACCCCGCGACCGCCGGGCCGAATGCGACCCGCACGGCACCAGCCACCCGCAATCACCGTGCAGCGTGGCGACGTGCGGTTCGGATCGCGCCTGAGATCAACCACACGAGCGCTGTCCCGGGCGGGTGCGGTGAGTTGGGGTTTGGCCTGGTGGGCCGCGTTCGGCCCGGCGGCCGCGGGGTGGCCTTGCGGGGACACCTGCGTAGCGTGGACCCTACGCGACGTCCTGGATTCGGCGAGGACGTCCCTATTCGTACCCGAGCATGGGGTTAAAGGTTGAACACCGTCGCCAGGAAAGCGGCGACCCCGTCGGCATCGTTGGTGCCTGTCGTCTCGTCGGCGATCGCGCGCAGCGCCGGGTGCGCGTTACCCACCGCGACCCCGTGACCGGCCCACGTGAGCAGCGGAATGTCGTTGGGCATGTCGCCGAACGCCACCACCTGCTCGGCGGTGATTCCTTCGCGTTCGCAATACCAGGCCAGGCCGGCGGCCTTGGTCACGCCGGCCGCGGAGATCTCGACGAGGGCCGACGACGAGGACCGGGTGGCTTCGGCCCGGTCGCCGAGGGTGCGGCTGACCAGGGTGAGGAAGTCGTCGGGGTCGGCGGTCTCGGAGCGGGCCAACAGTTTGACGGCGGGCGCTGAGGTCAGCTCGTCGGGGCTGGTGATGGCCCGCACGACCCGCTCGTCGTGCTCCCACCGGACGGTCCAGGTCTTCTCGTGCAGGAACTCGCGCCCGTCGGCGACCTCGACGGCCATCGACACGTCGGGGATCTCGTCGCGGAGGCTCTTCACCACGTCGAGCAGGATGTCCAGGGCGAGCGGCCGGGTCCGCACCACCTCGTCACGATGCGGGTCGTAGATCACCGCACCGTTGGCACAGACCGCCGGCAGCGGGGCCGGCAGCTGGTCGTAGATCTGCTGCAGCCAGCGCAGCGGCCGCCCGGTGACCAGGACCAGCGGGACCGGCAGCCGGCCCAGCACATCGAGCGTCCGTGGACTGAGGGCGCGCTCGCTGTTGATCAGAGTGCCGTCGATGTCGGAAGCGACCAGCCGAAAATCTTGCATCACCTCGACAATAGCCGGTCCAGATAGACGGCCACTCCGTCCTGATCATTGGTGAGGGTCACATCGTCGGCGACCGCCAGCAGCGACGGGTGTGCGTTGGCGACGGCCACCCGGCCCCATCCGGCCCAGGCGAACATCGGCAGGTCATTGGGCATGTCGCCGAAGACGAGTACGTCGGCCGGGTCGACGCCGACCGCCTCGGAGACCACCGACAGGCCGGTGCCTTTGTCGACGCCGGCCGGGCAGATCTCCACGTAGTCGAGGCCGGCCTGGGTGACGGTGGCGAGGTCCGGTGGGATCACCCGGTGGGCGGCGTCCAGCAGCGTGTCGACGTCGAGCTGGAACGACCTGGCGAACGCCTTGATCACCTCACCGTCGAGGCATGCGGCCCGGGTCCGGGATTCGACGGTGACCGGGTAGCGCCAGGTCGGGTCGTAGTCGCCCCAGAGCGGCGAGTCGTCGTGCTCCAGCGCCTCGAACATCACCGACAGCGGGCCGGCCACCGACTCCAGCGCGCCGAGCGCCTCGCCGAGAGCCTTGCCGGGCAGCCGGGCCTGCCGCAGGTAGCGGGAGTCGGCCAGGTCGAGCACCCAGCCGCCCTGCGCGAGCACCAGGAAGTCAGCGACGCGGATGTCGTTGCGGGTGAGTGAGGTGAGCCGGGGGCCACGGCCGGTGGCGGCCACGATGCGGATGCCGGCGGCGCGGACCCGGTCGAGGACGTCGTGGGTGAATGCCGAGACGGTGTCGTCACTGCGGACGAGAGTGCCGTCGAGATCCGTGGCGATCAGTTTCGGGAGCCCAGGCTTCATCGAAACCCTCCGTTGGGTCTACTGACCCCCGCGGAGTGCGGAAGGAGAACGGTACACCCGATCGGCTACCAGCATCTATGACAACTGGTAGCCGACCGGTTGCGGGTTACTTAACGGGTTCCAGCACGTCCCGGCCGCCGAGGAACGGCTGCAGCGCCTTCGGCACCCGCACCGAACCGTCCGGCTGCTGGTGGTTCTCCAGGATCGGGATCAGCCACCGGGTGGTGGCGAGTGTCCCGTTCAGGGTGGCGGCGGTCTGCGGCTTGCCGTTCTCGTCCCGGTACCGCACGTTGAGCCGGCGGGCCTGGTACGTGGTGGTGTTCGACGTCGAGGTGACCTCGCGGTAGCGCTGCTGCGACGGCACCCAGGCCTCGCAGTCGAACTTGCGGACCGCGCTCGACCCCAGGTCACCGGCTGCCACGTCGATCACCCGGTAGGGGATCTCGACCTTGGCCAGCATCTCCTCCTCCATCGCGAGCAGCCGCTGGTGCTCCTCGGCGGCGTCCTCGGGACGGCAGAACGAGAACATCTCCACCTTGTCGAACTGGTGCACCCGCAGGATGCCCCGGACGTCCTTGCCGTGCGAACCGGCCTCCCGGCGGTAACACGACGACCAGCCGGCGTAGCGGCGCGGCCCGTCCAGGTCGAGGATCTCGCCCGAGTGGTATGCCGCGAGCGCGACCTCCGAGGTGCCGACCAGGTACAGGTCGTCGGCTTCCAGCCGGTACACCTCGCTGGCGTGGGCGCCCAGGTAGCCGGTGCCCTCCATCGACTCGGGCCGGACCAGGGTCGGCGTGATCGACGGGATGAACCCGTGCTCGACCGCCTGCTGGATGGCCAGCTGGAGCATGCCGAGCTGGAGCAGCGCGCCGACACCGGTCAGGAAGTAGAACCGCGACCCGGACACCTTCGCACCACGCTCGGTGTCGATGGCCCGCAGCGCCTCGCCGATCTCCAGGTGGTCCTTCGGGTTCGCGATCTGCGGGATGTCACCGACCTCGCGCAGCACGACGAAGTCGTCCTCACCACCGGGCGGGGCGCCGGCTACCACATTCGACACGGCCATGTGCGCCTGCTTCAGCGCCTGCTCGGCCTCGGTCGCGGCGGCCTCGGCCGCCTTCACGTCAGCGGCGAGGCTTTTGGTGCGAGCCAGCAGGGCCGCCCGCTCGTCGCCGGAAGCCTTCGCGACCTCCTTGCCGATGGACTTCTGCTCCGCCCGGACCGCCTCGAACCGCTGGGTGGCGGCCCGGCGCGACTCGTCGGCGCGCAGCAGGGAGTCGACGAGCTCGGGGGACTCACCGCGCAGCAGTTGGCTCGCACGGATCGATTCGGGGTCTTCACGCAGCAGACGCAGGTCAATCACGCTTGCGAAGCCTACCGGCGCCGCGGTCCGTTCAGCACCCGGATATCCCCGGGTGTCACGATCGGTGCGGCTGGTCCCGCTCACCGGGGAACGCCGCGAACGGTGCGGCCGGTGTGATGGTCAGTTCGAGCGGCTCGTCGCGGAGCTCCGGTTCGGGTGTGACGAGGGACCGATCCCGGTGCGGCAGCCGGATCGCGACCAGGGCGATGCACACCGCGAACAGGGCACACCACACGCCCCGGCCGAGCGCCACCCGGACGTGGTCGCCGGTCAGTTCGACCGTGTAGTACCGCGGGATGAGCAGGCTCGTCTCCCCCAGGTGCGGTGTCAACGTCACCAGCAGCGCCAGCAGCACCCCGCCGACGGCGAACCCGGTGAGCTGCGCGTACCGCCGCCCGCCCGCCGGGCCGAAGAGGGTCAGCACGACGGCGACGGTCAGCAGCAGGAGCCCGGTCAGGTAGCCGGCGCCGATCGCACCCAGGTCGGGCAGGTCGGTCGGCAGGACCCGGGCGGTGGCCGCGGTCTCACCGCCGAAACCCAGCCCGTCCAGGGTCGTCGTCTGCCACTCGGAGATCAGCGATCCGAAGGCCGCCACCGCGCTCAGCCCGGCGACCAGGAGCGGGACCCGATGGTCCTGGCCCAGGTCACGCAGGAAGGTCCGCCGGGGCTTGTCGTCGCCGAAGCTGATCATCGAGTCGTGGGCCATGCGATCCATGATGACGCGTGGTTTCGGATAGCGTTCTGGTCATGCCTATTCGTTCTGCTTCAGCCCGTTGGGAAGGGAACCTCACCGAGGGTTCCGGCACGATCAAGACCGGCAAGGGTGGACTCCAGGGCGCCTACTCGTTCAAGTCCCGGTTCGAGGAGGGCGAGGGGACCAACCCGGAGGAGCTCATCGCCGCAGCGCACAGCGGCTGCTTCTCGATGGCCTTCTCGAAGGGTCTCGCCGACGCGGGCTTCACGCCCACCTCGGTGGAGACCGTCGCGAAGGTCCACATGGACAAGGTCGACGGCGGCTTCGGCGTCACCCGGATCGACCTGGAGACGGTCGGTGACGTCCCGGGTATCGACGACGCGCAGTTCCAGGAGATCGCCAAGGGCGCCAAGGAGAACTGCCCGATCTCCAAGCTGCTCTCGCCCGGTGCCGAGATCGGCCTGGTCGCGAAGCTCGCCTGAGACGACCCGAACTCCCGGTACGGCCGTCACCCGGCCGTACCGGGCACAATGGGTTTCGTGCCGGTCGAGATGAGCCCAGAACGTTTCGAGGAATTGGTCGGCGAGGCGCTCGACGAGGTGCCCGTCGAGTTGATGTCGCTGATGAGCAACGTGGTCTTCCTGGTCGAGGACCTGCCCGAGGGCGGTGGTGACGACCTGTTGGGCCTGTACGAGGGCACCGCGCTGCCCGACCGCGGCTGGGACTACGCCGGGGCGCTGCCCGATCGGATCACCATCTTCCGGCTGCCCACCCTCAAGGTCTGCGAGACCGAACAGGACGTGGTCGAGGAAGTGGCGATCACCGTCGTGCACGAGATCGCCCACCACTTCGGCATCGAAGAGCAGCGCCTGCACGACCTCGGCTGGGGCTGACGGTCAGCCCGCACCGCGCAGTGCCGCGAGCCAGGCCGCCGAGTCGGTGAAGTCGTCGTCGGAGAGGCCCGGTGGGGCGGGGACCGGCGCCTCCGGCTGGAGCCGATGTTTCGGATAGCTGCCGAGGAACCGGACCTCGGCGCAGATCCGCCGCAGCCCCCGCAGCGCCTCCCCGACCCGGGACTCGGCGACGTGGCCGGTGCAGTCGAGGAAGAACACGTACGTCCCGAGCTGCTCGCCGGTGGGCCGGGACTCGATCCGGGACAGGTTGACGCCGCGGACGGCCAGTTCGGTCAGCACCGCGAGGAGCGCCCCGACCTGGTCGTGCCGGATCGACACGGCCAGCGAGGTGACGTCGTCGCCGGTCGGTGGGGCGGGCGGGCCGGGCTTGGTGAGCAGCGCGAACCGGGTGACCGCCTCGGCTCGGTCGGCGACCTTCTCGGCGAGCACCGTCAGGTTGTTCCGGCCGACCCCGATCGGGGCGCACAGGGCCGCGTCGTACTCCCCGGCGGCCGCGTGGATCGCCGCCGCTGCGTTGGACAGAACGTCGACCACCACCGCGTCCGGCAGGTTCGCCTGGAGCCAGTGCCGGCACTGGGCGGAGGCCTGCGGGTGCGCGGCGACGGTCCGGATCCCGGCGAGCGGTGTCGCCTCCCGGGCGGCGAGCACGAACTCGACGGGCAGCAGCACCTCGCGGGTGATGATCAGCGGGCTGCCGGTGATCAGCTCGTCGAGGGTGACC
>DATMVU010000856.1:0-9559 GCA_035562875.1 Actinoplanes sp. | reverse complement strand
CAGACGTTCGTCGGTCCGGTGCGGGCCCGCCTGGACGGCCCGGACGCGGACGTGCGGGCCTCGCTGGCGGCCGCGGTGGTCGGCGGTCTGCTCTACTCGCTCTGGGTGGTCGAGGACGAGAGCCTGGTGACCGCCGACCGGGACGACCTGGTCGCCCGTTACGGGGCGCTGCTTCAGCAGGCCCTCACTGGACCGACCAGCCACCGTCCGACGGCAGCACCACCCCGTTGAGGTTGATCCCGTCGTCACTGAGCAAGAAGGTGATCGACGCGGCCAGGTGCTCGGCCAGCGCCACCCCGGGGATGAGCTGCAGGAACGGGCCGGTCTTGGCGCGGCCGAACTCGGACTGGTTCTGCGGGGCCATGCCGGTGGCGACCCCGCCGGGCGCGACCGCGTTGGTCCGGATGCCCTGCTGCCCGTACATGAACGCGGTGTTCTTGGTGATGCCGATGACCGCGTGCTTGGAGGCGGTGTAGGCGACCCCGGCCGCGTTGCCGCGCAGCGCCGCCTCGGAGGCGATGTTGACGATCGAGCCGCGCCCGGCGGCCTGCATCGCCGGGATCACCGCGCGGGTGAGCCGGAAGACGCCGTCCACGTTCACCGCGAACAGTTTCGCCCAGATCGCGTCGGAGGTCTCGTGCACCGGGCTGAAGTCGTCGACCACCCCGGCGACGTTGGCCAGGCCGTCGATCCGCTCCCCGGCGGCGGCCACGATCCGCTCGATGTCCTCGGCCCTGGTGATGTCGGCGGCCACCGCGACGAACGCCTCGCCCAGGTCGGCCTCGGCCTCCTTGAGCTTGTCGGCGGTGATGTCGACGCCGATCACCCGGCCGCCCTCGCGCACGATGCGGGAGGCGGTGGCCCGGCCGATGCCGGAGGCCGCGCCGGTGACGATCACCGTCTTGCCGTCGAACCGGCCGGGTGTGATCCGCTCCCGCCACGGGCCGCCCTCGGGGTCCACCTCCGGGGCGACGCCGCCGTTGACCCGCAGGACCAGCTCGTCCACCACCGTCTGCGGCATGGTGCCCTGGCTCAGCTCGACCATCTGCTGCAGCGGCAGGCTCCGGATCGGGGCGAGCATCGACGGGTCGGCGCCGCCGGCGGCGAGCAGTCCGGCCAGGGCCGGGCCGCCCTCCGGGTGGTCCAGCCATTCGCCGATGCTGCTGCCGGCGGTCAGTGGCCTGGGGTTCGTCATGTCGGGTTCCCTTCGTGGAGAAGTCGAAGTGTACTTAGTTTACTTCGCTTCGGAAGGTGACCGCGGGCCGGCGCGAGCCGCCGGTCCGTTAAGGTCCCCCAATGGGTTTGCTGGACAGGTTCGGTTCGCCGCGCCGCAGGTTCGCGCAGCTCGCACTGCGGGTGGCCCGGCACACGCCGGGTGTCGAGCGGGCGGTCTACCGGCCGGAGGAGTTCGCCATCGCGATCCACCGGGCCGGCGCCGACGGGCCCGCCCACCTCTACCTCGCGAACGTCTTCCGGGAGACCGAGGACGCCACCCCGGCGGAGCGCCGGGAGCGCCTGGAACGGCTGATCCGGCTGATGTCGCCGATGCCCGAGGACGACTGGGAGACGGTACGCAGCAAGCTCCGTCCCGTTCTGCGCCCGGTCACCTTCGGTGTGGCCGGGCCGGCCGGGATGCGCCCGCCACTGTCCCGCCCGGCCATGCCCTACCTGCGTGAACTGGTCGTCATCGACACCCCGGACGCGATGGCCTACGTGCTGCCGGACCGTCTCGACGACTGGGGGGTGAGCGCCGACGAGGTGTTCGCGACGGCCCGGGAGAACCTGGCCGCCATCGCCCGGCGCAGCCTGGACCGGCCGTGGCGGGACGGCCCGGTGGTGAGCATGCTCGACGACGGCGACGGCTACTTCACCTCGCTGCCGCTGGTGCCGGGCTGGCTGGCCGAGGTGGGCGAGCGGATGGGCGGGCCGGTGCTCGCGTTCGTCCCGGACAACAACACCCTGCTGCTCACCCCACTGCCCGAGCAGGGCGGTGACCAGCTCTACGCGGCGGTCGAGCGGGTCTTCGGCGAGGCGGTGCGCTACCTGTCCCCGGTCGGTTACGTGTCCGGTGCGGACGGGCGGCCGGTGCCGTACCTCCCGCCGTCCGGCCACCCGGACCACCTGCCGGCCCGCCGCGCCGCAGCGGTGCTGGCCCTCACCGAGTACTCGAACCAGACCGACTGGCTGGCCGCGGAGTACGCGAAGGCCGGCGTCGAGACACACGTCGGCGCCCTGGTCGCGATCGAACCACCCGGCGGCGGCCCGGCCGAGACGATCGCCACCTGGGCCGAGGGCGAGAGCATCCTGCTGCCGCGCGCCGATTCGGTGGCCTTCGCCCGGACCGGTACCGGCGTCGATTTCCGGGTGCCCTGGCACGTCGCCGAGGAGCACCTCGGCCTGCAACCGGAACCGTTGCTGGCCCCGCTGCGCTACCGGGTCGAGTCCTGGCCACCGGAACCGGTGCTGGCGACCCTCCGCGAGTTCGCCCTGGATTGAACCGAAGGTTGCAGATCCCATAATGCGTGACGCACCGTGGCAAGGAAGACTGCACGGGTACAGCGCCACGACGGGAGAGGCTGATGACCACCTTCGAAGAGGAAGACAGCCGTCTGTCCGTGGGGCCTCCGGCCGACCACGCGGCCGGGCTCGAGGCGGTGCGGCTCAGCCTCACCAACGCGGTCCAGAAGATGGGCGTCAAGAAGACGGTCACCAACCTGCGCACGCTCAACCAGCACGACGGCGTCGACTGCATGAGCTGCGCCTGGCCCGACCCGCAGGGGCACCGGCACACCGCCGAGTTCTGCGAGAACGGGGCGAAGGCGGTCGCCTGGGAGGGCCAGCGGGACACCGTCGGCCCGGAGTTCTTCGCCGAGCACTCGATCGCCGACCTGGCCACCCGGACCGACCACTGGCTGGAGAAACAGGGCCGGCTCACGCATCCGATGGTCCGGCGGGCCGGCGGCACGCACTACGAGCCGATCTCCTGGGACGACGCGTTCGCCCTGGCCGGCTCCCATCTGCGGAACCTGGCCGACCCGAACGAGGCGGCCTTCTACACCTCCGGCCGGGCCAGCAACGAGGCCGCGTTCGTCTATCAGCTCTTCGCCCGGGCGCTCGGCACCAACAACCTGCCGGACTGCTCGAACCTGTGCCACGAGTCGACCGGCTCGGCGCTGATGCGCACGATCGGCGTCGGCAAGGGCTCGGTCACCCTGGAGGACCTGCACAAGGCCGACCTGATCGTGGTCTCCGGGCAGAACCCGGGCACCAACCACCCGCGCATGCTCACCGCCCTGGAGATCGCGAAACGGGACGGCGCGAAGATCATCGCGATCAACCCGCTGCCCGAGGCCGGCCTGATCCGGTTCGACAACCCGCAGAACGCGCGGGGCCTGGTCGGGAAGGGCACCGCGCTCGCCGACCGCCTGCTGCAGATCCGCTCCAACGGTGACCTGGCCCTCTGGCAGGCGATCGGGCACCTGCTGCTGCAGAAGGGGGTGGCCGACAAGGAGTTCATCGAGTCGTCCACCGTCGGGTTCGAACAGTGGGCCGACTCGCTCGCCGAGATCGACCGCGACCAGATCCTCGCCGCCACCGGGCTGCAGTGGGAGCAGATCGAGGAGGTGGCCGGCATGCTCGCCTCGTCCGAGCGTGTCGTGCACTGCTGGGCGATGGGCATCACCCAGCACCGCAACGCGGTCGCCACGATCAAGGAGTTCGTCAACGTCGCCCTGCTGCAGGGCATGATCGGCAAGCCGGGCGCCGGCCTCTGCCCGGTCCGCGGGCACTCCAACGTGCAGGGTGACCGGAGCATGGGAATCTGGGAGAAGCCGCCGGCGATCTTCCTGGACCGGCTGCGTGACGAGTTCGGGTTCGAGCCGCCCCGCGAGCACGGCCACGACGCGGTCGACGCGGTCAAGGCGTTCCGGGACGGCCACGGCAAGGTGTTCGTCGCCCTCGGCGGCAACTTCGTGGCGGCCATGTCGGACACCGCGGTGACCGCAGCGGCGATGCGCGGCGCCGAACTGACCGTGCAGATCTCCACCAAGCTCAACCGCAGCCACATCGAGGCCGGCCGGACCGCGCTCATCCTGCCCACGCTGGGCCGGACCGAGCAGGACATGACCGGTGGCCGGGTGCAGCGGATCACCGTCGAGGACTCGATGTCGGCGGTGCACGCCTCCCGCGGCCGGTCCGACCCGGCGGGCCCGCTGCTGCGTTCCGAGGTCGACATCATCTGCGGCATCGCGGCGGCCACCCTCGGCGACCGGCACGAGATCCCGTGGAGCGGGTTCGCCGGCGACTACGAGGAGATCCGGGAGCGGATCGGCCGGGTGGTCCCGGGCTGCGACGACTACGCGACGAAGATCCGGGACGGCGGGTTCACCATGCCGCACCCGCCGCGTGACTCGCGGACCTTCCCGACCCTCGAAGGCAAGGCGGTCTTCACGGTCAGCCCACTCGAGGTGATGACCGTGCCGCCGGGCCGGCTGATCCTGCAGAGCCTGCGCAGCCACGACCAGTTCAACACCACCATCTACGGCCTCGACGACCGCTACCGGGGCATCAGGCAGGGCCGCCGGGTGGTCTTCATCAGCGAGGCCGACCTGGTCGAACTGGGCTTCGAGAACGGCGACACCGTCAACCTGGTCTCCGAGTGGGAGGACGGGGTCGAGCGGCGGGCCGACAGGTTCCGGTTGGTCTCGTACGACACCCCGAAGGGTTGCGTGGCCGCCTACTACCCGGAGACGAACCCGCTGGTCCCGCTCGACTCACAGGCCGAGGAGAGCGGAACCCCCACCTCCAAGTGGGTGCAGATCCGGCTGGAGCGGATCGTCTAGGCGTCGCCGCCGGGGGTGGTGGAGGCGTCGAACAGGCCCGCCAGTGTCTCGACCCCGCCACCCCACGCGGCTGCCGCCACCGCCGCGACCACGGTGCCGGCCCGCAGCGCGTGGAAGAGTCCCCGGCCGCTGCCGGCGTCGGCCAGGTTGCGGACGACGGCCCGGGGCAGCGTACGCCGCAGATAGTCCTTCTCCGTGCCCAGCTCCTGGTCCTTCGGCATGAGCCCGGCCATCTGCACCTTGCCCCGGCCCTCGGCGTAGCAGCGGCGCATCAGGAAGGCGAACGTCGACCGGTCGGCCGGCACCTCGTGGTCGATCGTCGCGTGCGGCACGTAGATCCAGCGGCCGCCGCCGGCGGCACTCATCCGCAGGCACAGTTCGGTGTCCTCGGGCCGGTTCTGGTCGCCGAGCTTGCCGAAGCCGGTGCGGAACCCGTCGACGGCGAGGAACGCGTCCCGCCGGACGATCATGTTGGCCGACCAGACGTTACGGATCGGCGCGGTGCTCGTCGGCATCCCGGTGTAGGAGACGCCGACGGTCCAGAGCAGCTCGTCCGGCATCCAGGTGGGCCGGGCGCCGGACCAGGCCGGCAGGATGCCGCCGCCGGTGCCGACCACCGCCGGGTCCGCGAACGGCCTCAGCTGGCGGGCGAGCCAGGTGGGGCTGGCCACGGTGTCGTCGTCGAGGAAGGCGATGAACGCGGTCCGGGTGTGGAAGGCGCCGGTGTTGCGATTGCCGGAGGCACCCCGGGCGTACGCGTTCTCCAGCACGGTGATCCCCGGGAACTCCCGCTTCACCCGGTCGGTCATCGCCGGGTTGTGGTCGACCACCACCACGATCTCCGCGGCCGGGTGCGTCTGCGCGTGCGCGGAGGCGATCGTCCGGGTGAGTGCCGCCCAGCGCTTCTCGCTGTGGGTCGGGATGACGATGCTGACGTGCTCCACGGGTGTTGCTCCTGGGCGGTCGACGGGGGAACCCTTGGCGGGGGAAGCTGAGTGATCATGAGAGTGGCCGGGTTTCCTGTGGCTGAGCTGTGGTTTTTGAAAAACTGAGATGGCGACTCTGTGAAACGGATCGCTCACGAATGGGAGTAACCGCCCGTAGGGCCGCAACAACACCCATCGCGACGACTTCTCCTATGCAATCAGTCTGATATGTGGGATAGGTATGTAATGCCGGTCACTGATGTCTGGTGAAGGGATCGCAGGCAGGCGTACGTTTCGCCGCGGACCACGAAGATCAACGCGAAAGTCACCCGCACATGAATACTGTGATCAGCCGTCGCCGGGCGCTCGCCGCCATAGCCGCCGCCTCCCTGGTCCTCGCCGGCTGCGGATCGCAGGCCGAACAGGAGAAGACCGCCGCCGGGCTCACCAAGGTGCAGGTGGCCCTGGACTGGACACCGAACACCAACCACACCGGTCTGTACGTGGCCAAGGAGAAGGGCTACTTCGCCGCCCACGGCCTGGACGTGGAGATCGTCCAGCCCGGTGACGCCGACCCGTCCGCGCTCGTCGCCGCCGACAAGATCCCGTTCGCGATCAGCGCCCAGGAAGCCCTCACCCAGGCCCGTGCCGAAGGCGCCCCGCTGGTCTCGATCGCCGCGATCATCCAGCACAACACCTCCGGCTTCGGCTCACCCAAGGACCGCAACCTGACCAAGCCGGCCGACTACGCGGGCAAGACCTACGGCGGTTGGGGTGGCCCACTCGAAGCGCCGCTACTGCAGGCGGTGGTCGCTGCCGACGGCGGCGACGCGAGCAAGGTCAAGACGGTGAACGTGGGCGACTCGGACTTCTTCGCCGCCACCAAGAAGGGCATCGACCTCCAGTGGATCTTCTACGGCTGGACCGGCGTCGAAGCCGAACTGCGCGGTGAACCGGTCAACATCCAGTACGTCAAGGACTACGACCCGGCCCTCGACTTCTACACCCCGATCCTGATCACCAACGAGAAGCGGATCTCCGGCGACCCCGAACTGGTCGAGTCGTTCACCGCGGCGGTCTCCGAGGGCTACACCTACGCCGCCCGGAACGCCGGCGAATCCGCGGACATCCTGCTCAAGGCCGCCCCCGAGCTGAACGCTGAACTCGTCAAGAAGAGCCAGGAATGGCTCAGCCCGAAATACCAGGACGACGCCGCCCGCTGGGGCGAGCAGAAGGCCGAGATCTGGACCGGGTTCTCCGACTGGCTGTACCAGAAGAAGGTCCTCACCACCGAGGTGGACGGGACGAAGGCGTACACCAACGACTTCCTGCCCACCGCGTGACGATCCGCAGAGCGCTGCCCCCGGCGATCACCCTCATCCTCGTGATCGCCGGCTGGCAGCTCTACACCGTGGTCAGCGGCATCGACACCTGGCTGCTGCCCAGCCCCGAGGACATCTGGGACGCCGCACTCCTCCAGCACGAGGCCCTGCTCGGCCACACCCTCGCCACCACCGAGTTGACCCTGTACGGATTCGGGGCCGGCGTAGCCACCGGGCTGCTCGTCGCCGTCGTGCTGCACCTGATCCCGGTCGTCCGGGCCGCCGTCTACCCGCTGCTGGTGATCAGTCAGAACGTGCCGGTCATCGCCATCGCGCCACTGCTGGTGGTCTGGCTCGGCTTCGGCCTGGCCCCGAAACTCGTGGTGATCATCCTGGTCTGCTTCTTCCCGGTCGCCGTCGCCACCCTGGACGGGCTGCGCCGCAGTGACCCGCTGATCACCGACTACCTGCTGATGAGCGGCGCCAACCGGCGGCAGCTGTTCACCAAACTGCAGTGGCCGCACGCGCTGCCGACGATGTTCTCCGGACTCAAGATCGCGGCCACGTACAGCGTGTTCGGTGCGGTGATCTCCGAATGGCTCGGTGCGGAGAAGGGGATCGGGCAGTACATGATGATCCAGAAGTCGGCGTTCCGGGCGGACCGGATGTTCGTCGCGATCGGCATCGTCATCACCCTGGCCCTGGTCGTCTTCGGCCTGGTCGTCCTGCTGGAGAAGCTGACCGTGAAGGGCCGCCGCCGTGACTGATCCCGTGACCGCCCCGGTTACCGCCCCGCCACCCGCGCCCGCCGCGCTCTCGGTCTCGCGCCTCACCCACTCCTTCGGCGACCTGTCCGTCATCTCGGATATCTCGCTCGACGTGGCGCCGGGTGAGTTCGTCTCCATCGTCGGCCCCTCCGGCAGCGGCAAGAGCACCCTCTTCCACCTGATCGGCGGGCTTCTCCAGCCGACCGCCGGGCTCATCGAGGTCGCCGGACAGCCGGCCCGGCGCGGGCTGATCGGCTACATGCCCCAGCAGCCCGCACTGATGCCGTGGCGCACCATCGAACGCAACGTCGTCCTGGCCCAGGAGATCAACGGCAGACCGGACCTCTCCCAGGCCCGGGAGTGGCTGGCCGAGGTAGGTCTGGAGGACTTCGCCCAGTCGTACCCGCATCAATTGTCCGGAGGCATGCAACAGCGGGTCGCCTTCCTCCGCGCGCTCCTCTCCGACCAGCCGCTGCTCTGCCTCGACGAACCCTTCAGCGCCCTGGACGCGATGACCCGGATCGAGATGCACCGCTGGCTGCTGGACATCTGGGAAGCCAACCGGCGTGCCGTCCTCTTCGTCACCCACAACATCGAAGAGGCGCTGCTGCTGTCCGACACCGTCTACGTCTTCTCCCGGCGCCCGGCCACCATCCTGGAGAAGATCACCATCCCGTTCGACCGTCCCCGCCGCGACGACGTCGTCGACGACCCCGACTTCGTGAAGCTGCGCCGCCGCCTCACCGACCTCCTGACAGGTGCCCCCCGATGACCCTCACCCACGTCCGCGTGATGCTCGAATACTTCCACCCCTGGACCAACGCGGCAGGCCTGTACGTGGCCAGCCGCCAGGGCTGGTACCGCGACGCAGGCCTGGACGTCGAACTCACCGTCTTCGACTCGCTGCGCGGCGACACCCTGGAACACCTGGCCCGCGGTGAGGTCCACCTGGGCGTCTTCCCCACCAACCGGCTCCTCGTCCGCAGCGCCGCCGGCCAGCCGCTGAAAGCCGTCGCGTCGATCAACCACCGCGGCATGGAGACCATCCAGACCGTCGTCGGCCGCGGCATCACCCGCCCCCGCGACCTGGAAGGCAAACGCCTGGCCCTCAACCCGACCCCGCGCGGCGTGGCGATGGTCCGCCACCTGCTGGCCGCCGACGGTGGCGACCCCGACAAGGTCACCCTCGTCGACAGCGGCCACCGCGAACTCTCCGCCGACGACATCGCCGCCGGTGAAGTCGACGCCACCTTCGGCGGCTACTGGGCCTGGGACGCACTGTTCGCCCAGCTCCCCGGCGAACAGCGGATCGTCTGGCCGGTCGACGAGATCGGTGCCCCGCCCTACCACTCGTATCTCCTCGGCACCGGGCCCGCCCTCACCGACCCCGCCCTGATCGAAGGGTTCCTGCAGGCCACCGCCCGCGGCTACCGCGCCGCCCGCGACGAACCGGCTCTCGCCCTGGACGTCCTCGACCGGGTCATCCCGTACTTTCCCCGGCCGATCCTGGCCCGCTCCCTCGAACTGATCACCCCGACCTGGTTCCAGGGCGACCGCTGGGGCGAGATCCGGGACGACCTGATGACCCCGTACACCGCCTGGTTGTCCGGAAACGACATCCTTCCGGAGTCGTTCGACTGGCGGCAGGCGGTCACCCCGACGTCCTACGCCATCCCCGCGCCGTCCCCGGAGATCCCGGTGGT
>DATMVU010000855.1:0-11375 GCA_035562875.1 Actinoplanes sp. | reverse complement strand
CCGTTGGATCGCCTCGGACAACACGGTGGTGAGCCGGTCGGCGCTGATAGGACCGTGCGGCGCTGTCACCGGTGGCAGCTCGGGACGGTCCAGCCGTGTGGGGGCGTCGCCATCGAACAGTCCGGCCAGGACTTCTGCACGGTCCTGCCACAGCCCTGCGGGATCGGCCGGTCCTCGGTGGACGGTGTATCCGTCGTCGTCGGCGATGATCTCGACGTAGCCGTCCTCGGCCAGCGCGAGTACCTCCGCGGTCACCATCCGGGCGGGATGCCGCACACCCAGCAGCCAGGCACCGATGAGGCAGCTTGTTGCGGGGCGTCCGGGCCGACTCGACATGGCAGATATTGTGCACAACGCAGCCCCGCCCTCGAAAGGGATCACCGCGGGACGTGGTGGAACCGATGGCATTCAACAGCCTGAATGAGGGTGGGCAGACCGATCCCGACTGCAACCGGTTGATGAGGGTGCCCGGCTCCCGAACGGGTGGTCCCCGCATGTCCGGCGCCGGATGGCGCCGAACCGGGGCGTCAGAACGCGTCGACCAGGTTGTCGACGACCTCGCTGATCCGGTCGCGGTTCTTCGGGGTGGCCAGCACCGCCACCGCATACACCAGCACCATCACCATGCTGATCAGGTACGTCGTCGTGTCCGGTTCGCCCTCGGAAGCCAGGGCGAAACCGGCCAGGTTGTTGGCCACGTGCAGGGCGATCGCCGCCTCCAGGCCGCCGGTCCGGATCGTCAGGACCGCCGTCACCACGCCGAACAGGGTCACGTCGGCCATCGCCAACGGTGAACCCAGGCCGTGGGCCAGGCCGAACAGCAGTGACGACACCACGATCCCGGGCCACGGGGAGCGGAACCACGAACCGAACGCCTGCAGCATCCAGCCGCGGAACAGGTACTCCTCGCCCGCCGCCTGCAACGGCACCAGCAGCACCAGCACGACCAGGAACCCGATCTCGGTGGACGCGAGTTCCGGGCTCTCCCCGGACAGCCACAACTGCACACCCGTGGCCAGGCCCACCACCGACGCGGCCAGCAGCAGGTAGCCGAGCAGCCGGTTCTTGCGCAGGCGGCCCGCCACCGAGGACAGGGTGCCGGGTGGGCGGCGCTGCACCCACCACGCGGCGAGCATCGACAGTGGAGTGAGCATCGCGAGCGTCACCATCGTCACCGCGAACCCGGTGATGGAGTCGTCGAAGCGGAGCTCGATCGGGCCGGCGACGGCGTGGGCCGCGCCGAACAGGCCGGTCAAGGTCAGTGGAAGGCCGAAAAGGATCACCAGGCTGCCGGCCAGGGGGCGCCACCAGCGGTGCCGGTCGGTGCGGGCGAGACGGTGGTACGGGATCGGTGCGGTCATGACAAGAGGATTGCTGTGGTACGGGGACCGTTTCGTCTGTCGTACCGCCAATCCGGCCTCTGACTTTCGTTGACATCACCGCCGATCCGTTCGCACCACGGACTGACGATTCCGGCCCCGATTCCCGGCAGTCTTCTCGGCATCACACCGAACGATGCGCCGCAACGAGTGATGCATCGCTTCACGAATCCCAGGAGCCGGAATGCGCAAGGTCGGAATCGTCATCGCGGTTGTTCTCACGGTCATCTGCGGCGGCCTCGGATGGACCGCCTACCAGTGGTTCGACACGTTCAAGGAGCTGGACGAGGCCGCCATCACCCAAACGGTGTTCGACGCGCAGAAGGAGGGCACGGCACAGGCCGACGTGCTGAAGGCCCTGCCGGAACCGCTCACCGACATCGACGAGAAGGAGCTGGGCCGGGACGGTGTGCCGACCGGTGCCTCGTGCGTCTACTACACGATCGACCCGATGACCGGTGAGGGCCCGGACCTGTTCCGGTTCTGCTTCGCCGACGGCAAACTCGCCGAGAAGAGCGCGGTTACCATTCCCGCGACGAACTGATGAGGTGACATGACGGTCAAGGGAATCGGCGCCTGGCGACTGGCCTATGAGGGCTGCCTGATCGTGCTGGTGACCGTCGCCGCCACGGTGGCGGCGGTCGCTGCGGACTGGTACCCGTTCCTCCCGTGGCTGGTCGGCGTCACCACCCCGGCCTTGATGCTGTTCCGGCTGGTCCACCCGCTCGGCGCCTATGTCGCGGCGGCGCTGATCGGGCTCGGGACCGGCGGGCAGAGCATGGCGGTGACAGTGGTGCTCAGCGCGTCGCTGAGCTACCGGGCCGCCCGGGTGTGGCAGGTGCTGGCCGGTCTGGCCGCCGGGTGGGTCTGTTTCGTGTTGTCCCTGCTCTGGGACACGCCGCTGACGTTCGAGTGGATCGTGCTGATGTCGGCCCTGTTCGCGCTGCTGGCCTGCCTGCCCGCCGGGGTGGCGCGGCTGGTGCGCCGGCGGCGGACCCTGCTCGCCGCCATGCACAGCCGCAACGTGCAACTGCACAGCGGACAGGCCGAGGCCGCCCGGCAGGCGCAACTGCGCGAACGCGCCCGGATCGCCCGTGACCTGCACGATTCCCTGGGTCACAAACTGACATTGATCTCCTTGTACGCGGGGATGGCGCGGGGTGCGGAAGCCGACCTGATCCGGCAGACGTCGTCGACGGCGATGACCGAACTGCGGCAGATCCTCGGACTGCTCGGCCAGGACGGCGACCAGCCGTCGGTGCGGCCGTTGTCCGGTGTCGACGACCTGGCCGAGCAGGCGCGGGCGTCCGGCGCCCGGGTGGAGGTGGTGCGGGAGGGCGAGCCGCCGGCCCTGTCCGCGATGACCGAACACGCCGCCTACCGGGTGCTCCAGGAGGGCCTCACCAACGCGCTGCGGCACGCGCACGGCGGGTCGATCGTCCTATTGCTGCGGTACGAGCCGGACGCGGTGATCGCCCGGGTCACCAACACGGCGGGTGAGCGGGTCGCGACGGTCACCTCCGGGCAGGGTCTGCTCGGGCTGGCCGAACGGGTGCGGGTCGCCGGTGGGGTGCTCTTCCACGGGCCCACCCCGGACGGCGGGTTCCGGCTGGCGGCCACCCTGCCCTACCTCGGGGAGGAACCGCCACCGCCACCGGTGGTCGCCGACAGCGGGCCGGACTTCGTGTCGATCATCGACCGGCAGGGCCGCCGCTCCCGGATCACGCTGGTGGTCACCTCGGTCGTCCTCGCCGGGTTCCTGGTGCTCTGCGGTGCCGGGGTGTGGCTGTCGGCCACCGTGATCACCGTCGACCGGGACACCTACGAAACGATCCGGATCGGACAGCCCGAGGCCACGGTGAAAGCGCTGCTGCCGGACGCCGACTCGGCCGTCCCCGGAGCGCCCCGGGGCTGCGTGGACTATCCGGCTGGGATGGTCGAGCAACTGCAGGCCCGGGCGGGTGAGATGATCTACCGATTCTGTTTCCGGAACGGGGTGCTGGTGGGCAAGCAGGAACGCGAAGAGACGTCGTGACCGAGACTCTGCGGGTGCTGCTGGCCGACGACGACTCGCTGATCCGGACCGCGATCGAGACGATCCTGCGGCCGGTGGACGGCATCGAACTGGTCGCCCAGGCCGCCGACGGCCGGGCCGCCGTGGAGCTGGCGGTGCGGCACCGGCCGGACGTGGCGCTGCTGGACATCCAGATGCCGGTCATGGACGGGCTGTCGGCACTGCGGGAGATCCGCCGGACGGCACCCGCGGTGCGGGTCGTCGTGCTGACCACGTTCGGACAGGACGAGTACGTCACGCAGGCCCTCGCCGGGGGCGCGGCCGGTTTCCTGCTCAAGGAGTCGGCCGCCGAGGAGCTGGTGTACGCGATCCGGGCCGCTGCCGCCGGAAACGCCTACCTGTCCCCGAAGATCACCCGTCAGGTCCTCGAACGGCTCCCCGCTCCGGCCGTACCCGCGGAGAAGGGTTTGATCGAAGGTCT
Source organism: Actinoplanes sp. (assembly GCA_035562875.1). Classification (GTDB taxonomy): domain Bacteria; phylum Actinomycetota; class Actinomycetes; order Mycobacteriales; family Micromonosporaceae; genus Actinoplanes. Next base: position 7,501 of record DATMVU010000855.1, on the reverse strand, counting down.
CAGCGCCCGGGAACGCGACGTGCTGATCCTGCTGGCCCAGGGATTGTCCAACGGGGAGATCGCGGCCCAGTTGTTCGTCTCCGAGGGCACCGTCAAGACCCACGTCTACCGGCTGTTCACCAAGCTGAGCTGCGACAACCGGGTCCAGGCGGCGATGCTCGCCCAGCGCGCCGGACTGCTCGGCCCCTCCTGACCGGCGCCGCGGCTCAGGCCGGGTGGCGCAGGGCGAGCATGGCCACGTCGTCCTCGTGGCTGTCGCCGGCCAGCCGGTGCAGCAGTTCGTCGAGCAGATCCGGCAGCGGCGCCCCGCTCAGCTTGGCCAGAATCCGATGCAACCGCTGTTTGCGGTCGTCGATGACATCGGTGCGGGTCTCGATCAGTCCGTCGGTGTAGAACAGCACCGTCGAACCCGGCGGCAGGGGCCGGGCCCAGTCGGTGCGCGGGGACCGGCGGCGTACCCCGAGGAGCACGTCACGGCCGGTCAGGGCGGTGACCGTGCCGTCGGCTTCGAGCAGGACCGGCGAGGGGTGCCCGGCGTTGGCCCACTGCAACCGGTGCCCGGTCCCCTCCGGGCTCACGTAGGCCAGCAGGGCGGTGGTCGGCACCGGATCGCCGAGCACCTGCATCGCCGTGTCCAGACGGTGCAGCAGTGCGGACGGGGGTTCGTGCCGGTCCACCACGAAGGCCCGCAGCATGCTGCGCAGTTGGCCCATCCGGGCGGCGGCGAGCATGTCGTGGCCGGCGACGTCACCGACCACCAGGGCCAGGTGGCCGTCGGGCCGGCGGACCGCGTCGTACCAGTCTCCGCCGACGTGCTCGCCGCGGCTGGCGGGGGAGTAGCGGGCGGCCAGCTCGAACGGGGCCGCGTCCGGCAGCTCCGTCAGCATCGACTGTTGCAGCAGGGTGGCGACCTGCTCGCGGGAGATCAGGTGCCCGGTGCGGCGCAGGGCCTGCCCGACGTAACCGGCCAGGGCGGCGATGGTCGTCTGCGCGGCGGCGTCGAGCGGGTTCGGATCGGTCCAGACGAAGGTCAGCGCCCCGATCGGGCCGTCCGGGCCGGGCAGCGGCACGCTGGCGCCGGACTGCCAGCCCATCTCGGTGAACGTCGCGGCGGCGTCCGGGGTCCGCGCGGTGATTGCGGCCGGATCGGGCAGCAGGACCGGTAGCCCGGTGTGGGCGGCCAGCGCCGACGGCGTCAGGCTGGCCTGCGGGTAACGGCGCCACCGGTCGGCGACCCGGGCCGGCAGCAGGCTGCCGGACTGCAGGTCCACCTGCCGGTCGGCGCCGAGCAGGGACACACCGACGTACGCGGGGCCGAGGGTGCTGCCGACCAGGGACCGCACGGCGTCGATGACGTCGGCCGGGGTGCTGGTGTTCGCCAGCGCGACACTGGCCCGCAACAGCATCTGGCTGTGGTCGAGGGTGATCCGGGTGGTGATGCGCAGCCGCAGGCTCTCCGAGCAGGCCGCTGCCAGGTCGGTGAGCAGGTCCAGTTCGGCGGCCGTCCACCGGCGTGGTGACGTGTCGATGGCGCACAGTGAGCCCAGCACCAGGCCGTCGGCGTCGGTCAGCGGGATCCCGGCGTAACCGATCACGCCGAGGTCGGTGATGGCCAGGTTCGCGGCGACCAGCGGATCGGTGCGGGCGTCCTCGATCACCAGCGGTTCGGCGCTGGTGACGACGTGCTGGCAGAACGAGTGTGACAGCGGGGTCTGCCGCTGCTGCTGCCACGGCACCGCCAGCCCGCACGCCCCGGGGAACACCTGCCGGACGTCGTCGACGAGTGACACCAGCGCCACCGGCACGCCGAGGGTGCGCTGCACGATGGAGGCGAACCGGTCGAACATCGGATCGGGTTCCGCTCCCAGCCCGGTGCGGATCAGGGAGTCCAGGCGTCGCCGGCGATCGAGGGGGTCAGGCACGCGGCAGCCGAACCGTCGCACCGACGACTCCGAGCGCCTGGCCGGACGTCGACATCGATCCCCCCTCACCGGCGGGACGAGGGTCCCGCCGGACGAAGATACGACACCCGGCCCCGGACCGCTAACGGCCGTGGCGGGCGATGACGTCGCGGAAGACGGCGAACGCCTCCTTGCGGTGGTAGGTATCGCTGACCAGGCCCAGACCGCCGAGCGCCTCCGCCGAGCCGCTGTCCGCGTCCCGCAGGCTGAACAGCTCGTAGCGGGTGATGTTCGCCGCGGTGCTCCGGTCCAGGACGGTGCCGATCATGTCGGACAGGGACCGCGCCTGGTCCGCCTCGCTGCGCGGCGGCACGCTGGGTGAGCCGTTCTCCGCGATGTGCATCGGAACGGTCGCCGGGATGTGCGCGCGAGGCAGGCAGTGGTCGCGCAGGTGATCGATGGCGTGCGCGGTCAGTGCGGCGATGTCGCCGGGTGCCACCGGTGCGAAAGCATCCGGGTAGAGGCCGAGCCCTACGTAGTCCACGTGGGTGGCGAACACGTCCGGTGGAAGGTCGGCCAGGCGCTGCCAGAACGCGTCGTCACCGCCCAGCCACTCGGCCGGCTCGGCCACCGAGAACCCGACCCGGACATGGTCCAGGCCACGGCGATTCAGGGCGGTGCGGGCATACGGCAGGCCTACGGTCAGCGCCTCGAAGACCCCGGGCGAGCTGCCGTCGATCAGCGGGAGCGGGAAGTTGGGTTCCAGGGTCACCTGCAGATAGCGGGTCAGGCGCCCGTACCGGTCGATGACCGTGTCGAGAAAGGCCAGCCAGCCGGGCAGGTCGGCGGTGGCCGGGAGATAGCTGACCACGAGGTCGAGTTCCCGGCCGCCCCGGGTGTACCACTCGTCGGGCATCGGCAGCCGGTCCAGCTCGTGCTCGGCGCCGAGCGAGGCGACCGTGCCGGGGTCCGGGCCGGCGCCGAAGAAGTGCACGTACTCCCGGATCAGCAGGGGCCGGCCGCCGGCGAGTTCGTCGACTAGTTCCTCGATCGCGGCGGGATCCGCGGGGTGCGAGCACGTCGTTCCGGCCCGGCCGCCCGGGTAGACACCGAACCTCACCGGTCGTCTCCGTTCGTTTCGTCGGCGTGGGGCCAGGTCAGGCCGCCGGTGCGGATCTCCTCGAGCACCGCGTCGATCCAGGCCAGCTCGGCGTGGGCCTGGTGGATCGCGAACTCGGCCTCGATCATGAACAGCCGCTCCAGGCCCTGGCCGAGGACTTCGGCCAGTCGCCGCTCGTCGTCGGTGGTCCGCTCGCGTAGCCGACGGGCGCGTTCGGTCAAGGCGTCGACGGCGCCGGCCCGGCCCAGGGCGCCGAGGTAGGCCACCGCGCCGAGGAACGGGGTGAAGTCGCGGCGCGGGTTGCGGATCTGGTCGTCCAGCCGGCGGATCAGCTCCTCCCGGCCGGAGGCGGTGAGCGCGTACACGGTGCGTTCCGGCCGGTTGCCCTGCCGGAGCCGGGCTGTCTCGTGGATCCAGCCCGCGCCGGCCAGCGCGGCGACGATGTCGTAGACCGAGCCCCGGGTGATGGCCGCGGCCTGGTGGGCGCTGCGGCCGCGTAGTTCGGTGAGCACGTCGTACGGATGCATGGGGCGCTCCAGCAGCAGCCCCAGGATGGCCAGGACCAAAGGGTTCTCCAGTGCACGTTTTGGCATGGTCGAACTCTAACAGTCGAAATCGACTATCCCCAGGGTGTAATCCCACGGCCCGATGTGGAGGGACGCTCCGGCCTGAAGAGTCGAGCCCATGACAACGACCCGTCGAAGCCTGCTCATCGCCGCCGCCGCGACCGGTATCGCCGTGCCACTCGGCGCTCTCCCGGCCGGCGCGTCCCCGGCCCTGCTCAGCCTGCCCCGGCCGACCGGCCCGCACCGGATCGGCGTCGTGGACGTGCACCTCACCGGGCCGGGACGGGAGCTCATGACGAGCATCTGGTACCCGGCTGCCGACGGCCCGGCGTCCCGTCCGGTAGCTCCGTGGATGGCCGAGGCGCCGATGCGCGCCCTGCTCGCCGGCGCCGGATTCCCCGCCGTCGCCGCACCGCACACCAGCGGCCGGCACGGAGCGCCGCCCGTCCCGGGCCGCCGGCCGGTGATCGTGTTCTCGCACGGTTCCGGCGGGCACCGCTCCGAGACCACCATCATCGTGCAGGAACTGGCCAGCCACGGATACGCCGTGGTCACCGTGGACCACTCCGGGGACTCGTTCACCGAATTCCCCGGCGGCCGGCTGGTGGTGCCCGCGGAGGAGCCCCGTACCCCCTGGGACTACACCGCCGACCTGCGGTTCGTCCTCGACCGCCTCGACGTTCTCGCGGCCGCTGCGGGAACGGAGTTCGACCCGGAGCGGATCGGCATGTTCGGCTGGTCCAAAGGCGCCACCGCGACCGCCCTGACGATGAACACCGACAGCCGGGTACGGGCCGGGCTGGGCCTGGACGGGCCGATGCAGTCGAACCCGGCGGTCACCGCGATCGACCGGCCGTTCCTGCTGATGACCGCAGACTTCACCCGCGCCGCCGAACCGGCCGTCGACCGGTTCTGGTCCCTGCTGACCGGCTGGCGGCGGGGCCTGTACACCTGCGGCACCACCCACAGCTCCTACTGCGACCACCAGTGGCTGATCCCGCAGCTGGCCGTGATGACCGGGATGAGCGACGAGGACCTGAAAGCCTGGATCGGCACCCTCGCCCCACCCCGGGCGGTGCGCATCCAGCAGGCGTACCCGCTCGCCTTCTTCGACCAGCACCTCCGCAACCGCCGGAGCCCTCTGCTCGACGGCCCGTCCCGGGCGTTCCCGGAGGTGCGTTTCGTCAGGTGACCCGTACCCTGTCGCGATGATCGATCACCGGCTGGCCGCCGCCGTCCGGGAGAACGCCGCATGGGTGGACCTGGTCTGCCGGGGGCGTGGTCTGCCGACCGCGTTCACCCCGGAGCGCTGGCACACCACCCGGCGTTCTCCACCGTTCTACCCGGACGCCGAGACCCTCCGCCCGGGTGTCACCGCAGCGGTCGTGCTGGCCGGCGTCGACACCGGGCCGGGCTGTTCGGTGAAGGACAGCTTCGCCGATCTCGACCTGGCCCCGCTCGGTTTCACCGTGCTGTTCAGCGCGACCTGGATCTGGCGTCCAGCCGGTCCGGGCTCCGAGCCGGTCACGTGGTGGGCGACCCGCTCGCCGATCGTGGCGGACCCCTCGGTGACCGCGTTCGGTGGCCCGGACGGCTCGGTCGTCGCCCATCTCGACGGCGACGTCGTCGGCCTGTCGAACCTGACCGGCCGGTGGGAACCGGCGGTGGCCGCCATCGCCACCGCGTTCCCGGACCGCCCGATCGTCGGCTACGACCGTGACCCGGCGGCCGCGTCCGAGTGCGGTTTCACACCACTCGGCCCGCTTCGTGTCTGGGGGCGGTGACATCCCGTACTCTTATCGCCATCATTTGCTGTTAAGCAACTATCGACGGGCAGAGTAAGACGATGGCAGGGGTGGCGGGCGGACAGCCCGACGACAAGCGAATCCAGCTCGGTGAGTCCCACCGGGCGCTGCTGGAACAGATCGTCCGGCAGACGCCACTGACCGAGGTGCTCGACGGGATGGCCCGCAGCATCGAGGAACTGATGCCGGATGAGGTGCTGGTCTCGGTTCTGCTCGCCGACCCGGACGGCCGGCACCTGCGGCACGGCGCCGCGCCCAGCCTGCCCGCCTTCTACAACGAGGCCATCGACGGCATCGCCACCGGTGAGGGCATCGGATCCTGCGGCACCGCCGCCCATCGCCGCGAGCCCGTCATCGTCACCGACATCAGCGCCGACCCGTTCTGGGCCGACTTCCGCGACCTGGCCGAGCGGGCCGGGCTAGCGGCCTGCTGGTCACTGCCGATCCTCACCCACGACGGCGCCCTGCTCGGCACCTTCGCCATCTACCACCGGGTCCCGCGCGTTCCGCAGGACACCGACCTCGCCCTCGCCCGGTTGTTCGCCGGCACCGCCGCCCTGGCCATCGAACGCCACCACGTCGAACAGGCCCGGCAGGCTGCCGAGGACCGCGCCCGGGCCGCCCACGACGAACTGGCCGAGGCGGTCCGCTCCGAACAACGGCTGCGGGCCGCCGCCGAGGAACGCGCCGCCGCCTCAGCCGAACTCGCCACCCGGATGCGCGCCGCCACCGCCGCGCAGGCCGCTGCCCCGCACCCCGCCCACTGCCAGCTCGGCGGACCCAAGGGCTGCACCGAACCAGCCGAACTCAAGGTCGCCGACTCCTGGGGCGACTCGGCATGGGGCTGCCCCGCCCACGTCGAGGAGGCCATCATCAACGTCCGCTCGGTCTTCATCGCCAGCGAGGAACTGGGCGGCCTGGCGGCCTACCTGCACCGCTGAGACGTACCGGACCGGGTCCGCCGAACGGGCCGATGTGATCGACGATCGTCCGTCCGAGCGGGCATCGTCGCCGCCGATGCGGTATGACCGCATGGCAGCGACGACCTAAAGGACTCCACCGCATGAGTTACCACCCGCCCGGACAGTACGACCCGTACGGTCAGCCGGACCCGTACGGCCAGCAGCAGCCGTATCCCCAGCAGTATCCGCCGCAGCCCCACCCCCAGCAGCCGTACCCGCCCCAGTATCACGGCCACTACCGGCACCAGCCGATGTCCGGGCCGCCGATGATGCCGGGCTACCCGATGGCGGTGGTCGTACCGACGTCCGGCACGGCGGTCGCCTCGCTGATCTTCGGGCTGATCGGCTTCTTCGGCGGGTTCTGCCTGTTCGGGATTCCGTGCGCGATCGCGGTGCTGCTGGGCCACGTGGCGCTGCGGGAGACCAGGAACGGTCACCGGGCCGGCCACGGCATGGCGGTCGCCGGCCTCATCCTGGGCTACATCTTCCTCATCCCGGCAGTCATCGTGATCGCGATGGGTGGTTTCGGCGCGGTGCTGGAGTCGGTGTCGCCGGGTGTCACCACGTCACCCTGACGGTCGTCACGGCAGACGGCAGATGATGAAATCGTCGAAGACGTGCCGGCCGGTGCGGTCGCCGATCTCGATGATCGCCGCGCGGACGGCATGCAGGTGGCCGACGGTCATCTGCAGCGGCGGCTCGCCCGGCTGGAACGTGGTGCCGATCAGGTAGTCCTCGCCGGGTTCGCCGGCCATCTCGATGTGGCAGCCCAGCACGTGGGTGACCGGCCGGGTGGCGGCGAACGCGACGAGCAGGTCGATGGTGTGCACGAACGCCGGCCAGTCGTTCACGTACAGCCGCCCCCGGTAGACGGTGTCGCCGGTGAACAGCAGGCCGGTGTGCCGGTCGTAGAACGTGACAGCCGCCTCGTGGTGGCCGGGTGTGGCCAGGCAGTCCAGCACCCGCCCGCCCAGGTCGACGTGGCTCGCCGAACCCGGCCCGGTCAGGCCCAGATGCGGCCAGGCGGTGTCCCGGTCGGCGCTCACCACCACCGTGTCCGGGCGGCCGTCGAACTGGGCGTCGGCGGCCACATGATCACCGTGCCCGTGGGTGTGCAGGACCAGTAACCCGTACGACGACCGGGGGT
>DATMVU010000854.1:0-6723 GCA_035562875.1 Actinoplanes sp. | reverse complement strand
CTGCTGCTCGTCGTCGCGGTGCTCACCTTCGCCGGTTTCGAATCCACTGCCGCCTACGCCGAGGAGGGCTTCCAGCCCCGCCGCAGCGCCGGCTACGGGGCGCACGGGGCGGTCCTGCTGGTCACCCTGCTGCTCGCCGGCCTGAGTTGGAGTCTGCTCGTGGCGGCCGGCCCGGACCGGGTCACCGCCCTCGCCGGCGACCGGGGTGCCGGGCTGCTCTTCGACCTGGCCACCGACCGGCTCTCCCCGTGGGCCGTCACCCTCGGCCGGTTCATGCTGCTCACCGGGGTGCTGGCGGCTCTCCTGGCGCTGCACCAGGTGATCAGCCGGCAACTGTTCGCGCTCGGCAGGGACCGGGTGCTGCCGGGTCTGCTGAGCGGGGCCGGCCGCCGGACCGCCGCGCCCCGGGCCGCCTCGGTGACCCAGTCGCTGATCGCCGGTGCCGCGATGACCGGTGCCTACCTGGCCGGTGCCGATCCGGGGCCGCGGACCGCCCGCTGGCTGATCGTCGGTGGCGCGCTCAGCATCCTGGTGGTGCTGCTCATCGTGTCGGTGGCGGCGCTGCTGCACCTGAACCGCGTCCCCGGGCGGGAGGGGGCCTGGGGACGCTTCGTCGCACCGGTACTGTCCACCGTGGCGCTGGGTGTGGTGGCCGTCCTGGCGTTCCGGGACCTGCCCGCACTGCTCGACATGCCGGCCGGCTATCCGCTGGTCCGGGTGATTCCCGGGGCTCTGGTGGCAGGTGTCCTGGTGGCGGTGGTGCATGCGCTGCTGCTCCGCCGGTTCGCCCCGGTCCGGTACGCGGGCCTGGGCCTGGCGGGGATGGCGGTAGTGGTCACCCCACCGGCCGCACCGGCCGATCCCGCCCCGCCGACCGAACCGGCCCCGTCCGCCCCGCCGGTCATCCCCCGGCAGCGCGATCCGGGTGCTCACCGCCCGGAGCGGATCAGCCGAAGAAGTCCCGTACCTGAGTGAGCGTGAGATAGCCCTGCTGTTCCAGTTCCCGCGGTATCGACGGCAGGCCCTTGGCGGTGACCGGGACCTCGCCGGCGCCCTCCGGCAGAGGTGACGGTGCCGGAGTGGGCGGCAGGTCGGCCAGCGCCATCGCCTCCCGGATCACCTCGAACATGGTGCGTACCTCGAGCGCGGCCCGCAGGGCGAGTTCGTCGGGGCCGGTTCCGGCGGGCGGCAGCGCGCAGGTGAAGTTGGCGCGCAACTGGTCGTCGACGCGGTGCAGGTCGGCGCTGGGCCGCAGGTGGTCGAGCCGGCCTTCGGCGACGATGCCGAGTTCGCAGCCGCGGAATCCGGATGCGTGCCACCACTGCTGCCACCGCGGGTCGGCGTCCAGGGTCTGCGCGGCGTGTTGCAGCGCCACCAGGTAATGCTGGGGTGCCCGGCCGTCGCGAGTTGCCGTCCCCAGCCGCGGGCGGAGCCAGAACTCGTCCATGGTTCGCAATGGTCGCAAATCAGGCGGCTCCCGGGGCGGATTCCGCTGTGGCGCGTTCGAGTGGATCACTTGACAGTCGGAAAGAATCCCGGCCACGCGACGAAAATCGTCGATGATAAGTAGCGGACATGGACCTTGTTCCGATCCTCGACCGGCTCAACGCCGGACTGCGCCGGATCACCCCGCGCAACGAGTTGAGCCTGGCAGCGGCCTCGACACTGACCCGGCTGGCCCGATCCGGCCCGCAGCGGCTCAACGCCCTGTACGGCCCCGAAGGAGTGACACAGCCCGCGATGACCCAACTGGTCGCCCGGCTGGAACGCGACCGGCTAGTCACCCGTAGCCCCGATCCCGTCGACGGCCGGGGTGTGGTGATCGCGGTGACCGACGCGGGGCGGTTCGCGATCTTCCGGCGCCGGGCCATCCGGGCCGCGGCGATCTGCGAGCGGATGAAACGACTGTCCGCGGCGGATCAGGATGCGATCCGGGCCGCGCTACCCGCCCTGAACCTGTTGAGTGATGAGATGCAATGTCGGTGAAAACCACCTTTTGAGGGGGTAACCCGGCGTGTACGGGTGATACCTGACCGTGCGAACCACAGCATGGGGGAATGAGAAGATTCTGGGCGGCCGCCGCAGCGGTCGCGCTCTGCACGGCCGGCGCCGGTGTCACCAGCGCCCGCGCCGAGACGGTGCGCGGAGGGCCGGCTCCGATCGCGTGGGGCGCTTGTACCGACAGCACGTTGAAGTCGCACAACGCCGAGTGCGGATATCTCTCCGTGCCGATGGACTACGCCGCGCCCGACGGGACGAAGATTCAGCTCGCCGTGTCCCGGATCAAGGCGACCGTGCCGGCCGGCCGGCGACAGGGCGTCATCCTGGTCAACCCGGGTGGTCCCGGCGGCTCCGGGCGCGGCATGGCCACCCTCGGCCGGAACGTGCCGAAGAAGGCCGGCGACGCGTACGACTGGATCGGCTTCGACCCGCGCGGGGTGGGCGCCAGCAAACCCGCGCTCACCTGCGACAGCGACTACGCGGGCTACAACCGGCCGCCGTACGTGCCGGCCACCCGCGCGATCGAGAAGCGCTGGCACGCCCTGACCACCGGTTACGCCGCCGCCTGCGCCAAGTCCGGCGGTGAACTGCTGGACCACATGCGCACCGAGGACACGGTCCGCGACATCGACAGCATCCGGCAGGCCCTCGGCGCCGAGAAGATCAGCTTCTACGGCTTCTCCTACGGCACCTACCTCGCCCAGGTCTACGCGACCCGCAACCCGGAACGGGTGCACCGGATGGTCCTGGACGGCGTGGTCAACCCGGGCCGGGTCTGGTACCGCTCGAACCTCGACCAGGACCGGGCCTTCGAGAAGACGATCCGGGTCTACTACGGGTGGCTCGCCAAGTACGACTCGGTCTACCACCTGGGCAAGACCGCTGCCGCGGTGGAGAAGACCTACTACCGCCAGCTCGCCGCGCTGACCACGAAACCAGCCGGGAAGATCGGGCCGGCCGAACTCACCGACGTCTTCCTGCAGGCCGGCTACTACGTCTTCGGCTGGGACGAGACCGCGCGGGCCTTCGCCGCACTCGTCAAACGCGGGGACGCGTCGCTGCTCCGGCGGCTCTACGACGAGAACAAGCCGCGCACCGAGGGAGCCGACAACGGTTACGCCGTCTACCTGGCCGTCCAGTGCACCGACGCGCCGTGGCCGGCGAACTGGTCGAAGTGGGCTCGGGACAACTGGCGGACACACCGGAAGGCACCCTTCGAGACCTGGGGCAACGCCTGGTACAACGCGCCCTGCAGGCACTGGGCCGCGGACGCCGGCCCGGCCGTCGAGGTGGACGGCAGCAAGGCCCCGCCGCTCCTGATGATCAGCGAGACGCTCGACGCGGCCACCCCGTTCGCGGGCGCTCTGGAGGCCCGGCGGCGGTTCCCGCGCTCGGTCCTGCTGGAAGGGGTCGGCGGCACCACCCACGCGGGTTCGCTCTACGGCAACGCCTGTGTCGACGACACCATCGCCGACTACCTGGCCACCGGCGTACTGCCCGGCCGGGTCAAGGCGAACCGCTCCGACAAACAGTGCACCCCGATCGCCCAGCCCACCCCGGCGTCGGGGGCCGGCCGGAAGGCGTCCGGTCGTGAGGAGCTGCAACGCCTCATCCTCGGTCGATGAGCCAGGGGCCCGGTGGCGGGCGTCACCGGGCCCATGACCAGCAGGTGAGCTATGCTCGGTCCCGCGAAGGGGAGTAGCTCCCAACGTCGCGGTCGACATACTGATCCCGGTTCTCCGGGCTCCGGCCGCGCGGCCTCGGTTCCCGGGGCGAGCGAGACCTTCGACCAGGCCGTATTCATGCGATGCGGCCGGGTCGAGGTCGCCCTGCGCCCGACGCCCGGTCGTGTTCTCACCGGGAGAGTCATTTCAGTGGAAGCATTCCTCGCCGCGCTGGGCATCAGCTTCGCGGTCATCTTCGTCGCCGAGCTGGGCGACAAGTCACAGCTCATGGCGATGACGTTCGCCACCCGCTTCAAGACGGTTCCGGTGCTGCTCGGCATCACCGTGGCCACCGCCGTGGTCCACCTGGTGTCCGTCGGCATCGGTTACGGGCTCGGCGCCGCCATCCCGACCGGCTGGATCTCCCTGATCGCCGGTATCGCCTTCCTCGCTTTCGGCGCCTGGACGCTGCGCGGCGACTCGCTCACCGAGGACGAGAAGACCAAGGCCGAGCGGGCCGGCGGCAAGTCCGCGTTCTGGTTCGTCGCCGGCGCGTTCTTCCTGGCCGAACTGGGTGACAAGACGATGCTGGCGACCATCACGCTGGCTACCCAGCACGGCTGGTTCGGGGTCTGGGTCGGTTCCACCATCGGCATGGTGGCGGCCGACGCGCTCGCCATCGTGGTAGGCCGATATCTCGGGCGTCATCTACCCGAAAAGGTCATCAAGTACGGAGCTGCCGCACTCTTCGCTATCTTCGGCATCTGGTTGATCACCGAAGGTGTGATCGAAGTGCGATGAAAAGGAGCCAACCGTGCTGGAATACCAGGCCGAGTTCGACGCCGCAGTCACCCTCGACAACGGGGGCGAGCTGAGGGCGCGCGGCTTCCGGCTGGTCATCCCGCACACGGACGTCACCGAGGCCGAGATCGCCGACATGCTGGCCGCCTCGCTCGCCCCGCAACGGGTCGAGAAAGCCGAGGTCAGCAACGTCCGGATCCACGCCGCACCGCACTCGCCGGCCGGGGACTCCCCGGCCGGCCGGGTCCGGTTCGTCGACCTCAGCCACGTCATCACCGACGGGCTCGTCACCGTTCCCGGCCAGCCCGCCCCGGTGATCACCCCGCACTTGACCCGGGAGGCCTCCCGGACCGTCTACGCGCCCGGCACCGAGTTCGCGATCGACCGGATCAGCCTGATCGGCAACACCGGCACCTACCTGGACAGCCCGTACCACCGCTACCCGGACGGCACCGACCTGGCCGGACTGCCATTGGACCGGCTCGCCGGACTGCCCACCGTGGTGGTCCGTGCCGTCGGCAACCACCGGGGCATCACCGCCGAGACCCTCGCCCACGTGCGGGTCACCGGACATGCGGTGCTGCTGCACACCGGCGGTGACCGGCACTGGGCCACCGCCGACTACGCGGTCGACGCCCCCTACCTGACCAGGGACGCCGCGGGACTGCTCGCCGACCGGGGGGCCGCCCTCGTCGGCATCGACGCCGTCAACATCGACGACGTCTCCCCGGCCGCCGGTGGTGAACGCCCGGCGCATACGCTCCTGCTGGCAGCCGGCATCCCCGTCGTCGAACACCTCACCAACCTGCGCGAACTACCCCCGGTCGGTGCCCGGTTCACCGCCGTCCCACCCCGGATCGCCGGATTCGGCACGTTCCCGGTCCGCGCCTACGCCACCGTCCCCGCCGAGGACGACCACTAGGTTCCTGTCCGGCAGAGCCGATCAGGACCCGGGAGATCCGCGACTTCTAGGGAACCGGAGCATGACGCAGAACCTGGACCTGGCCCGCATCCAGCTCGGCCGTGGCGAACCGGCCGCAGCCGCCGACCTGCTCGGCCCGATCCTGGCCGCCGAACCCGACCATGTGCCCGCCCTGGTCCTGATGACCCACGCGCAACTGGCCCTGCAGAAACCCGAACTCGCCGACGAGTTGGCCCGCCGAGCCGTCGAACACGCCCCCGAATGGCCCGACGCGCTCTCCGCCCTCAGCCGGGTGCACACCGAGATGGGCCGCCACGACCAGGCGATCGCCGCCGCCCGGGCCGCCGCCGACCGGCAGCCGGAGAACCCGTACCGCTACAACCGGCTGGCCTGGGCCCTGTTGGAGGACGGCCGGTACGCCGTCGAGGCCGAACACGCCGCCCGCGAGGCGATCCGGCTCGACCCGCAGGAAGCCGACTTCCGGATCACCTACGCGATGGTGATGAAACAGCTCAACCTGCACGAACGATCCCAGCAGGCACTCCGGGACGCCCTGGCCCTGGAGCCGGACAACGCCGTCGCCCGGCACGAACTCGCCGCCTTCGACGTCATCCACCACAACCCGTTCGCCCTGACCCGCCTGGCCCGCGGCGCCTCCGGCCTGGTCGGTGCCCTCCGCGCCGACCCCCGGCAGGAGGCCAGCCGTTTCCTGCTCGACCTGGCCCTGCGCCAGTTCCTGGTCTGGGCCGCGATCATCCTGGCGTTCCTGGCCTACCTGGGCTGGCGCTTCACCGAAACCTCCACCCCCACCGCGCGCGCCTTCGCCGGTGTGGCGGTCCTCGCCCCCGGCGCCTACGCCGGCTACTTCCTGCATCGCCTGGACCCCGGCCTCCGCAGCTACCTCCGCGACCTGCTCACCCAGGGCCGCCAGCGCCTGGCCCTGGCCGCCGCCGTGATCGCCGTGGTACCGCTGCTGATCGCCCTGGTGGCCCCGGCACCCTGGCTCCCGGTCCTGCTCGGCACCGCGACCTTCGCCGGGTTCGCCGTCCGCCTGCTGACCGCCCCCGCGGACGAACCCGGCAGCTCCAGCCGAGGCCTGAGCACCACATCCCTGTGGCGCATCGTCGTGGTCGGCGCCGCCCTCGGTGTGGGTTTCGGCTTCAGCGACGCACTGCCCACTCCCTGGCGCCTGCCGGCGGCCGGCCTTGCCTTCGCGACAACCGCGGTGGTCCTGGTCCTGATCGCGCGCCGCCGTCCCAAATCCTCCTGACAACCCCTTTCCGGTACGCCGGTGCAGAGTCCCGTGGCCACGGGACTCTGCACCGGCGTACCGGA
>DATMVU010000853.1:0-7397 GCA_035562875.1 Actinoplanes sp. | reverse complement strand
AGCTCCATCCGGATCTGCCGGCCGAGGATGGTCCGCATCGGGGCGCGACCGGGAGCGGGGGCGAAGGTGTTCACGGCGCGACTCCCACCGGGGTCTGAGCGGTCAGGGAGAGGTAGACGTCCTCCAGCGTGCGGCGGCGCGTGTTGACCGCCGTCACGTCGGCTCCGGCGGCGGCGAACCAGGCGAGCACCTCGGCCAGCCCGGCGGTGTCCAGCGACCCGGAGACGGTGTAGAAGCCGGGCGACGGCTCAGCGATCGTCCGGCCGCCGGACAGGCCGGTCAGGTCCAGTCCCGGCCCGGCCCGCACCTCCAGCACGTCGATCGCCGCCGACGAGGTCAACTCGGCCGGGGTGCCGGTGGCCGCGACCAGCCCGGACCGCATGATCACCACGTCGTCGGCGAGACGCTCCGCCTCGTCCAGCAGGTGGGTGGTGAGCAGCACCGACACGCCGTCGGCACGCAACTCCTCGATCAGCTGCCAGGTGGTGTGCCGGGCCTCGGTGTCCATGCCGGCCGTCGGCTCGTCCAGGAAGACCAGCTCGGGGCGGCCGACCAGGGCGATCGCCAGGCTGAGACGCTGCTGCTCACCGCCGGAGAGACGACGGAACCGGGTGCGCTCGAACTTCCGCAACCCGAGCCGGTCCAGCAGCATGTCGGTGTCGAGCGGGTTCGCGGCGAACGACGCGAACAACCGCAGGATCTCGCCGGCTGTCGCCCACGGGTAGACCCCACCGGACTGCAGCATGATGCCGAGCCGGGGCATCAGCTCGTCGTGGTCGCCGACCGGGTCCAGGCCCAGCACCCGGGCCTCGCCGCCGTCCGGCCGCCGGAAGCCCTCACACACCTGGAGCAGGCTCGTCTTGCCGGCGCCGTTGTGCCCGAGCAGGGCGAGCACCCGCCCGCGTGGAACGGTCAGGGACACTCCACCGACGGCCGTCGTGTCGCCGTAGCGCACCACGACGTCCCGCACCTCGACCGCGGCCGCGTCGCCACCCACCATGAGTCCCGCCAATCCGGATCCGTCCGCCACCGGTCACCTTACGGTGGCCCCCGGAAAGCCCTCGCTCGACCGTGCGCCGGATGGATTGCCTCACCCTTTAATCTCCCGGTATGGGCCTGGTGGAGATCTATACGGACGGCGCGTGCTCGAAGAATCCCGGTCCCGGGGGCTGGGGTGCGGTGCTGCGCTGGGGGAAGGCGGAGAAGGACCTCTGCGGTGGTGAGGCCGGCGAGACCACGAACAACCGGATGGAGATGATGGCCGCGATCATGGCGCTGGAGGCTCTGAACCGGGCGCCGCTGACCGTGGACCTCTACACCGACAGTGTGTACGTCCGGAACGGCATCACGAAATACCTGGAGAACTGGAAACGCAACGGCTGGAAGACCGCCGCCCGGCAGCCGGTGAAGAACGTCGACCTGTGGCAGCGGCTGGACACCGTGGTCCGGAAACACACGGTGACCTGGCACTGGGTGAAGGGCCACGCCGGGCATCCGGAGAACGAGCGGGCCGACCGGCTGGCCGCCCGCGGGCTGAAGGAGGCCGTGGCGGCGGCGCGCTGACCTCAGGTACGCGGCTGCGGCACCCGGGCGCGGGCCACCCGGTCCGGCGGCAGCAGATAGGTGGCGGCCCGGACCAGTTCCTCGGGGACGGCGTGCCGGCCGGTCACCTCGGGGCCGACCTCGTCCGCCTCGGGCGCGGCCGGGCGGCGGCCGGCGGCCCGGGCGGCCATGCTGAAAACGCTACGGGTGGCGGCGTCGTACCCCCGCTTGTAGGCGGTGGCCCGGTCGGCTCCGCCCTGCCGGCGCTGGTGCAGACGCCCGGCGGTGTAGCCGAAGCAGGCCATCAGGGCGGCGGCCAGGATGATGACGAGAATGGTGTCGCCCGGTGCGGTCATGCCTAGATTGTGCAGACTGGAATAGACCGTGAGCTATGGCCCGTTTGGCGTACCCCGGAGGAATTAGCTCAGAAGCTCAACCGCGAGGAGGGTCCATGCGCACCCCGCGACGTGCCGCCGCCACCATCGTGCTGCTGATGGCTGCCGCCTGCTCGACCGTCGAGGACACCCCGCCCGCCTCGACCGTCGAGGTCTTCACCTGGTGGGCCGAAGGCGGCGAGAAAGCCGGACTGGACGCCCTGGTCACCCGGTTCGGCACCGGATGCCCCGGCCAGACGTTCGAGAACGGCGTGGTCGCCGGTGGCGCCGGGATCACCGCCAAACAGGTGCTCGCCGACCGGCTGCGGCAGGGCGACCCACCGGACACCTTCCAGGTGCACGCCGGCGCGGAACTGCTCGACCACATCGACTCCGGCCAGGTCGCCGACCTGAGCACCGACTACGACACGTGGGGGTTGCGCACCGCGCTACCGGAGGGCCTGGTCGAGACGCTCACCGTGAACGGGCGGGTCTGGTCGGTTCCCGCCGGGGTGCACCGGGCCAACGTGGTCTGGGCCAACGAGCCGGTACTCGCCGGCGCCGGGATCACCACGGTCCCGGACGACCTGGCCGGATTCCTGCGCGACCTGGAGACACTGCGCCGGAGCGGGATCGAGTCACCGCTGGCCCTGGGCCGGGACTGGACCCAGCTGATGCTGCTGGAGGCGGTACTGATCAGCACGCTCGGACCGGACGGATTCACCGGGCTGTTCACCGGCGAGACCCCCTGGGACGGCGCGGCGGTCACCCGGGCGATCGGCGACTACGGGCGGCTGCTGGCATACAGCAACCCGGACCGCGACTCGCTGGACTGGCCGCAGGCGCAACGGCTGCTCCTCGACGGCAAGGCCGGCTATCAGCTGATGGGCGACTGGGCGGCCACCGACCAGGACTCGTTCACGTTCCCCGGCAACGGCACCGCCTTCCAATGGCTGTCCGACTCGTTCGCGCTGGCCGGCGCGGCGGCCAACCCGGACGGCGCGCGCTGCTGGCTGCAGACGGTCGCCTCGCCGGAGGGCCAGCACGACTTCAACGCCCGGAAGGGCTCGATCCCGGCCCGGACCGACGCGCCCACCACCGGATTCACCGACTACCAGATCAAAACCACTGCCGATTGGCGTACGGGCGTTCCGGTCCCGTCGTGCGCACACGGTTCGGCCTGTTCACAGCCGTGGCAGAACGCCGCGAACGCAGCGGTGGCCGCCTACTCCCGCTCCGGTGACGCGGTGTCGTTGCAGGACGCCCTGGCGGCTGCCGCCAAACAGTTCATCCGGCAGCAGTGACCAAGCGCTTCATCGGGCAGTGAACGGGCACGATGGGCTCATGGGTGAGGAACGCGACGGCGTACCACTGACCAACCTGGACCAGGAGCTGTTCCCCGGCGCCGGGGCCACCAAGCGGGACCTGATCGGCTATCTGGACGTGATGTCCGGCCGGTTCCTGCCGGTGCTACGGGACCGGCCGCTGTCGGTGATCCGGGTGCTGCGCGGTCAGGACCGGTTCATGCAGAAGAACCTGCCCAAGTACACGCCGGACTGGGTGCCCCGGACGGGCGTGTGGGCCGACTCGTCCCACCGGGAGGTGACGTACGCCCTGGCCAACGACCGTCGGACGCTGTTCTGGCTGGGCAATCAGCGGGCCGTCGAATACCACCCGGCACTGATGCTCGCCGGGTCGGCACACCCCACCCACCTGATCATGGACCTGGACCCGCCCGAGGACGGCGGCTTCGATCTGGCCGTCGCGGGCGCCCGGCTGATCCGGCAGGCCCTGGCCGACCTGGGGATGGACGGGGCGGTCAAGACCAGCGGCGCCAAAGGGGTGCACGTGTTCGTGCCACTCGCCGGGGAACCCGCGGTGGAGGACGTGGCCGCCGCCCAGCGGGCGCTCGCCGCCCGGGCTGAACGCATCGACCCATCGTTGGCCACCACCGCGTTCATCCGCGACGACCGGCACGGCAAGGTGTTCCTGGACGCCACCCGGGCCGGCGGGGCGACGATCGCGGCGGCGTACAGTCCGCGAGCCCGGCCCGGGGTGCCGGTGTCGTTCCCGGTCGCCTGGCCCGACCTGGACCGGGTCACCCCCGCCGACTTCACCGTGCACACCGCGCCCGGCCTGCTCGGCGACACCGACCCATGGGTTGCGGCGATGCCCGCGCCGGTCGAGCTGCCCGCGGAGCTGGCCGCCGAGGGCCACACCATCCCGGTGGCCCGGGTGCAGGCGATGCACGAGGGCAAACGCCGCGCCAAAGCCCGCCGCGAAGCCACCGGCTGACGCCGTCGCCGCCGGGGTGCTACGAGCCGTAGTGATAGCGGCAGGACATGATTTCCAGCTCATCCCGGACATCGGCGACGCGGTACACCAGCCGGTGTTCCTCGGTGATACGCCGTGAGGCACAGCCCGACAAGTCACCCCTGAGGAGTTCCGGCTTGCCGATTCCGCCGCCGTCACCTCTCCGGATGTCCTTGATCAGGGCGTTGATCCGCTTGAGGATCTTACGAGCGTCCGACTGCCAGCTCACGCATTCGTCCCACGCATCCGGGTGCCAGACGAGTTTCACGCAGTGCCCTCGGCATCGGGATCGATCAGCTCGTGCTGGACTCGTTCTCCCGCCTCCATCTCCGCCCGCCTGCGGCGCAGCTCGCGCCCGCTGGCGCCTCGGGAGAGATACTCGGTTTCACGCCAGGCGTCATAGTGACTCTTGAGCATGATCACCAGAGGTTCGTGCCCGCTGCGGGTGACCACAAGACGTTCAGCGTCATTCTCGATGGCGTCGAACTCGTTCGCCAGGTTCGCCCGCAGATCAGAGGCGCTGATGACCTTCATGACTCCTTCTCGGTTGTACGTTATGCCGTACAACCTCTGCTGCTGCTCAACCAGTTCATGGAACGTAAGAAGTACATGCACCTTTCGTGCGCGACAGGATCGAGCGCGTGCTCGGCGCATGCTTCGTAATGGAGATCGCCTGTCAGGGCGGTCGGGCAGCCGGAGAATCGCTATTTCGCCGAGGCGGACCCGGTTTCATTCCTAGGCTGTGGACGGCCCGACCTTGTCCCGCCAGTAGCGGTGTTCAGCTTCCCTGAGCAGCTGAATCGTCGACACCGTGACCACGTCGAGAGCGGCTGATGGGCCCACGACTCACAATTCCGCAGAGGATGGAACAGCAATGAGACCACGTGTCCTGGTCACCTCGGTCGGTGCCCTGGGGATCGTCTTCGCCAGCGCTTCGTTGGCGTACGGCGCGAGCGGGTTCGCCGGCGCCACACCTGTCGCGGCAGCCGCCGCTGCGCCGTCCGACATCAAGGTGTGTGTCAACAAGCGGAATGGCGACATGCGCTGGGTATCCGCCGGTACCACCCGCTGCAGGACCGGGGAGAGCCTGATCTCCTGGGAAGAGGAAGGCGAGAAGGGGCCCAAGGGTGCGGCTGGCGCCAAGGGGCCAGTCGGGGAGAAGGGCGAGGCTGGCGCTCCCGGAGCTGAAGGGCCCGTGGGCCCGCAGGGCCCGGCCGGTGAGCCGGGGCCGGTTGGAGTGCCGGGTCCGCAGGGCCCCGCTGGGCCGCAAGGTGCGATCGGTCTGCAGGGTCCTCCGGGTCCCGCGGGTCCCGCCGGTTCGGCGAGCTCGGGTCCTGCTGGTTCACCGGGTCCCGCCGGTTCGACTGGTCCCGTCGGTCCTGCCGGTTCGCCGGGTCCTGTCGGGTCGACCGGTCCTGCCGGTCCCTCCAACCTCAGGACGGAGTTCGCGACGGCCCAGGCGGCGGACCCGAGTTACATCGTGACCTGTAGCCAGGGAGTGGCTATCGGTGGCACCTATGGCATCCTCACCGGCTCTGATGCGGTAACGGCAAGCAGGCAGGTGATTACCGAACCTACCAGGTGGGAGTTCACCTTCAATCAAGGCTTGACTTCGTCGCTGGAACTGACAGTCCTCTGTGCGGTTCCCTCTTCCCCGCCTGCCTGACGTCCCGCGTGGGGGCTCCGGCTGATGGCAAGCCTGGACCGGGTGAACGGACTGTCGTTCACCCGGTCCAGGCTCGTTTCTGTCGTCCGTTGCCCGGCGAGGCGCTGCGTTGAGGTTGTTTCCCGGTCATGTGAAGGTCTTTCGGCCGAAAAAACCGTTCTGCCGATAACCGCCCGATAAGCCGGTTAGATTGCAGTTGGCGCCGCCTTGCATCTGTGTAGGCGCGCTGAGGGCCGGTCACAGAACCGGCGCCCCCGACCGCCCAGGTGCGGTACCCGAACAGGCAAACCCGTTGCGAGACGGGGACGCAAAGCCAGGGGCCTCCCACTGGAGGCAGCCCAGCCGCCGAAGGAGACAGGAAGAGAATGCGTCATCGACCAATCCAAACGGCGCCGCCAGAGCGGGTGCCGTTCACGCTCTGGGGAACAAAGAGAGTTCGGCGAGTACTAGCGACCGCTACCGCCGCCGCCATCGGCCTTGTTCCCGTCGTCATGGTTCCCTCGCCCGCGTGGGCCGCCCCGATCGACTTCCTCACCATCTCGAATGCCGAGGGTTGGGAAGGCGGCAAACTCGTCTTCAACCTCACCTACACCGGCACCACGGCCGCGAGCTTCGACTTCGGCCTGATCAACGGCACTGCCACGCTCGCAGATAACGACTACGCAGCACTGGCACCCGGTGACTCGCCTTCGTTCGTGGCAGCTTCCTCCCCGCCGCAGATCGACTTCCCGATCTCGAGTTCGGGTGCGCCGACGAAGGCGACCATCTCTCTGGCCATCCCGACCACTGGTGCCGCCGAGGCCGCAACCGAGACGTTTACGCTACGGGCCGTTGCCGACGGGGCGACGATCGCCACTGCCGTCAGCCCCGACAAGGTTGATGCCACGGGCTCGATTTGGAACCTCGACGCGACGAACGACATCATTCTCACCGCTCCGGTGGATACCGAGGTCGAGACTGCCGTCGGCGGTATGCAGAAGAAGGTGACCGTCACCGCCAAGCAGAAGAACCCGCAGCAGCACGACGTCATCATTCCGGTGAACACGGGTACCGCGGACCTCGACAGCGATGGCGTTCCGGATCCCTCCCCGGACTACACGGCTGCCTATGCGACCTCCGAGGGCAACGCGAACCGGGACTTCACGGCGCTTGCCAGCGACGCGAAGATCGTGATCCCGGCGAACGAGACCTCTGGCAGTATCACTGTCGACCTCTGGGACGACACCTCGGACGAAACCGACATTCAATACTTCCGGGTGCAGGAGGACACCAGCCGGCCGACGCTCGGTGGTGTCGTGTTGGCCGGTCAGGATGCGGCCCAGTTCGCCATTAAGGACGACGATGCCGAGCCGAAGATCAGCCTCTGGGACGCGACCACGGTCAAGGAAGGCGCGCCCCTGACCTTCCCGATCGCTCTGACCAACCCGTCGGAGAAGGTCGTGACTGCTTCTCTGACTGCGGTTGGCGTCGCGACCGGCAGCGCCAAAGCGGCCACGGTGGGG
>DATMVU010000852.1:0-19575 GCA_035562875.1 Actinoplanes sp. | reverse complement strand
CGGCCGTCGAGGCGCTCTCCGACTGCGACGGCAACGTCAACCTGAAGCTGATCAACCGCAGCACCGCCAGCGAGAAGTTCACCATCACCGCCGACGGTGGCTTCAACAAGACCCAGACCCTTGCGGTACGGGCGGAGCCGGTGACCGTCACCATTCCGGCCGCCAACGCCAAGAACATCGTGGTCACCTCCCGGGGCAAGGAGCTCTACCGGGGCGAGTGGACCAAACCCGCGGACTGCAACGTCCCCGCCGAGGGCGCTGTCGCCACCACCTGTGACGGCCTCAGCTTCGTGGTGAAGAACCCGCAGGACGGCACCGACGTCAACGTCACCTTCACCCCCGGTAACGGCGAGCCCCGTACCGTCACCGCCGCCCCGGGCGAGACCAAGACGATCGCGTTCCCGGGTTCCGAGGGTCTGGTCGTCACCGTCACCGGTGACGTGCCCGCCCTGAACGGCGAGCACAAGTGGACCAAGCCGGCGGACTGCGGCGGCGGCGAGGAGCCCAGCACCCCCGCCGAGCCGAGCCCGTCGGTCAGCACCCCGGCCGAGCCCAGCCCGTCCGTCAGCACCCCGGCTGAGAGCCCGAGCGCCTCGGTCAGCACCACCCCGGTCTCCGGCAACGACGAAGACCCCGAACTGCCGCTCACCGGTTCCGCTGCGGCCGGTATCGCGGGTGGCGCGTTCCTGCTGCTCGTGGCCGGTGCGGTGCTCTTCATCCTGGCCCGTCGCCGCAAGGTGAACTTCACGGCCTGATTCGGGACCGCCTTTCTCAGATCGGCGCGAACGAACCGTCCGGGCGCGGTGGATAGTCGGAAACGGCTACCACCGCGCCCGTCGGCATCTCGCCGTAGATGTGCGGGAACTGCCGGCCGTCCGGCTCGGGCGGCACACCGTCCTCCCACACCACCGGGCTGTCCAGCAGACTCTCGTCGACGGTCAGGAGCAGCAGGTCGTCCCGCCCCCGGAAGAACCGGGTCGCCGGGACGTGCACCCAGTCGCCGGCCGAGCAGTGGATGAACCCGTCGGTCGCGAGCGAATCCCCCGCGTACGACCCGGTCTGTTGTGCCTTGACCCACGCGTCGCGCGGGCAGATGTGGTAGATCAACCCTTCTCCAGGTATTCAGCCCGGTCCTCGTCCACCAGGGCCGCGACCGAGGCCGCCAGCGCCGGGTAACGCGAGAGATCCGGGTCGTCGCCGACCAGCTCAGACGCCTCGGCCCGAGCCTCCTTGATCAGTTTCTCGTCCTTGAGCAGCGACAACAGCCGCAGATGCGAATGCTTGCCGGACTGTGACGCACCCAGCACGTCACCCTCCCGGCGCTGCTCCAGGTCGATCTCGGACAGTTTGAACCCGTCCGTCGTGGAGGCCACCGCGTCCAGCCGCTCGCGGGCCGCCGAACCCTCCTGCGCCTCGGTGTGCAGCAGACAGATGCCGGGCGCCGAGCCCCGGCCCACCCGGCCGCGCAACTGGTGCAGCTGGGACACCCCGAACCGGTCGGCGTCCAGGATCAGCATCACCGTCGAGTTCGGCACGTCCACACCCACCTCGATCACCGTGGTCGCCACCAGCACGTCCACGTCACCGGCGGCGAACCGGCGCATCACCGCGTCCTTGTCCTCCGGCGGCATCTTGCCGTGCAGCATCTCGATCCGCAGACCCTTGAGATAGTCGTCGCGCAGCAGCGGCAGCACTTCGGTCACCGCCAGCGGCGGGCGGCGCTCCGGCTCCCCGTCCTTCGGTGGCGTCTCCTCGTCCTCACCGATCCGGGGACACACCACGTACGCCTGGTGCCCGGCCTTGACCTCCTCCTTGATCCGCACCCAGGCACGGTCCAGGTAGGCCGGCTTGTCCAGCGCCGGAACCACGTGCGAGGCGATCGGCGACCGCCCTCTCGGCAGCTGCGACAGCACCGACGTCTCCAGGTCGCCGTAGACGGTCATCGCCACCGTCCGCGGAATCGGCGTCGCCGTCATCACCAGCACGTGCGGGGGCCGGGCCGCCTTCGCCCGCAGCGCGTCCCGCTGCTCCACCCCGAACCGGTGCTGCTCGTCGATCACCACCAGGCCCAGGTCCCGGAAGTCGACTCCCTCGTACAGCAGCGCGTGTGTGCCGATCACGATGCCGGCCGTACCGTCAGCCACCTCGGCCAGCGCCGCCCGCCGGGCCTTCGCCCCCAGCGAACCGGTCACCAGGGTCAACCGGGTGCCGTCCGGGTCCCCGTCCAGCTCGCCGGCCCGGCCCAGGGCGCCCAGTTGAGCACTGATCCCGCGGAAGTGCTGGGTGGCCAGCACCTCGGTCGGCGCCAGCAGCGCCGCCTGCCCACCCGCGTCCACCACCTGCAGCATCGCCCGCACCGAGACCAGGGTCTTACCGGAACCCACCTCGCCCTGCAGCAACCGGTGCATCGGATGCGGCCGGGCCAGGTCCTCGGCGATCTCCTCACCCACCTGCCGCTGGCCGTCGGTCAGTTCATAGGGCAGCCCCGCGTCGAACCTCGACAGCAACCCGGCGTCGGCGCGGGGCCGGGCGGTGCCGGGCGCCGCTGCCGCCTTCGCCCGGCGTTGCACCAGGGTCAGCTGTACGGCGAAAGCCTCGTCCCATTTCAGCCGGTGTTTCGCCGCGTAGAGCGCGCCCTCGGCACTCGGCCGGTGGATCTCCCGCAGCGCGGTCCCGATCCCGACCAGACTCCGTTTCGCCCGAACCTCGGCCGGCATCGGATCGGCCGGCGGCTCGAACGTGTCCAGCAGCGTCCGCACACACTTCGCGATCACCCAGGTCGGCACCGCCTGCGCCGCCGGGTACACCGGGATCAGCGCACCCGCGAACTCCTCGATCTCGGCCACCGCGTCGTCCTTCGTGGCATCGGCGCTGAGCAGCTGATAGGCCGGGCCGTTGAGCTGGCGTTTGCCCCGGAACTCGGTCACCTTGCCGGCGAACAGCCCCCAGACGCCCTTGCGCAACTCCCGCTCACGCCACGCCTGATTGAAGAACGTGCAGGTCAGCGTGGCACCGGAGCCGTCCCCGATGGTGATCTCGAGCATGTTGCCGCGGCGCTGCCGCATCGGCTTCACACTCATCCCCTGCACCTGTGCCAGCACGGTGACCTGCTCGTCCACCTTCAGACTGCGCAGGTCGGTGTGCTCGCCGCGTTCGTCGTACCGCCGGGGGAAGTGATAGATCAGATCGCCCGCCGTCCGCAGTTCCAGATGCTGATCGAGGGCCTTGGCGGTCTTCGCGCCAAGCACCTTCTCCAGCGGGGTGTCGGTCGTGGTCATTCGACTCCTGCCAACAGGTGGTAACGGGGCTGCCCTCCCGCGTAGCACTGCAGCTCGATGAACGGCCAGATGCGATGCACGTGGCCGCGTAACTCGTCCTCGAAACCGGGCGGCACGTCCGCGCCCAGCACCAGCGTCACCAACTCGCCGCCGCCGCCCAGCATCCGGTCCAGCAGCCGCCGGCTCACCTCGGCCAGATCACCGCCGATCACATGCACCTCACCGTCGACGAGCCCCAGCAGGTCACCGGCCCGGCACGGCCCCGCCACCGTCAGCGCGTCCCGCTGAGCCGTGCACACCTCGCCGTACCGGCAGGCACCCGCCGCCTCGGCCATCGCGATCACGTCATCGGCGAACGGCCGCTGCCCGTCCCGCACCGCCAGAGCCGCCAGAGCCTGCACCGGCGACCGGGTCGGCACCACACTCACCTGCCGAGCCCCGCCCCGAGCCGGTCCGCCAGCCCTTCCCCAGGTCGCACCGCCGGCCGTTCCCCGAGCCACACCGTCGGCCGTTCCCCGGGCCGCGCCTTCAGCCGTTCCCCGGGCCGCGCCCTCGGCTGGCCCCCAGGTCGCGCCCCGGGCCGGTTCCCGGGCCGCTTCCCTAGCCGCCGAGATCGCGACAGCATGGGTGTTCGCGTCGTTCGGCAACAGCACCACCGCTGTCGCACCGGTCGCCTCGATCGCCGCCAGCATCTCCGCCGTCGACGGATTACGGTCCACCACCACGGCACCCTCCGCCTCGAACAACGCCGTCAGCCCATCCCCGGCGGCAACCACCACGGCACCCCGGCGATCCACTCCCGGCAGGCGCTCCTCCAGGGGATTCACACTGATCCGGTACGGACGGCCGGCCTCGATCCCAGCCTCGATCGCCGGACCGACCTCGGTCACATGAACATGCACGTTCCAGGTAGGCGGATCCCCCTCGCCGGTCCCGACCACCACCAGCGAGTCACCGATCCCCGCCAGAGTCGCCCGCAGCCGACCCACCGCCTCATCCGAGGCGTCCAACAGGTACTGAACCTCATACCCCCGCCCGCCACCTGCCCGAGCACCCTCACCCCCATCGCCGCCACCTGCCCGAGCGCCCTCACCGCCGGGGCCGCCACCCAGCCGAGCACCCTCACCCCCGTGGCTGCCACCCGGCCGAGCACCCTCACCCCCGCGACTGCCGCCGCCGTGGGCGTGGGCATGGCTCTTGGGCGCGTGGCTGCCGTCACAGGTGTGATCACCGTCGTGGGCGTTGTCATCGGGGTGATCGCGGGCACCGTCGTGCGCGCGGTGACCCGGCAGAGTGGATCCGGCAGAGCTGTCCTTACGCGTACCCAAGCCGGGTCTGTCTCTGCCGGCCGCATCGCGGGAGCCGGCCGCATCGCGGGAGGCCGCCGGGTCCAGGGCCTCCACCAGGGCGTCCAGCAGGAGGCAGAGGCCCCGGCCGCCTGCGTCGACCACGCCCGCCCGGGCCAGCACCGGCAACTGCTGCGGCGTGCGGGCCAGCGCCTCGGCGGCGGCTCGCGAAGCGGTCCGCGCGACCGTCACCAGACTGTCCGACCGGATCCGCCCGGCGGCCTCGGCAGCCGCCGCCACGACCGAGAGCACCGTCCCCTCGACCGGGCGGGCCACCGCCGCATAAGCCGCATCGGTCGCCGTCCGCAACGCCCGGGCCAGCTCGTCCCCCCGGACCACGACGGTCGCCGCGAACGTGTCCGCCATCCCACGCAGGATCTGGGAGACGATGACTCCCGAATTGCCCCGCGCACCCAGCAACGCACCGTGCGCCATCCGCCGCATCGGGCCGCTGGGCGCCGCCCCCTCCCGCAGCGGGCCTGCCGGCTTCCCCGAGACGGTCAGGGCGTCCCGGGCGGCGGTCAGGGTCAGCACCAGGTTGGTGCCGGTGTCACCGTCGGGAACCGGGTAGACGTTCAGCTCGTCGATCTCGTGCTGATGTGCCCGCAGCGCTTCGAGCCCACCGTCGCACCAGCGGTGCACGGCAGCGGCATCGAGGTTCTCCAGCACGCGAAAATCGTACTAACCACCCCTGACAATCGCCGGGTCACGCACCCTGACCGGGGGCGATTGGCTCCCGGCCCGAAGTGTCGGGTAAGCTCGCCGGGTTGCCTGGGCGATGTATTTCCCATGGCACCCTCAGTTTCGTATCAAACTCAGGAGTATCCCGTGGCTAGCGTTTGCGACGTCTGTGGCAAGGGGCCGGGCTTCGGCCACAACGTGTCCCACTCGCACCGGCGGACCAACCGCCGCTGGAACCCGAACATCCAGTCGGTGCGTACCCCGGCCGGTGGCGGCACCACCAAGAAGCTCAAGGTCTGCACCTCGTGCATCAAGGCCGGCAAGGTCGTCCGCGCCTGACCTGAGCCGCTAAGGCTAAGTTACGAAGCCGCCGAACCACTGGTTCGGCGGCTTCGTGTCGTCCCGCCAGGTTCCCAGCGCCTTCCACGTCCCCCTCCCCGCCCAGATCTCGGTGAATCACCCACCGTTCCCGGTGAGCGGATCCGCAAAGTCCAGCGCTGACAGGCTGCCGCCTCCTCACCTTCCTCCTCCCTGCCCCGGATCTTGGCGAGTCACCTACCGATTCCGGTGGACAGATCCGCAAAGTCCAGCGCTCACGGGCCCCACCTCCAACCACATCCTGAATCTTGGTGAATCACCCACCGATTCCGGTGGGCAGATACGCAAGGTTCAGCGCTGACAGGCTGCCGCCTCCTCCCCACCCCGGATCTTGGCGAGTTGCCTACCGTTTCCGGTGGTTGGAGGCTCAAGGTCGGGATTCGGCACAGTGGATTGCATCCGCGCTCACCTTCTGGATCTTGGCGAGTTGCCCACCGATCGAGGTGGCTGGGGCCACACGAAACGATCGAGGTGGCTGGGGCAACACGGAACGAGTGAACACCCATAGCCTCAGCAAACGCGTGTTCATCCACAGCGTGATTCGCTTATCCACAGGGCCCCCGGAACCCGTTCGCCTCATCGACGGCAACTCGGCAGCATCTCCCCGATGACCCACGATGAGATGCCCGGCCTCCGGGAGCTGTCGGCCGCCCAGTCCGGCGCCCTCCATCGCCACCAAGCGTTACGCCATATCACCGCCCGGATGGTGGAACGCCGACTGTCCTCCGGCCGTTGGCAGTCGGCCCATCACAGCGTCTATGTCACCCATTCCGGCCCGATGGACCGCCAGACTCGACGATGGGTCGCGGTACTCAGCACCGGCGGGTTCCTCGGCGGCCTCGCCGCGCTGGAGGGCCACGGGTTCCGGGGTTTCCCCACGAATCGGATCGATGTTCTGGTCCCGGCCGTCCGGTCCCCGCGTAACCCGCCGACGGGTGTCGTCGTCCACCGAACCACGATCCTGCCTGAAACCGACCTTCATCAGGCTGGACGGCCTCCCCACACCATTCCGGCCCGATCGCTTGCCGACGCGGCGCAGTGGGCACACTCCGATCGGCTGGCCTGGGCTGTCATCGCGGCCGGGTTCCAGCAACGTCTGGTGTCCGCCGACGACATGCGCCCGGTTCTCCGGCGAATGTCACGCCTTCACCGTCGTGCCCTGATCCACGAGGCGGTCATCTGGGCAGCGGGCGGTGTTCATTCCACTGCCGAAGCCGACTTTCTGCGTATCTGCGCCCGGGCCGGGCTCCCGGCACCCACTCTTCAACAGATACGCCCTGGTGTTCACGGCCGAGCCAACTACCTGGACGCCTATTTCGAGGATCACTCTCTCCATGTGGAGATCGATGGCGGCCACCACATGGACGTCCAGCAGTGGTGGGAGGACATGCGCCGGCAGAACGAGCTGTGGATACCCGGCGACCGGGTGCTCCGATTCCCAGCCTGGGCCCTGCGCCACCGGCCCGAGGAGGTCCTCGCCCAGTTGAAGGCCGCCCTCTCCTTGAAACTTGCAACCCCAACCACCTCAATCGGCGGGCAATTCACCAAGATCCAGAGTGTGAGCACGGACGCCGTCCACCGTGCCGAATCCCGACCTTGAGCCTCCAACCACCGGAAACGGTGGGCAACTCACCAAGATCCGGGGCAGGGGAAGAGGACGCCGACCGCCAGCACTGGACCTTGCAGACTCGCCCACCGGAAACGGTGGGTGATCCACCAAGATCCGGGGCAGGGAGGGGGACGCCGCCCGCCAGCACTGGACCTTGCGGACCCGCCCACCGGAAACGGTAGGCGATCCACCAAGATCTAGGCGGGAGTGGGCGGCGCGTCACCGCGGTGACGCAGTGACCCGATGACCCGCGGTGACCCGATGACCCGCGGTGACCCGGTGACCCGGTGACCCGGTGACCCGGTGACCCGGTGACCCGGTGACCCGATGACCCGATGACCCGATGACCCGGTGACCCGATGACCCGATGACGCGATGACCCGGTTAGAGGGGCTTGGCGTAGGAGAGGACGCCGTCGTGGCCGGCGTAGTAGCCGAAGTCGGGGATTCGGGTGTAGCCGGCTGATTCGTACAGGGCGATGGCCTCTGGTTGCCGGTCGCCGGTTTCCAGGATGCCGCGGCGGCAGCCAGCGGCGGTGGCGGACGTCTCGACGGCGGTGAGCATGCGGCGGGCCAGGCCTCGGCCGCGGGCGGCTTTGACGGTGAACATGCGTTTGAGTTCAGCGTCGTCGCCGTTGCGGCGCCAGCCGGCGCTGGCGATCAGCGTGTCACCTTCGACGGCTACCAGGAAGTCACCGGCGGGCGGGACGAAGTCAGCTGCGGCGAGTGGGGTGTCGTCGCCGGTGCCGCCGTACCGTTCGGAGAGGTCGAGCATGTTCTCGGCGACGAGCCGCTGGACTGCCGGCTCGTCGTACCGCACAGATTTGATCTTGATGTCCTGCACGAAGCAAGACTAGACCCGGTCAGCGGAAGTGGTCCCAGCCCAGGCCTCCGGTCCAGGGTTTGCCGTCGACGGTGACAGCGCTGCCCTCCTGGACGGTGCCGATCGGGCGCCATCCGGGCGGAAGGCCGGCGTCCGGTGGGAAGGTGGCGGCCAGCGGGTGGTCGTCGCCGCCGGACAGCAACCACAGGTAGGGGTCGACGCCGAGTGCGTTGGCCGCGTCCCGCATCTGGCCGGGCAGGTCGAAGGCGTCGCGATATACGTCGATGCCGACCTTGCTGGCGGCGGCGATGTGCCCGACGTCCTGGAGCAGCCCGTCCGAGATGTCGATCATCGAGGTGGCTCCGGCCCGGGCCGCCTCGGGCCCGGCCGAGTACGGCACGGACGGCCGCCGGTAGGCCTCGACGAGCAGTTTCGGGGTCCGGAACCCGCGGGACAGGACGGTGAGCCCGGCGGCGGCATATCCGATCCGCCCGCACAGGGCGAGCACGTCGCCGGGGCGGGCGCCGTCCCGCCGGACCGGGTCGGCGCCGCGCAGGTCGCCGAGGGCGGTGACGGCGATGGTGAGGGTGGGGCTGGACGAGGTGTCGCCGCCGACCACTGTCGCGCCGACCAGGCCGGCTTCGGCGGTGAGGCCGTCGGCGAGTCCTTCGGCCCAGCTGATGTCGAGCCCGGTGGGGATGCACAGGGCGACGAGCAGGGCGGTCGGTACCGCCCCCATGGCGGCGATGTCGGCCAGGTTGGCGGCGGCGGCCCGGTGCCCGACGTCTTCGGGGCCGCACCAGTCGCGGCGGAAGTGCCGTCCTTCGACGAGGACGTCGGTGGAGGCGACCACCCGCCCGTCGCTGGCCCGCACGACGGCGGCGTCGTCGCCGGGGCCGATCAGGGTGGCCTCTCCCGAGCCGAGCCGGGAGGTGATTCGGCCGATCAGCCCGAATTCACCGGCCTCTGCGATGCTCACGTCCACACCCTTCGATGCTGGCGACCCGCTGTGGGCCGTGTTCGTACGGTAGTTTCACTTTCGGGGATCACCGACATTGGCGGATGGGAGTCGATCGTGGTCCAGGCATACATCCTCATTCAAACGGAGGTCGGTAAGGCCCGTGACGTGGCCGCCGCGATCGAGAAGATACCGGGGGTGGTGCGGGTCGACGCGGTGACGGGGCCGTACGACGTGGTGGTGCTGACCGAGGCGCACACCGTCGACGAGCTGGGTGGCCTGATTGTGAGCAAGGTCCAGTACGTGCCGGGCATCACGCGGACGCTGACCTGCTCCGTGGTAAACCTCTGACATGGTGGACACCGACACCCCGAAGAGCGACCAGGCACCGGACCGGACGAAGCGGGTCGCCGCGTTGTGGGCGACGGCGGTGGCCGTGCCGGTGACGATCCTGGTGGGTGTCATCGCCTTCTCCGTGGTCAAGCCGGACGCGACGGCGGAGGAGAAGCAGACTCCGGTCGCGATCCCGAGCACCCCTGTCGTGATGGACGCGCCGCAGCTCGCTGAGCGCGCCTCCACCGTCTGCCTGGCGGTCACCTCCCAGCTCCCGGCGGCGATCCGCGACCTGCCGGCCCGCCGGGTGTCGGCCGGCCCGGAGCAGAACGCCGCCTACGGCGAGCCGGCGATCACGCTGACCTGTGGCGTGGAGCAGCCGGAGACCTGCAAGGTTCCGAACGACACCACGCCCGGCTGCGTGCCGATGGACACCGAGCTGCTGATCATGAACAACGTCTGCTGGTACGCGGCCGACAGCGACGGGGCGGCGACGTTCACCACGATGGACCGTGAGATCCCGGTCGAGGTGACGGTTCCGGATTCGTACAAGAGCCCGGCGCAGTGGGCCAACGAGTTCTCCGACACGGTGGTGAAGACGGTCAAGTCGAAGGCGCTCACCGACATGCCCGCCGGGTGCGACCGCAACGCTTAGGTCCTGTGCCGCAGCCTCGCGGGGTCTGCCACACCGGACCTAGTGCAGGCCGGTCCCGCGGCTGATTGCGGTGCGGATCAGCCGGTCCACCACTTTCGGGTAGTCCAGGCCGGTGGCCGCCCACAGCTGCGGGAACATCGAGGTCGGGGTCATCCCCGGCATCGTGTTGATCTCGTTGAGGAAGATCTCGCCGGCCTCGGTCACGAAGAAGTCGACCCGGGCCAGTCCGGCGCAGTCCAGTGCGGTGAAGGTCCGCAGCGAGTAGTCCCGGATCTTCCGGGTGACCGCGGCGGGCAGGTCCGCGGGGATCGTGTACCGGGTGCCGGCCAGGTATTTCGTCTCGAAGTCGTACCAGTCCGCGCCGTCCATGTGGATCTCGGAGAGCAGTGACGTCTCGGGGCTACCGCCGGACTCGCCCTCGAGGACGCCGCATTCGATCTCGCGGCCCACGATCGCCGCTTCGACGAGTACTTTCGGGTCGATCGCCCGGGCGACGGCGACTGCTTCGTCCAGGTCGGCCCAGTCGCTGACCTTGGTGATGCCGGTGGACGATCCGGCCCGTGACGGTTTCACGAAGACCGGCAGGCCCAGGCGCCGTCGATCGGCGGCGGTGAGCGAGGTGCCGGCGCGCAGTACCGCGTACGGCCCGACCGGGATGCCCTCGGCGATCGCCAGTTTCTTGGTGAACTCCTTGTCCATCGCCGCGGCGGAGGCGAAGACGTTGGCCCCTACGTACGGGATCCCGGCCATCTCCAGCATCCCCTGGATGGTGCCGTCCTCACCGTAGGCGCCGTGCAGTACCGGGAAGACCACGTCCACTCCGGCCAGTTCGGAGACTCCCTCGATCGGGTCCCGTACGATCATCGCGGTCGTCGTCGGGTCGGGGGCGAGCATGACGGCACTGCCCGACTCCGCGGTGATCTCGGGCAGTCTCCGCTCGCTGATGGCGAACTGGGTGGCGTCGCCGGACGCCAGCACCCAGCGACCCGCACGGGTGATTCCGACCGGGAGAACCTCGTACTGATCCTGGTCCAGGGCACCCAGGATCGCGCCGGCGCTGACACAGGAAACACCGTGCTCAGTGCTGCGACCGCCGAACACGATCGCGACGCGGGTCTTTCTGGGGAACGTCACTCTGCTCTGCGCCTTCCCGCTAGCGGTCACGCGGCGCGTGACCCTACTCTGCGTAAACCAAATATGGGCGTCCACAACGTGCAAGGCAGGGAGAACACAGCGTCGATGGCTCCAGCACTCCACGTGATCGCCGGCCCGGGTCCCGGGCAGTTGGCGACGATGGCTCATCCAGCAAACGAGTCATGGTCCCCGCAGGAGTTGCTCGCGCTGGCGAGAGCCGGCGTGGAGATCCTGGTGTCCGCTACCGACCCGGGGCCGGACACGTCCGGTATCGAGGTGGTGCGGTTCCCGGTGCAGGAGGAGACTCCACGGGAGGCGAGCCAGGTGGTGGCGCTGGCGATCCGGCTGGCGCACGAGGTCCGCCGGGGGCGGTTCGTGGTCACCCAGTCCGTTGCCGATCACGGCCGGTCCACACTGCTGGCCACGATGACGCTGACCCTGCTGGGCATCCGCCCCGGGGAGGCGCTACGGCGCACCGCCGAGCCGGGGTCCGAGATCGTCCCGGACTGGCTGCACGATTTCGTCGCCACGCACGGCTAACCCAAGATCAAATTCACGCTGGAGTACGAATAGGGACGTCCCGCAGAATCCAGGACGTCCCGCCGGGTCCCGGCGAGGCGGGCGGCACACCGGGCCGACTCGCCCGCGCCGGGTGGTGGGCGGTGGTCACCGTTCAGCGGTGAACGTCTGCGGCAGAGCCCCGCTGTCCCACAGCGAGTCCAGGTGGGCGAGGAATCCGTTGAGGCTGCGTTCCAGCTCCCGCCGTTCCGGGGCACCGAGGACGGCGAGCGGGTCGGAGAAGATCAGCCCTTCCGGGTGTTTGGCCCGGGTCCCCACGAACTTCCCGCACCCGGTGCACCACACGTAGCTGACCAGGGTGGGCCGCCGGGCGTTCGACGGCACCGTGAAGTAGGCCCGCAGCCGCCGCTCTCCGCACCCCGGACAGTCCCGTTCCCCCGGGTCGGCGAAGAAGCTCTCCCCCTGGGTGAGCGCCGCCACCTGCTCCGGGTCGAAGGTGTTCCAACCGGTCAAGACTCGTCCAGGGCAGCGGTGATGTCGGCGACCAGGTCGACGGTGTCCTCGATGCCGCAGGAGAACCGGACGAAGCCGGGTGACGTGTCGTCCCCCCACTGCGCCCGCCGGTCGGCGGTGGTGTGCACACCCCCGAACGAGGTGGCGGCGAACACCAGTTTCGCCGCGGTCAGGAACCGGCCGACCCGTTCCGCGGTGCCGAGGTCGAACGACACGATCCCGGGGATCCGGCGCATCTGGGCGGACGCGACGGCATGGGACGGATCCCCCGGCAGCCCCGGCCAGCGAACCCCGGTCACGTCGGAACGGGACAGCAGCAGTTCGGCGACGGCTGCCGCGTTGGCGGTCTGCCGGGCGAGCCGCAGGTCGAGGGTGGCGATGGACCGGTGCGCCAGCCACGCGTCGAACGCCCCGGGCACGGCGCCGGTCTGCTTGCGCCACGTCTCGACCGGACCGAGGAGCGACGGATCGTTCGCCGCCACGTACCCCAGAAGGATGTCGGAATGCCCGGTCAGCGCTTTGGTCCCGGACGCGACGACCAGGTCCACGCCGAGGGCGAGCGGGTTCTGCCCGAGCGGGGTGGCGGCCGTGTTGTCGACGGCGACGAGCGCACCGGCCCGGTGTGCGGCAGCGGACAGTTCTCGCAGGTCGCAGACGTCCAGCCCGGGGTTGGCCGGGGTCTCCAGCAGCACCAGCCGGGTCCCGGTGAAGTCCGGGTAGGGCCCGGCGGTCGGCACCAGCACCGTCGTCACGCCCAGCTCCCGCAGGGTGCCCTCGGCGAACGCCCGCACGGTGAAGTAGCCGTCCGAGGGCAGTGCCACGGTGTCCCCCGGCCGCAGCACCGCCAGCAGCAGCGCGGTGATCGCCGCCTGCCCGCTGGAGAAGACGAGTGTGGACCCGCCCTCCAGGGCGCCGATCGCCGATTCCAGGGCTTCCCGGGTCGGGTTCTCGGTCCGTGCGTAGCCGTGCTCCCCGGGCCCGGTGACCGGGTCGAGGTGGTAGGGCGCGGCGAACACCGGCCCCGGCAGGAACGGCTCGCCCACCACAGGTGTGGGCAGGCCGGCGTGCACCGACCGGGTTCCGTCGGAGTAACTCATGAGAAAGACCTCTTACTCGGGCTTCATGTCCCGTGTCATCAACAGCTTGACCGCGACCCGCGGGTCCACCCCTTCGTGGCACACGCGCTCGACCTGCTCGACGATCGGCATCTCGACGCCGTTCGCCCGGGCCAGGTCGCGGATGGACAGGCAGCTCTTGACACCCTCGGCGGTCTGCCGGGTGGCGATCTGCGCCTGTTCCAGGGTCTCGCCGCGGCCCAGGTGCTCCCCGAAGGTGCGGTTGCGGGCCAGCGGCGATGAGCAGGAGGCCACCAGGTCACCGAGTCCGGCCAGGCCGGCGAAGGTGAGCGGGTCGGCGCCGAGGGCGACGCCGAGACGGGCGGTCTCGGCCAGTCCCCTGGTGATCAGGGAGGCCCGGGTGTTGTCACCGAGGCCGAGGGCGACAGCCATGCCGTACGCCAGGGCGATCACGTTCTTGCAGGCTCCGCCGAGTTCGCAGCCGATCACGTCGTCCGAGGTGTACGGCCGGAAGTAGGGTGCGGCGAGCGCGTGCTGGACCTGCTTGGCCCGGGCCTCGTCGGAGCAGGACACGACAGTGGTGGTGGGCTGCTCGGCGGCGATCTCCGGGGCCAGGTTGGGGCCGGAGACGACCACCACCCGGTCCGCGGCGATCCCGGCGGTCTCGACGATCACCTCGCTCATCCGCTTGAGGGTGCCGAGTTCGATGCCCTTCATCAGGGACACGACTGTCGAGTCGGCGGGGAAGAGCCCGGCCCAGTCGGCGAGGTTGCCGCGCAGCGTCTGGGACGGGACGGCGATCGCGATCAGTTCGGCCCCGTCCACCGCCTCGGCCAGGTCGGTGGTGCCGGTGACGGAGCCCGCCAGGCGTACCCCGGGAAGGGAATGGCTGTTGGTGTTCTTGTCGCGGATCTCGGCGGCGACCGCCTCCCGGCGCGCCCACATGGTCACGTCCGACCCGGCGTCGCCGAGCACCTTGGCGAACGCGGTGCCCCAGGCTCCGGAACCGATGACGGACGCCCTCATGGCGTTTCCTCCGAGGTAATGGCCCGGGTGACGGGCCGGTCGTAGAGCGCCGGCGGTTCGCCGTCGCGGATCTCGCCGAGCAGGTCCCGGACGTCCAGCATGATCTCAACACTGCCCCGTCCGACGGGGATCTGCCGGGTCTTGAGGAGCAGGAACCCGATGATCGGCACCTTCCACACGCTGAACCTGCCGAGGAACCGGGGCCACCACCCGGACCGGTGGACGTGGTGGGCGACCAGGATCACCGGGTCGGCGGCCGGGACCGCCTCCATCCGCGGCCAGGTCCGGCGGGTCAGCGCCGAGGTGACCGGGATGACGGGCAGCACCGCGACGCGTTGCCAGCAGCCCACGGCGTCCCTCCTCGTTCGTCTGGGACGAAATCATGCCTGCTCACTTCCGGCAGAACCAGCCAGGGGTCTCCGGAATCACGGTCGTGACGGGCACGGGCGGAAAGATCCCTGGGGCAGGATGGTCGGGTGCGTATGTGGACGGCGGTGATCCCGGTGAAGCGGCTGGGGGCGGCGAAGACGCGGTTGCGGGGTGCGGTGCCCGCCGACCGTCATCCGGAGCTGGCCCTGGCCATGGTGCGGGACACCGCGACAGCGGTCCTCGCCACGGGTGCGGTGGCCGAGTTGCTGGTGGTCACCGACGACCCGGTGGCCGGTGCCGCGGTGCGGGAGCTGGGCGCCCGGGTGGTGCCGGATCCCGGTGGCGGGCTGAACGCGGCGATGCGGTTCGGCGCGGACGAGGTGGCCGGCCCGGAGCTGCACCGGGTGGTGCTCGCCGGTGACCTACCGGCACTGCGCCCGGAGCAGCTCGACGACGTGCTGGCCCGGATGACCGGCCGCGGGTTCGTGCCGGACGCGGCCGGGATCGGCACGGTCCTGCTGGCGGTTCCGCCGCACCGGCCGCTGGATCCCCGGTTCGGCGGGCCGTCGGCGGCGGCGCACGCCGCGTCCGGTGCGGTGGCGCTGGACGGGGACTGGCCGGGTCTGCGGCAGGATGTGGACACTCCGGCCGACCTGGACACGGTGCTGATGCTCGGGGCCGGTCGGCAGACCTGCGGGCTGTTGCGGGACCTCGGTCTGACCCCGGAGTGTGCACCCGCCGCATGACGCCGCCGGGACCGGTAGCGTGAGTCCTCATGCAGGGCACGATCGCGACTTTCGACCCGGAGACCCGCAGTGGTTCGCTGCTGCTCGACGACGGCACCCCACTGGCCTTCGGCGCGGACGCCTTTCAGCGCTCCGGCCTGCGCCTTCTCCGGCTCGGTCAGCGGGTGACGGTCGAGGAGGACGACTCCGGGGCGGTTTGTCGGGTGTTAATTCCCGGAGTAGCTTGAAGTGATCATCCGGTAGTTCGTTTCACGTTTCTCCGGAAACGGCGATGATGGAGCCATGCAGACTCCGCCCCGGACCCCCGAGAACCGCCGGCGCGGCCCCAATGGCCGCTTTCTTCCCAGGCCGGAGCTGCCGGAAGACAGTTCGGAACAGGCGGAGGAGATCTTGGAACAGCCCGTCGACGCGATCGATCCCGACGAGACCTCGCAGACGCCGGTCACGGCCGAGCGCGAGGCCGCCGAGTTCACCGCCCGCGACATGGTCGCCGGTCTCGCCGATGACGACGACGATGACGATGACGACGAGGTGGACAACGAGCCCGGCTATCTGCTGCCGGAGGACCGCTTCTTCAACCGGGAATTGTCCTGGCTCGATTTCAACTCCCGCGTTCTGGCACTGGCCGAGGACCCGGGATCACCGCTGCTGGAGCGGGCGAAATTCCTGGCGATCTTCGCGAGCAACCTGGACGAGTTCTACATGGTCCGGGTGGCCGGCCTGAAACGGCGGCTGAGTGCCGGACTGCCGATGCGCGGCGGGGACCGGTCACCGCTGCGCCACCAGATCGAGATGATCAGCGCGCGCACCGTCGACCTGGTGACCAGGCACGCGGCCTGCTTCGCCGACGAGGTGCGGCCGAAACTGGCGGCGGAGAGCATCGAGCTGGTGTCGTGGAAGGAGCTGAACGCCGCCGAGCAGGGCCGGCTGCGCACCTTCTTCCGCGAGCAGGTGTTCCCGGTGCTGACGCCGCTGGCGGTGGACCCGGCGCACCCGTTCCCGTACATCTCCAGCAAGTCGCTGAACCTGGCCGTCGCGCTGCGCTACCCGGACCCCGACTCGCCCGAGCTGTTCGCCCGGGTCAAGGTGCCGAACAACGTGCCCCGGTTCGTGACAGTGCAGAACGACAGCCGCGGCATCCGGTTCCTGCCGGTCGAGGAGCTGATCGCGGTCCACCTCAACCAGCTCTTCCCGGGCATGCAGATCCTGGAGTGGCATCTGTTCCGGGTGACCCGCAACGCCGAGCTGGAAGTGGACGAGGACCGCGACGAGGACCTGCTGCAGGCCCTGGAGCGGGAGCTGGCGCAACGCCGGTTCGGCCCGCCGGTGCGCCTGGAGGTGGCCGCCTCGATCAGTGACCACGTGCTCGACCTGCTGGTCCGCGAGCTGGACATGGACGGGCAGGACGTGCTGCGGGTGCCCGGCCTGCTGGACCTGTCGTCGCTGTGGCAGGTCTTCGGCGAATGTGACCGGGACGACCTGAAGGACCGCCCGTT
Source organism: Actinoplanes sp. (assembly GCA_035562875.1). Classification (GTDB taxonomy): domain Bacteria; phylum Actinomycetota; class Actinomycetes; order Mycobacteriales; family Micromonosporaceae; genus Actinoplanes. Next base: position 2,636 of record DATMVU010000852.1, on the reverse strand, counting down.
CGTCCCGGCGACCCACCCGCACCTGGCCGACGGTGAGGTGCCGCGCAGCGTCTTCAACCGGCTGCGCGAGTCGGACATCCTGGTGCACCACCCGTACCACTCGTTCTCCACCAGCGTGCAGCGGTTCATCGAGCAGGCCGCTGCCGACCCCAACGTGCTGGCGATCAAGCAGACGCTGTACCGCACCTCGGGTGACTCGCCGATCGTCGACGCACTCGTCGACGCGGCCGCGGCGGGCAAGCAGGTGGTGGTGCTGGTCGAGGTGAAGGCCCGGTTCGACGAGGTGGCCAACATCGCCTGGGCGCGGACCCTGGAGCGGGCCGGCTGCCACGTGGTCTACGGCCTGGTCGGTCTCAAGACCCACTGCAAGACCTCACTGGTGGTACGCCAGGAGGGCAACCAGATCCGCCGGTACTGCCACATCGGCACCGGCAACTACCACCCGAAAACGGCCCGGCTCTACGAGGACTTCGGCATGCTGACCGCCGACCCCGAGGTGGGGGCGGACGTCACCGACCTGTTCAACGTGCTGACCGGTTACAGCCGCCAGACCACGTACCGCCGGCTGCTGGTCGCCCCGCACGGTGTCCGCAAGGGCCTGCTGGAGCGGGTCGACGAGCAGGCCCGGATCGCCCGGGAGGGCGGCGAGGCACTGGTCCAGTTCAAGGTGAACTCGCTCGTCGACGAGAAGACGATCGACGCGCTGTACCGGGCCTCGCAGGACGGGGTCAAGGTGGACCTGGTCATCCGGGGCATGTGCGCGCTGCGGCCCGGTATCCCCGGCCTGTCGGACAACATCCGGGTCCGGTCGATAGTCGGCCGGTTCCTGGAGCACTCGCGGGTGTTCCGGTTCGGGCCCGGACCCGATTCGGAGTACTGGATGGGCTCCGCCGACATGATGCACCGCAACCTCGACCGCCGGGTGGAAGCCCTGGTCAAGGTGACCCTGTCGTCGGCTCGTGAGGAGCTGCGGCACGTGCTGGAACTGTCGATGGGTGAACACACCGAGGGCTGGGATCTGGACGGCGACGGCATCTGGCACCGTAACCAGGGCAACCCCGGCCGTCCGCAGGTCCATCTGCAGGCGGCCATGCTCCGGCGGATCATTGGGAAAAAGTGACGAGAGTGGAACGTGCGGCCGGTGGAGTCCTGCTCCGCCGGTCGGGTGACCGGGCCGAGGTGTGTCTCGTGCACCGGCCGAGATACGACGACTGGAGCCTGCCCAAGGGCAAGCTCACCGACGGCGAGGAGCCGCTGCTCGCGGCACTGCGCGAGGTCGAGGAGGAGACCGGTGTGGCCGGGATCCCCCGGCTGCGGCTGCCGGACTGTGACTACACGTTGCCGGACGGCCGGCCGAAGACCGTGGCGTACTGGCTGATGGAGGCCGTCAGCGACGGTCCGGTCCAGGACACCGACGAGGTCGACGAGCTGGCCTGGCTGCCGTTCGACGAGGCGGCGGCCCGGTTGACGTACGACGATGAGAAAGCCGTCCTGGCGGAGGCCGCGGCACTTCCCCCGGTCACCGCGGTGATCGCGCTGGTCCGGCACGCCCGGGCCGGGGAGCGGAAGAAATGGACCGGCCGGGACGGGCTGCGGCCGATCGATCCGGTCGGCGCCGAGCAGGCGGACCGGCTGGCCACCCTGCTGGCCCCGCTGCGGCCGCGCCGGCTGGTGGCGGCCACCCCGCTGCGCTGCACCCAGACCCTGGAACCGCTGGCTGCCGCGATCGGTGACCGGGCGATCGTGAGCGACGGCGCGTTCGCCGAACCGGAGGCCCCGGACCGGCTGCCGGCCCGGGTGGCGGCGGCGCTGAACCGGCTGGCCGAGCTGCGGCCCCGGGAACGGGTGGTGGTGTGCAGTCAGGGCAGGCTGATGCCGCATCTGCTGGCCGCACTGCACGGGGTGGACGATCACCACGCGTTCAAGACGCCGAAGGGTGCCGGCTGGCTGCTCACCTGGTCCGGCGACCGGCTGCTGGGCGCGTCCCGGCTGTGACGGTACGGCGGGCCGAGACGTCGGCCCGCCAGTATCCGACGTGGTCACCGGTGAGCCAGCGGGCCTGCCACAGTTCGTCCCGGCGCGGTTCCCAGTCCCGGTACGGCAGCAGCGCCAGCCGCCAGGCGAGGATCCCGGCCAGGTACCAGCCGTAGATCGGCACCGCTCCGAACCAGCCGTCCATCCGCCGGTAGGAGCAGCGGGGTGCGGCCCATGTCACCGCCAGCCCGGACCACCCACAGGTGAGCACCCAGTCCAGGATCGGCCACCCGGTGCGGTTCTCGGCCAGGTCGCCGAGCGTCCAACCGGGCACTACCGCGCCCGCGAACAGCACCGCCGTGATGGCGGCCCGCGCGGTCAGGCCCCGTGGGTTCTCCGTGCCCTTCTCCATGCCCGGACGGTAGGTCCGGGCGGGTGAGCAGCGCCGGAACACCGGAAGGCGTCCACCGTACGGGTGGACGCCTTCCGGGTGTCAGCAGTGTTCAGCGGGCCTTCCGCGGCGTCCGGGCACGAGCCGGAGCCGCTTCCGGGGCCGCGGTCTTGCGCGCGGTCTTCTTGGCCGGTGCCGCCTTGGTGGTCTTCTTCGCCGCCGTGGTAGCGGTCTTCTTGGCCGCTGTGGTCTTGGTTGCCGTCGCCTTGGT
>DATMVU010000851.1:0-7504 GCA_035562875.1 Actinoplanes sp. | reverse complement strand
CGGGCGTACAACGCGACGTCCCTCTCCACCCCGATCAGCGCCGACGGCACCACCGAACTGGGCGACACCCTCGGCGGTGAGGACCACGAGTTCGAGGTCGCCGAGACCCGGGTCGCCCTCGGCCCGGCCCTGGCCACCCTGGACGAGCGTGAGCAGAAGATTCTGACGCTGCGCTTCTACGGCAACCTGACCCAGTCGCAGATCGCCGACCAGATCGGCATCTCCCAGATGCACGTCTCCCGCCTGCTCACCAAGGCGCTGACGAAGCTGCGCGGCCAGCTCTCCGCCGACGCCATCTGACTCTCCGTGTGAAAGCGGCGCCGGCCGGTGGCCGGCGCCGCTTCCGTTCTCGGAAAAGAGCGAGAAAGGCGGTTCTGTCATCAAGAAATCGCTTGGTCGACACAGGTCTGTGCAGCCGGAGATGCCGGCTACGGCTACCGTGTAGCGGATGCCACCTTCTGCCGACCTTCCCGGGTTCCTGCACACCGTGGCCCCGATCCTGGACCGCTGGGGTTATCTGGCGATCGGTGGCGTGATCGTGGTGGAGAGCTTCGGCGTCCCCGCGCCCGGCCAGACGATCATGGTTGCGGGGTCCATCTATGCCGGCTACGGCCGGATGAACATCTTCCTGGTCGCACTGATCTCGTTCGTGACGGCGGTGGTCGGCGACAACATCGGGTACTGGATCGGGCTGCGCGGCGGCCGCAAGATCGTGCACCGGTGGGGCAAGTACATCTTCGTGACCCCGGCCCGGCTGGCGAAGGCCGAGGAGTTCTTCGCCCGCCGCGGTAACCGGATCATCGTGGTGGCCCGGTTCATCGACGGGTTACGTCAGCTCAACGGCGTGATCGCGGGTATCACCCGGATGCCCTGGAAGACGTTCCTGCTCTACAACGCGATCGGCGCGGCGCTGTGGGTGGGGTTCTGGTGCACTCTCGCCTACTTCCTCGGCGCCAACCTCGTGATGATCATGGGGCACGCCCACAAATACCAGTGGCCGGCGATCGGGCTGGTGGTCCTGGCTGTGGGCACCTACGTGGTACTGCACATGCGGCACGTCCGCAAACGCCGGGCCCGCAACGGTGCGGTCGAGGAGAGTCAGGCCTGACGGTCTCAACGAAGACGGTTCCCGCCGCCCACAGCGGGAACCGTCCCCGTCTTTCATCCCCCGGGCAAAGTTCGTCAGCCGGCCGCCTGTGACGGCTGGGTTCCGGGTGCCTGACCGTCCGGCGCCGGACCGCCGGGTACGCCACCGGCCGGAGCCGCCGGCGCGGAGGAGGCTGCTCCCCCACCGGTGAAGGCCACGATTCCGGCACCCACCCCGCCACCGGCCAGCGCTGCCGCGATCAAGGCGGCGACCAGGGTCAGCTTGGGGTTGCGGCGGGTCGCGGGGGTGACCGGTTCCGGCTTCTCCACGACCGAGGACCCGGCTTCGGTACGAGGAACGAGCACGCCCGCAGCATCCCCGCCTTCGGGCCGGCCCTGCCACGAGCCGTCCACTACCTCCACGTCACGGGCGGCCCGGCCGGTCATGCGCCAGCTTCCGGTGGCCGGTTCGACTGGTTCGTTCCAGTTCCCGGCGACCGGTTCGACAGCCTGATGCCGGGTCGTGGCGACCGGTTCGACAGCCTGATGCCGGGTCGTGGGCGGGACGTTCCAGGTGCCGGTCGGCTCGGCCGTAGCCGGGTGCCACCCGGTGGTCGCCGGTTCGGCCGGGGCTGCGTGCCAGGCCCGGGCCGGCGGTTCATCCGGTGGTCCCGGCCGGGTCGCGGGCCACTGTTCGGTGGCGGCGCCGGTTTCCGCCGCCCGTCGAGCGGCCCGGCTCTGTCCGGACGGGATGTTCCAGGTGGCGGTCGGTGGTTCGGCGCGGTGCCGGGTGTCGTCGGCCCAGGACTGCGGGATCGAGTCCGGGACTGCGGTGTCGTCCCATTCGGCCGGGATGCGGTCCGGCACGGGGGTGACGACCCAGGGGTTCCGGTCCCGGTCGGTGGTGGTGCGGCCGGAGCCCATCGTGGTGTTGCCGTTCCATGAGGAGGCCGGGTCGAATTCGGGGCTCCGCCCGGATCGGCCCGGGGCCTCGGCCCAGCCTCCCTGAAGCCGGCCCTCCTCGGGCCGGTGGCTCTCGGCCCGGGTGCGGGAAGCGGGCGCGCCGCCTGGCTCCGTGGGGGCGGGGAGCCAGGCGACGGGCTCGCCACCCGGCTCGCCGGGGTAGCCACCGGACGACCGCGCGGCACGAGGGCTGACAACCGCGTGGTAGCCGGTCGACTCAACCGAGGTGAAGCCGGTCGGTGCTCCGGGGGTGAACGCGGAGACCGGGGCGTTGGACGGTGTTCCGTAGTCGGTGTAGGTGGAGCCGGCGTGTGCGGTTCCGGACGGCGACCAGTCGGTCGGCAGCGAGTTGGGGTCGGGTATCTCGGCAGGCCAGGCCGCCGGTTCCCCGTGCGGGTACCGGGGACGGGGCGCCGCTGGTTCCCGGTGGGCGTCGGAGTGCCGCTGGAACGCCCCGGTGTGGGGGTTCGGATCGTGCTGAGTCATCGGCGCTCCTCGGTCCGCTCGGGTGCTGACCCGGAGAAGACTGCCGAGCCTGCCTATGCGGATCCTGTGCGGCCCTTAGGCGCCGGTTATCAGTCCCGGTCCCGGTTATCAGTCCCGGTCCCGGCCCTTCACACCGAGGAGCCGGGAACCGGACCGGCCGGTCAGAAGCGGGCGAACCGGGGCCGGACCTGCCCGCCGATGGTGGTGAAGTCGCCGCCGGCGTCCAGGGCGCCACTGGACGGGTCGGTGGCCAGGACGCGGACGCCGATCACCCCGTTGGCCTGCGGGTTCCACGCGGTCAGCCGGCCGGTGGCGGTCATCGCGGCGAGTTTGACCCGGGGTACCGAGCCGTCCAGGCAGCTGCCGTGCGGGCCGTTGCGGGTGGTGAGGCAGACCCGGTCGAAGTGTCCGCCGACGTACAGGGCGCCGCCGACAAGGGCGATCGCCGTGGTGTCCCCGTCGAACACTCGCTGCCAGCGGGTGCGGCCGTCGAGGCCGAAGGCGATGGCCCGGCCGCCCTGTCCGCCGGTGGCCGCGTAGACGCCGGTGCCGTTGACGGCGATGTCGTTGACTTCGGCGGTGACGGCGGGCCGGAAGTGCCGGTCCAGTGCACCGCTGACACCGTCGACTGCGGCGAGCCGGGCCGCGCTGCGGTCGCCGTTCACTGCCCGGAAGGCGCCGCCGAGGAAGACCCGGCCGCCGACCGCCGCGACGTTGTGGACCCGGCCGTCGGCGGCGGGTTGCCAGCGGGTGTCGAGGGTGCCGGTGGCCAGGTTGAACGCGGCGAGGTTGGCTTGCCGGTGGCGGTTGACGGTGGTGAAGCTGCCACCGAGGTAGAGGCGGCCGTTGCCGATCGCGAGGGTGTACGGCGTACCGGTGATGAAGTGCCGGAACGGGGTGAGGGTGTTGTCGGTGGGGTGGAGGCGGGCGAGCGAGTCACGTCGTTTACCGGCGATCCGGTGGAAGTCCCCGGCGACGTAGACGGCTCCGCGGGTGGCGGCGAGCGCCCGGACCGTGCCGTCGGCGGTGGGCGACCATTTCAGCAGGGCTCCGGTGCGGGAGTCGAAGGCCGCGAGTCGTTCTCGGGGCCAGTTGCGGCCACCCCAGTTCGCCCGGGTGAACGACCCGCCGACGTAGACCGTGGTTCCCAGGTAGGCGACGGCGTGGACGGTGCCGTTGAAGGTGGGGGCGGTCCGGGCGGTGTTGGTGACGGCTCGTGCCGGGGCCGCGGTGGACGCGAGCAGAAGAAGAATAAGGACAAACAGGCGCACATGCTGTCAACTCTCCCTGATGGGCGAAAGTCGCGCATTTACTCCCTTTTCTCGGTTTGTCAGGTGTATCGGCTCGGACGGGTCGAGAGCCACCGTCTCCGGAGCCCGCAACCCGAGCATGACCAGCCAGTCGACGAGCTGCCGGTGCACCGCGTCCGGGCCGGACAGATCATGGTCGACCGGCCAGGCCGCCGGATGCACGAGCATCGCCTCGGTCTGCCAGCCACCGAGACCACCGTGCGAACCGACCAACTCCTCGAAGGCGGACACCTCCTGCGTCTCCGGATCCACCGAGCTGATCACCACCAGGTCACCGACGTGTGCGGCACTCTGATGACGCAACAGGTCGGCTCGGGCGTGTTCGCCGTACGGCGCCAGCGGGTCGATACCGACCACCACGCCGTCCCGTAGCCGGTGCGAGCCGCCCGACCCGTACGCCATCGGGCCCTCCTCGCCCTGGACCACCACCACACCGACCCCGGGGTGGATGGCGAGCCCGCTGATCAGGTGGGGGTGGGCGTGCTCGATGGCGCTCTGCTTGAGCCGGGTCGGGAACCTGGTCAGGTAGATCATCGACAGGTTGCCGGACGAGACCGTCAGCGCGTCGGCGGCCAGCCGGTTCACCACCTCGTCGAAGCCCTCACCGTGCTGCTGACGGAACGTCGGCCCCTGGCTCTGCCCGTGGTCGGAGAGGACGACGATCTGATAGTCGCGGGCCGCCTCGGGAGCGAGTCGCTGCAGCACACCGAGCATCCGGTCCAGGCTCTCCAGCTGGCGCATCGACTCCGGCCGGGCCGGGCCGGCGTGATGCGCGACCTCGTCGTAGTCGACCAGGTCGCAGTAGATCGCCGGAACCCCGCGGGCCATCTGCTCGGCCATCAGCGAGACGTTCACATCCCGCAGCAGCATCGAGGCCGGGCGCAGTGCCAGGAACGCGCCGGAGCGGCTGACCCGCGGCTGCAGGTCGCGACGGCGCTGGAGACGGGCCTGGTGCAGCTCGGTGAAGACCTCGGCGACTCCCAGGACCAGGGCGCGGGTGAACCCGTACGGCGAGGCCATGAACGCCGCCCAGCCCCGCGCCGACCGGCCGGGCAGTGCCGCGTGGCTGACGGTGAGCAGGCTGGTGACGGCGTCACCGCTGAACGCGTTGCTGATGCTCACCCCACCGTCGCGGAGCAGACCGCGGCCGTCGCTGAGCCGGGTCTCGATGACTGCGGCGTCGCGTGGCCGGTTGGCGACCATGATCTTGCCGGTCTCCTTCTCGTACCAGCGGAAACCCGGGATCTGCCGGCTCGCCCCATGCAGGATGCCGGCCTGCGAGGCGGGAGTGGTGGCCGGCAGACCGGTGTGCCAGCCGCGCGCGGTGTGACTGCCGGTCCGCAGCCAGTGGCCCAGCACCGGCAGGTTCCCGGCCCGGACCGCCCAGCGCAGAACCGGCTCGGCCACCCCGTCGAGCTGCACCATGAGCAGGCCCGGCTCGGTGCCGGGCGGCTGGCGGCGGAGGCTCAGCAGACGGCCGGAGGCGCGCCGGCGGACCGCCCGCATCAACCGGCGGGCCTCCCGCACGAACGTGTCGTCACTGCCGGCGTCGGCCATCCAGTCGAGCAGCGCGGCCACGACCACCGCCAGCACCGCGGCGGTCACCAGGGTGGGCAGGCCACTGATCCGGTTGCCCGGGTCCAGGCGCAACGCCACCACCATGACCACCACCTGGGCGACCACCCCGAGCAGCATGGCCGCCCAGCCGCCGAGCGCGGTGATGCCGAGCAGCAGCAGCGGCCGCAGCACCGCGCCGACCGCGGCGACGAGCACCACCAGACCGAGCGTGTCGACGACGTCGGTGCCGTCGACCCCGGGCATCAACCACAGTGTCAGGGTCAGCACGACGAAGGTGGTCAATGCGCTGCGCAGCACGGCCCGAACCCGGGTGATCAGGGCGTTGAGGGGCACCCCTCGACGATTGCACACCGGAAGCCGGAACCCCGAACGGAACTCAGCGGGCGACCCGTACCCAGACGTTGTCGAGAACGCCGTTGAATTGATCGTTGTCCCGGTAGAAGCCCTTGCCGCCGATGCTCAACGGCTGATCGTTGACGACGCTCAACTTCGCCGGAATCGTGATCCGGCCCCGGAGAACCTCGTCCACGTAGATCTCCCAGCGGTTGCCGGTGCGCTGGCAGCGCAGCCGGTGCCAGCGGTTGTCGGCGACCGTCACCGCGCTGCGGACCACCCGGATCGCGGGTTTGCGCACATCCACCAGCGCACAGCTCGGATGCCCGGCGGAACCGTCGATCTGCAGCTTGTACTGGCTGCCGACGGTCGAGTAGCCCTTCTGCAGCACGTTCTGGCCGGAACTGGTCTGCGCCGGGCCGAGCAGCACGTCGGCACCGAACGAGACGTCCCGCTTGCCGGGGTTCAGGTCGGCCGAGTCGCCGCTCTGCAACGCCACCTGCGGGCAGACCCGCTCGGTGCACCGGCCCGGGAAGGCCAGCGCGGTCCCCGGACCGTGCACCACCGGCCGGACCCGGCCGCCCTGGAACGACACCACCCGCAGCGTGTGCCCGTTACCGGACTCGTCGAGGATGCTGCCGGCCCGGCCGTTGAAGCCGTAGTGCGCGGTCATCGCCGTCACCGGCAGCGGCGCGGCATCCGCTCGGACCGGAGCGGACGACTTCTTCGGCCGTACCGGCACGGGTGGCACGCTGGCCCCGGCCGGGACGCCGAAGTCCACAGCGCCCGGGACCGCGGCGAGCAGGACGACAGCGAGGACCGGAGCCACGGCCGAGAGACACGATCGCATGCCGGAATTATGACCTGTTGCACCGTTACGACTGTTATTTCACGGGCGGAACTCTTCCGGGCGCACCGGCTTGTCCTCATCCTTGCGCCCGAACAGCCGCCACCCACGCTTCTTCCGCACCGGAACCGGGGCCGCCGCCCCGTTCAACACGTCCAGCCGATGCTTGGCCACCGGATTCTCCGGCTCCAGCCGCAACGACGTCATCAACGCCTGCCGGGCCTGATCCACATGACCGAGCGCCGCAAGCGCCACACCGTGCGTGAAATAGAAGTGCGCCTCGTTCGGATCCAGCCCCACCGCCGTCCGCGCCGCCTGCTCCGCATCACCCAACTGCCGGTCCGCGGCCATCAACGCCCACGCCACCCGGTCATGCCACAGCGGATTCTTCGGCTCCACGATCACCGCCCGGTACGCCATGCTCAACGCCTCGTCATGCCGCCCCGACAGCGTCAGCGCCCGGCTCGCAATCGCCGGCGGCCGCGGATCCTCCGGCGCCAACTCCACCGCCCGGCTCGCCGCCTCCAACGCCTGCGGCACCTGGTCCAGCGCCAGCCGCACCCGCGCCATCAGGATCCAGCCGGCCGCCGAATCCGGCCGGGACGCCAACACCGGCGCCAGCATCTCCGCGGCCTTGTCCGGCTGCATGTCCTCGAACAACGCGGCGGCCTGGGCCACCCCCGCATCACTCGGATCAGCGAACGAGCTCCCCGCGGGGTCGTGCGAGGCGGTCAGGTTCAGATTCATGCCGGGGGAGGCGGCGAGTTCGGTCATCGAGCGGCTCCGGGAAGACTGCGGGAGTTCACACCCGGCACATCGGCAAGGCGAAAACCTTTCTGAGACCTTCCGGTACGCCGGTGCAGAGTCCCGTGGCCACGGGACTCTGCACCGGCGTACCGGA
>DATMVU010000850.1:0-7727 GCA_035562875.1 Actinoplanes sp. | reverse complement strand
CCTCAACAAGGCCGGTGAACTCGCCCGCCGGGCCGGGCTCAGCCTCGGCTACCACAACCACCACAACGAGTTCGCCCGCCAGGACGGCGGCACCAAGACCGGTTTCGACATCCTGACCGGCTACACCGACTCGCGTCTGGTGCACCTGGAGGTCGACCTCTACTGGGCGTGGCGCGGCGCCGTCGACCCGATCGACCTGATCGAGAAGCACCGCAACCGGATCAAGCAGGTGCACGTCAAGGACCTGGACTTCAGCAGCGCCTTCGCCGACGTCGGCTCCGGCCTGATCGACTTCGGCCGGATCTTCGCCCGGGCCAGGCAGGCGGGCCTGGTCGAGTACGTGGTCGAGCGGGACGACGCGGGCAGCGCGCCCCGCACCCCCGCCCAGGCCCTGGACACCGCCAAGGTCGGCTATCAGTACCTGAGCTCGCTGAAGTTCTGATCCGTCCGAGGGGTGATGGGGGCGTGCGTGAGGAATTCGCGGGCGCCCCGCAGCCGGGTGTCCAACCGGGCCTGGGTGGTGGTGCAGTCCAGGCGTACCTCCAGGGCCCCGGCCGGTCCGGTCTCGGCGCGCAGCCCACTCGGCAGCCGGGTGTGGTCGAGACCGTCCCGGCGGGCGATCAGTACCCCGAGCTCGTGCCGGCTGACCGCGTCGGCGCCGGCCACGTGATGCACCCCGGTGTGCTGGGACCGGCCGAGTTCCAGCAGGGCGGCGGCCAGATCGCCGACGTGCACCGGGCACCTGACGTCGTCGGCGAACAGGACACCGGCCGCGGCGCCGGACGCCAGCGCGTACACCAGCTTCTCGTGGTGTGACGCCCCACCGCCGATGATCAGCGAGGTGCGGGCGATCACGGCGTCCGGGACCAGGCCCTTGACCGCGGTCTCCGCCGCCGCCTTCGCCGCCCCGTAGGGAGTCGCCGGGTCGGGCGGGCAGGTCTCGTCGTACCGGGCCCGGTGCCCGGAGAAGACCGCGTCGCTGGACACGTGCACCAGGCGTGACCCGGTCGCTGCCGCGGCCGCCGCCACGTGCATCGCGCCGTCCGCGGTGGTCACCCAGTCGGTCTGCAGGAACGCGGTGTTGATGATGGTTGCGGGCCGGCAGCGGCGGACCAGCGCCAGCACGTCCCCGCGGTTGCGGATGTCGAGCGGCTCCCAGGCGATGCCCGGCCCCGACCCGCCGCGCTGGTGGAACGTCGCCCCGACGGTGGCCCCCGTGTCCCGCGCCTGCCGGGTGATCTCCTGCCCGAGAAGTCCGCTGCCACCGATCACCAAAAGGTCCATTCCGGTCACCTTAGGGCATCCGTGCCAGGCTCTGTCTTTCGGCGGATACCGGCGGTGCGGGCGGCGTAGTACCCAGGTACCACGAGCGTCTCGAACCGTGGTCCGATGTGGCCGGGAGCCGTGATCCGTAGCGTTTCGAGCGGGAAGAGACGAGCGGTTGGGGGACGCGGACATGGTGACGTTCGAGCAGTGGGAGATGTCGGCGCGGTTCGCGCTCGCCGACCGGGGCATCGGGTACTACGGCTCGGAGCCGATCATCGCCGGGGTGCGGGCGCACTGCCTCGCCACCGGGCAGTCCCCGGCCGAGGCGTTCGGGGACCCGCGGCAGTTCGCCGACGACACGATGCGCAGCCGGATGCAGCGTCCCAGCGTTTACCTGACCGGCCAGCTGTTCCTGCTGTCGCTCGGCGGGATCGCGGTGCCGGTGCTGTTCGCGATGATCGACTGGACGCTCCAGTTCGCGGTGTCCGCGGCCGGCCTGACCGGGTTCGCCGCGCTGATCCTGGCCTCGTTCGCGGCCTGGGGTGTGCCGCAGGCGCTGCGGTCGGTGGGCCGTCCCGGAGCGGCAGTGGCGGTGCGCCTCACGGCGCTGCTGCTCGGCGCCGGTGCGGTGCCGGCGTACCTGCTGCTTCCTCATGACGATCTGTTCACCGTCCCGGTGCCCGCGGTGATCGCGGTGGCCGTGGGCGTGCTGTTCCTGTCCACCCGGCGCGGGAGTTCCTCCCGGGTTAGTGCCAGGGGCCGCTGACTTCACAGCGATCTCACAGCCGATGGCGTGGGATGTGCTCAGCCCGGCCGGGGTCCGACCGCGGCCGGTTCTCGAAACAGACCTGGGGGAAACGATGGTTGATTCGCAAGGTGGGCGGCGGCGAAGGCGCTGGCCGGTGATCGGGGTCGCGATGGGCGCGCTGGTGCTCACCGGGGCCGGAGTGGGAGCCGCGGAGGCGGCGGCCACCCCGCCGTCGCTGGCGTTCGTGGCGGCCGCGAAGACGGTCACCGCGGAGCGGTACGACGACGGTGAGGACGTCTACCTGTCGCTGGACCTCGGCCTGCACGTGATCGCCGGCAAGGACCCGTTCGAGATCCGGGCCACCCGGACGGCCTACGACAAGCCGATCACCGCCACCCGGACGGTCACCAAGAACGGTAAGAAGGTGAAGGTCAAACTGCCCGCGGGCACGGTCAAGGACTTCACCGGCCTGAAGAACTTCACCACCATCACGATCGCTGACAAGGCGGGCAAGACGGTCGCGAAGTACTCGACGGCCTTCTGCGGCAACTCCTACAGCTCGGCCCGGACCCGGCGGGACGCCCCGTCCACGACGCCGTACCCGACCCGCTGCGGTGGGGAGAACCCGTTCACCCTCGGCTCGGTCTGGGGTGTGCAGGCCGGCTGGAACTCGCCGATCGCCGACCAGCCGACGACCGGGAACGCTCTGTCCAAGCTGAAGGCCGGGAAGTACACCGCCACCGCCACGATCGCCCCGAAGTACCGCAAGATGTTCGGCATCCCGGCGGCCAAGGCCACCGCGAAGGTGAACGTCAACGTGGTCGATCTCAAGGTCGAGGAGCCCGAGCTCGCCGCGGCCCGGATCGAGGACGGCAAGGAGGACCCGGGCCTGCTCGCCCGGTCCGCCGGGGCGCACCACCTGCACGAGGGCCAGGGCGACGCGTCGCGTCAGGTGTCGTCGTACCTGCCCGAGTTCCGGGCCGCCGCCAGCCGTCCCCAGCTGCTCGCCGCCGCTCCGAAGACCGGCCCGAAACCGGACCTGCGCTCGCTGCCGGCCTGGGGCATCTCGGCCTCCCAGGGGGCCGACGAGAAGACCGGCAAGCCGAACGGTAAGTGGTACGTCAACTTCGGTGCCACGGTCTGGAACGCCGGCACGTCCCCGCTGGTGGTGGACGGTTTCCGGCGTACCGGAACCGGCCTGATGGACGCCTACCAGTACTACTTCGACGCCAAGGGCAAGCAGGTCGGCTCCCGGCCGGCGGGCACCCTGCAGTGGGACCCGCGTGAGGGTCACATGCACTGGCACTTCACCGACTTCGCGCAGTACAACCTGCTGAAGGCGGACAAGAAGTTCGCGGTCCGCAGCGGCAAGGAGGCGTTCTGCCTGGCCAACACGGACGCGGTGGACTACACGATCCCGGGTGCGAAGTGGCGTCCGGACAACACGTCGCTCGAGACGTCGTGTGGTGCCAACACTGTGGTCGCGGTCCGCGAGGTCCTCGACGTCGGCAACGGTGACACGTACAGCCAGGACCGGCCCGGCCAGTCGTTCGACATCACCAACCTGCCGAACGGCACCTACTACATCCAGGTCAAGGCGAACCCGTCGAACCGCCTGTCCGAGCTGAACACGAAGAACAACGTCGCCCTGCGCAAGATCGTCATCGGCGGTAACGCCAAGAAGCGCACGGTGAGTGTCCCGAAGGTCTACGGCATCACCGGCTGATCCCGGACCGGATCGAGGGCGGACCGCTCGAGGCGGTTCGCCCTCGACCCATCGAAGAGGTTAGGCTCCCCTTATTTGATCTTCGGTGGGGAGAGAGTCCGATGGGCGGCAACGCCATGCTGCGACGAGCGGTGGCCCGCAACGGACGGCACCTCTGGACCGGCACCGTCATCGCCGGGATCTACCAGATCGGCGCGGCGCTCGTCCCGGTGCTCATCGGTGTGATCGTGGACCGGGCCGTCGGCACCGGCGACCCGGCGGCCCTGACCGTCTGGGTCGGCGTGCTCGTCCTGAACTTCCTGGTCCTCGCGACCTGCTACCGCTACGGGGCCCGGCACCTGCAACGGGCCATCGCCGAGGAGGGCCACCGGCTGCGCGTCGAGGTGGCCGCGAAGATCCTGCACCCGCGCGGAGTCCGCACCGACCGGCACGCCGGTGAACTGCTCTCGGTCTCCACCACCGACGCCGACTACACCTCGTTCTTCCTCGACCACATCCCGCGGATCACCAGCGCCCTGCTCGCCGTCGGCGTCAGCGCGATCACCCTGCTGGTGATCTCCGCACCGCTCGGGCTGATCGTGCTGATCGCCACCCCGATCGTGCTCGCCGCCCTGAACAAGACCGGGCCGATCATCGCCCGCCGTGTCGCCGAACAGCAGGAACAGGCCGGCCGGGCCACGTCGCTCGCCACCGACCTGGTCACCGGGCTGCGGCCGCTGCGCGGGTTCGGGGGACAGCAGGCCGCCGCCGAACGCTACCGGCAGGTCAGCCGCCGGTCCCTGGACGCCACCCTGCGCGCGGCCCGCACCCAGAGCGCCTACCTGGGCGCCTCCACCGCGGTGAGCATGCTGCTGGCGAGCGGTGTCGCCATCGCGGCCGGCTGGTTCGCGATGACCGGCCGGATCACCGTCGGCCAGTTCATCACGGTGATCGGCTCGGCCCAGTTCCTGATCGAACCGTTCGGCACCCTCGCCGTCGTGCCGAGCTGGGTGGCCGCGGCGCGGGCCTCAGCCGGGCGGGTCGCGTCAGTCGTCCGGGCCGGGCTGATCCTGCCCGAGGCCACCGCCGGCCCCACCGCCGGAGACTGCGACCTGCGGCTGGAGAAGGTCAGTCACGGCACCCTCAGCGAACTGGACCTGCACGTCCGGCCGGGGGAGTTCGTCGGTGTGGTGGCCGCCCGGCCCGCCGACGCCGAGTCACTGATGCGGGTCCTCGCGGTACCGGACGGCTACGACGGGCGCATCCTGCTCGGCGGGGTGCGACTGGAGCAGGTGGAACGTACCGAAGCCCGCCGTCTTCTGCATGTCGAACCGCACCGCACCGATCTGTTCACCGGCACGCTCGCCTCGAACATCGACGTTCACGACGCCGATGCCGGCCGGCTCGCCGGGGTGCTCCGCGCGGCCGCCGCCGACGAGGTCGCGGACCTGCACCCGGACGGCGTGCACGCGCCGGTCGCTGAACGCGGCGCCAACCTCTCCGGCGGCCAGCGCCAGCGGGTCGCCCTGGCCCGCGCCCTGCTCGCCGGGCCACCACTGCTGGTGTTGCACGATCCGACGACGGCGGTGGACGCGGTCACCGAACACGCCGTCGCCGAAGGGCTGCGCACGCTGCGGCACGGGCCCGGCACCGGATTCGGCACCGTGGTGCTGACCGGCAGCCCGGCCCTGCTGGCAGCCGCCGACCGGGTCGTCGTCATCGGCGACGGCACGGTCACCGCCGAAGGCACCCACGCCGCACTGATCGCCGGCGACGACGACTACCGGCGGACGGTCCTGCGATGACCACGCAGATGCTCCCGATCGCCACTCCCGCGCAGAGCCGCGCCTGGCTGGGTGCCGAACTCCGGGCCCGCCGGTTGCCGGCCGCGAACGCCCTGGCCGCGGGGCTGCTGGCGGCCTGCGCGACGGTCGTTCCGGCGTACGCCCTGGGTCTGCTCGTCGACCGCATCCACGCCGGCGGCGACACCGCGGTCATCGTCGAGATCGCCGTCGTCATCGTCGTCGCGTCGCTGGTCGGCGGCACGGCCACCGCCTTCGGCAACTATCTGATCGCCCGCCTGGGCTCCACCATCCTCGCCGGGCTGCGGGAACGCACCGTCGCCACCGCGCTGCGCCTGCCCGCGCAGATCCTGGACCGGGCCGGCCGCGGCGACCTGCTGGCCCGGGTCGGCGCCGACATCTCGGCCATCGACCGGGCCGTCGCCGAGGTGCTGCCCGGCATGATCTCGGCACTCCTGCTCGCCGCGATCAGCCTGGCCACGATGCTCGGCATCGACTGGCGTCTCGGGCTGGCCGGTGCCGTCGCGTTCCCGCTCTACGCCCTCGGGCTGCGCTGGTACCTGCCACGCGCGGCCCCGTCCTACGCCGCCGAACGGGTCGCCATCGCCGACCGTTCGCAGCTCTTCGTGGAGAGCATGCAGGGCACCGGCACGGTGCACGCCTACCGGCTGGAGGACCGGCACCTGGCCGGCATCACCGCCGCGTCCGCACACGCCCGCGACATCTCGATCCGGGTGTTCGCCCTCTACACGCGCTTCATCGGGCGCATCAACGCGGCCGAGCTGGCCGGGCTGGCGACGATTCTGATCACCGGCTTCCTGCTGGTACGCCACACCGGAGTCACCGTGGGTGCGGTCTCCGCGGCCGCCCTGCTGTTCCACCGGTTGTTCGGCCCGCTCGCGATGCTGATGGTCACGTTCGACAAGGCGCAGGACGCGGGCGCCAGCCTGGCCCGGCTGGTCGGGGTGATCGGCATGGACGTCGAGGACCGCTCGCCGGCCACCGGACCGTCCGGCCGGGACCTGCGGCTCGACGGCGTCAGCTTCAGCTACGACGGGGTCCAC
The DNA here is from genome assembly GCA_035562875.1 of Actinoplanes sp. Lineage (GTDB taxonomy): Bacteria > Actinomycetota > Actinomycetes > Mycobacteriales > Micromonosporaceae > Actinoplanes. The sequence continues at coordinate 1,142 of DATMVU010000850.1, read as the reverse complement.
CCGGTCCTGGACGGGGTGGACCTGCTGGTCGGCGCCGGTCAGGTGGTCGCGCTGGTCGGGTCCACCGGTGCCGGCAAGACCACCGCCGCGTCCCTGGCCGCCGGCATCCTGCGCCCCACCGGCGGCAGCGCGACGATCGGCGGGGTGCCGGTCACCGACCTGCCCGCCGCCACGATCGCGATCGTCAGCCAGGAGACGCACGTGTTCGCCGGCCCGCTCGCCGAGGATCTGCGGCTGGCCCGTCCCGGTGCATCCGACGAGCAGGTGATCGCGGCGCTGACGAGTGTCGGCGCCTACCCGTGGGTGCGGGAACTGCCGGACGGTCTGGACACCGTGGTCGGTGACGGTGGGCATCAGCTCACCGCGGCACGCGCCCAGCAGTTGGCCCTGGCCCGGGTGGTGCTGCTGGACCCGGCGGTGGTGGTGCTCGACGAGGCCACCGCGGAGGCCGGCAGCGCCGGGGCGCGCGACCTGGAGGAGGCCGCCACTGCCGCGCTGCGGGGGCGTACCGCGCTGGTGGTCGCCCATCGCCTCACCCAGGCGGCCGCCGCCGACCGGATCATCGTGATGGAACACGGCCGGATCGTCGAGGACGGCCCGCACGACGTCCTGGTGGCCGGGGACGGCCGTTACGCCCGGCTCTGGGCCGCCTGGTCGGCACGCACCATGTAGCTCAGGTGTCGCGGATCCCCGCGGGGATCCGCGACACCTGACCTAGTGATGCATGATCAACCGTGATTCGATCATGTCGGCGGCCGTCTGCCACGCTCCGGCGAGCATCAGACGGTCCAGCCGCCGCCACTCGTCGAGCTGAGCGCGGCGCGGCCGGCCGCCGGCCCGGCGCAGCGTCTCGTGCAGGTAGTCCAGTGGTGAACCGGCCCCCAGGTACGGGAAGACCTCCCGCATGTCCAGGGCCACCATCAGCTCGCTCGCGAGAACGCCGGCCTTGACGATCAGGTCGGGCAGCCAGCGTTCCGGGTCCATCTCCAGGTTGACCGGCGGAATCCCCAGGTCGTAGCGGTTCTCGTCGAGCAGCGGCAGATAACCCCGGGACAGCCAGCCGGCGAGCTGATGCCAGCCGGGGAGCGCTCGCAGGTCGTGGGCCGGGCCGGTGAGCGCGAACCCGACGGCGTGCTCCGGCC
>DATMVU010000849.1:0-19208 GCA_035562875.1 Actinoplanes sp. | reverse complement strand
GCGGGGCGGGCCTTTCACATGGTGTTTCCTCTGGTGTGGATAACCCCCCGGGAGCCGTCGCCGGGTCAGTAGTCTGGGCCGGTGACGATGCTGAGCCAGGGTTCCCCGGCACGGTGGAGTGCTCCGGACGGCCGGTGGTCGCGGCCGGATCTGTGCCATTTCCCGCAGGACGGTCACCGCTACGAGATCCTCGACGGCGCCCTGCACGTCACTCCACCGGCCCGGCCCCCGCACGACACGATGGTCGAGGCCGTGGTGGCGACGTTGCGGGCCGCCGCACCGCCGGGCTGGTGGGTGTGTGCCCGGCTCGGTGTCGCGATGGCGGCGAGCAGCCTGGTGCCGGACGTGACGGTGCTGCGGCCGCGGTCGTCCGGGTCGATCTGGGCGGACCCGGCCGATGTGGCGCTGGTGGTGGAGGTGGAGTCCGAGGAGTCCCGGCTCTACGACCGGCTGCTCAAACCGGCCGTCTACGCGGCCGAGGGCATCGCCTGTTACTGGCGGGTGGAGTCCGGGCCGGTCCTTCGGGTGTCCACCCTGACAGACGGCGCCTATCTCCCGGGCCGCGACGTCGAGGCCGGGGAGCAGGCCGAACTGGGTGTGCCGTACCCGATCCGGGTGAATCCCGCCGTCTGGCGGTGATCGTCAGGCTCGGCCCGCGTGGGTGGCGAGCTGGTCGATGCCGACCATCAGGCCACCGGTCAGGTCCCCGCCGGCGAAGGCTGCGGCCATCGACAGGCCGGCCAGCTTGGCGTCCCGGTCGCTGATCCGCTTGCGTGCTTCGGCACCGGTGATGATCTCCAGCTTGCGCTGGTCCGGTGACACCGCCATCAGGACCGCACGCTCCGGGCGCCGGGTCTGCGCGTGCAGTTTCTCGGCGGACTCGCGGATCGGGTCCTCGAGCGGGCCGAGGTAGATGCTGAACTGCAGCCCGGTCACCTGGTCGGCGATCCGGAGTGCCTCGTCGAGGCGGAGCAGCTGACGGGTCGTGAACGGACCCTCGCCGGCCTGCTCGAGCGGGGTGACCTCACCAACTGTCACTTGCGCCTCCTGTGGAACCGGGGCGGACGGGGGCACCGGAGCTGTCCTCGATGATCAGCCCGGAGTGGCCGCTCCCTGCGGGGGTGGCCTGCTGCGGCGTCGCGGTGAACCACATCGCCGGGAAGTCGAAGGGCCGGCCCGGACGGTAGCGACGGGACGGCTTGGACCGGTCAGAGCCGGCGAGCACGATTGTCGCGATCGTTGCGATGATCGCGGCCGGAATGATCACGAAGACCAGAACGGTACTGATTACTGACAACTGAACGCCCCCAGGCGCACGGTGATCCCATTATTCCGAACATCAATCACCGTAGCGGAGCGCATGTCGTCCCGGACCGTCGGGTCTCGAACCGGGGTCTCACGCCGTCGGGATCTACGCGGATCGTGCACGCAGGTGCGAAAATCACCCTCACGCGCCGTCCGCGTACTTTCCGTCGCGAACGGCAGGAAGGGGAAGCCATGCGGTCGTTCGTCCCCGCCCTCGTCACGGGCCTTCTCGTCGCCCTTCCGGGCGCCTCCCCGGCCTCGGCCGCGGCCGTCTTCGTCGAGATCAACCCCAGCACGGCCCGGCCCGGCGACGAGATCGCGCTGCGCGCGTCGTGCGACGACAACCTCGAGGCGGCGACGGTCACGGGCGAGCCGATCGGCCCGGTCACCGTCGCCCCCGAGTTCGGGTTCCTGACCGCGACGGTACGGATCCCGGCCGGCACCGAACCCGGCGACTATCCGGTCGCGCTGCGCTGTCCCGACGGTGCCACCGCCACCGGCACCCTGCACGTGGTGGCGAAGGTCGAACCGGGCCGGGGCCCGGCCACCGGTGGTGGAGGTACCGCCGGTGGGGTCGCCGGTCCGGTCCTGATCAGTGGCGGGCTCGCCGCGATGGTGGCCGGCCTGGTGCTCGGTCTGGTGGCGGCACGGCGGAGGGCGGAGGCGTGAGCAGCCGGTCGAGAGGTCCGCGGGTGCCCGAGGCGGTGGCGCAGAAACGCCCCGCGCAGGTGATCGTCGCTCCCCCACCCGGCTCGATCACCGGGCCGTTGCCGACCCCCCGGTCGCTGCCGGGCCGGCCGTCCTTCCGGATCCCGCTGCCCCGGCGGGCACCGAAACCGCAGCCGGTCCGGGGCCGCCGCGGCGGGGTGGCCGGGATCGTCGCGTTCGTGCTGGTCTTCCTGGGCCTGTTCGCGTTCGGACTGGGCCTCGGTTTCGCGACCGGGTTCGACGTCGGCGGCCTGTTCCGCGGGCCGGACCAGCCACCGCCGAGGGCTTTCCCGGTGCTCGAACCGAGCCGGCCGGAGCGACTGGAGATCCCGGCGATCCGGGTGTCGGCGCCGGTCCTGGACGTGGGGCTGGCCGGGGACGGGTCGGTGGACGTGCCGCCGCTGAAACGGCACAACGAGGCCGGCTGGTTCGACGGCGGGCCGACGCCGGGGCAGTTCGGGCCGGCCCTGATCGTCGGGCACGCGGACACCCGGACCGGGCCGTCGGTCTTCCACCGGCTCGGCGAGCTGAAACCCGGGCAGGAGATCAGGGTCTCCCGGGCCGACGGGTCGCTCGCGGTCTTCGAGGTCAACTCGGTGGAGACGTTCGACAAGAGCAGGCTGCCGGCACAGCGGGTCTACGGCGACTACACCCGGCCGTCGCTGCGGCTGATGACGTGCGGCGGGAAGTGGCTGGGCGGCGAGGAGGGTTACGAGGACAACATCGTGGTCTTCGCCTCGCTGGTCTCCTCGGCCTGATCCGCTCGTCTCCCGCGGGTCAGGCGGCCTCCGCCACCATCGGGGTCGGCAGGTCCAGCCAGTCCCTCCACCGGGGGTCGGGGGTCCGGTGGCCGAGGACCCGCCAGGCCACCCCGCGCGGGGCTGCAGGGGCGGCGTGCAGCCGCCAGCCGAGCTCGGCCGGGGTCTTGTCGCCCTTGCTGTGGTTGCACTTGGCGCAGGCGGCCACCACGTTGTCCCAGGCGTGCAGACCACCGCGGCTCTTCGGGAAGACGTGGTCGATGGTCTCGGCCGAGCCGCGGCAGTAGGCGCAGCGGCCGCCGTCGCGGGCGAAGATGGCCCGGCGGGAGAGGCCGACGTGGGTGCGGTACGGAACCTTCACGTACCGCGTGAGCCGGACCACTGACGGGACCGGGAGGATCTGGTGGGCGCTGTGCAGGATGCCGTCGCCGTCGGAGACGCACTCCGCCTTGGCGGTCAGGACGAGGATTGTCGCCCGACGTACCGATACGACGCACAGAGGCTCGTAGGTAGCGTTCAGGACTAACGCGGAAGAGCCAGCCGTGGGTCGTATGTCAGGCATCGCGATCACCCTTCCGGTGTCAGTTGCTTGTTACCGCTCCCGTAGCCCGTGCGTGTGTGATTCGGGCCTCCCTGAAGGAAGGTCCGTGAGCCAATAGTCCCTGATGAATAACCGGATTGCCAGCACAATCTGTGGCCGGACGGTAAACGTCTGAGGTCTCCACCCAGCCTGACCCGGTACCTTCTGTTCCCGTGTTCCTAGCTGCCTCCGTCACACCGACACCCAACCCGTCCGGGTCGCCCGAGGTGTTCGTCACCCCCGTCTGCAAGGACGATTCCGTCTGCCTCCAGCTCATCGAGTGGGGCTGGAGCCCATGGGTGGCGAACAGCAGCTTGGTGGTGCTGATCAAGCCGCTGCGGATCGCCGCGATCATCCTGATCGCGATGCTGCTGCGCTGGATGATCCACCGGGCCATCTCCCGGCTGGCCACGACCAGCTCACGGGCCTCGATGCCGGCGCTGCTGAAGCCGCTGAAGGAGAAGGTGACGGTCACCGCCGAGGAGGGGACGTTCATCCCCGAGCGGCGGCGCCAGCGGGCCGAGGCGATCGCGTCGGTGCTGCGCAGCTTCGTCAGCGCGGTGATCTTCACGATGGCCGCCCTGCTGGTGATGGGTGAGCTGGGCTTCAACCTGGCGCCGCTGCTGGCCAGCGCCGGCATCGTCGGTGTGGCCCTCGGTTTCGGCGCGCAGAGTCTGGTCAAGGACCTGATCGCCGGTCTGTTCATGCTCCTGGAGGACCAGTACGGCGTCGGCGACACGGTCGACCTGGGTGAGGCCACCGGCGTGGTGGAGAGTGTCGGCCTGCGGATCACCACGGTCCGCGACGCCCGGGGTGTGCTCTGGTACATCCGCAACGGGGAGATCGTCCGGGTCGGCAACAAGAGCCAGGGCTGGGCGATGGTGGTCGTCGACATCCCGATCGGCTTCGTCAACTCGGAGGAGGCGATCGCGGTGCTGAAGCGCGCCGCCGAGACGGTCGCCCACGATCCGGAACACGAGGCCGGGTTCCTGGAACTGCCGGACGTGCTCGGTGTGGAACAGCTCACGGTCGAGGGCGCGGTGATCCGGACCATCGCCAAGACGACCGCCGACAGCCAGGTCTCCATTCAGCGTGACCTGCGCCGGGCCCTGACCGAGTCGTTGGAGACCAGCGGGCTGTCCGAGCGGATCGCAGCGTCCCGCCTGGCGCCGCGCAGCGCGGTCCCGCCGCCCTGGGCGGGTGGGCCGGAGGTCACCCCGCCGCCGGCCGACGGGCAGCCGGGTGGCACGGCCTAAGGTGGGACGGGTGACGGCACCCACCTTCTATGACGCCGTGGGCGGAGAGCCCACCTTCCGGCGGCTGGTCGACAAGTTCTACGAGGGTGTCGCGGAGGACCCGCTGCTGCGCCCGATGTACCCGGAGGAGGATCTGGGCCCGGCCGCCGATCGGCTCACCCTCTTCCTGATGCAGTACTGGGGTGGCCCCTCCACCTATTCGGAGAACCGCGGGCATCCACGGCTGCGGATGCGGCATGCGCCGTTCGTGGTGGACGTGGCGGCCCGGGACGCCTGGCTGCACCACATGCGGGTGGCCGTCGACTCGATCGGCCTGGAGGCGGCACCGCGGGCCCAACTCTGGGAGTACCTGGAGCGTGCGGCGTACTTCATGGTGAACCGGATGGATCCGGCGGAGCCCACCCCGTAACAGTCACGGCGGGGCCGGTGGCTCGTTGATCGGATTGTCACTCACGATCCGGGGAGCCATCGCATGCGCCGTCGTCTGCTCGCTGTCGCCGCTGTCGCGGCCGTCGCCGTTCCGGCGCTGGCCGTGGCCCCGGCGGCGGCCGACATCACGCACCCGACGGTGGTCTCCGCCGATCCGGTGGACTGGACGCCGCACGTGCTGGACGGCACCGTGTGGTCGCTGGCGCTGGTCGGTGACACGGTGGTGGTCGGCGGGGCGTTCACCAAGGTCGCGGACAGCAGCCGCCGGACGACGTACGCCCGCAAGAACGTCTTCGCTTTCGGTCTTCATGACGGGCAGATCCGGACGTTCGCCCCGGTGGTGGACGGCGCGGTCTACTCGCTGGCGCCCGGGCCGGACCACTCGGTCTATCTCGGTGGCGCGTTCAAGCATGTCAACGGCAATGATCAGCGCGGGCTGGCCCGGGTGTCGCTGCAGGACGGCGGCCGGTTCGCGTCGTTCGCCGCCAAGGTCAACTGGGGTGACGTGCGGGCTCTGGTCAGCCGGGGCCAGAAGGTGTATGCCGGTGGCACGTTCTCGGCGATCAACGGGGTGTCGCGGGTCGGGCTGGCCCGGCTCGACGCCTACTCCGGCGCGGTGGATCAGGCCTTCGACGCTCACCTGGCCGGGCCGGGGCTGAAACGGACCCGGGTGGAGCACTTCGACGTGTCGGCGGACGGCCGGAAACTGATCGCCGTCGGCGCCTTCCTCAAGTCCGGTGGCGCGGACCGCACCCAGATCGCGCTCTTCGACACCAGCGGTCCCAGGGCGGTCCTGAGCGACTGGCACACCGACGCCTTCAAGCCGACGTGCATGAAGGGCTTCGACACGTACCTGCGACAGGTGAAGTTCTCACCGGACGGGTCGTACCTGGTGGTGGCGGCGACCGGGCGGGCCTCGTCGGCGCAGAAGCTGTGCGACTCGGCGGCCCGGTTCGAGGCCCGGGCCGACGGTGCACAGGACCCGACGTGGGTGCAGCGGACCGGCGGGGACTCCCTCTACGCGGTGGCGATCACCGGGCCGGCCGTCTACCTCGGCGGGCACCAGCGGTGGTTCGACAACCCGTACGGCACCGACGGCAACGGTCCCGGCCCGGGCGCGGTCTCCCGGCCCGGTATCGGCGCGGTGAACCCGAACACCGGCAAGGCCCTGGAGTGGAATCCGACCCGGGCCCGCGGGGTCGGTGTCCGTGCCTTCCTGACCACCGCGAACGGCTTGCTCGTCGGCTCCGACACCGACCAGCTGGGCCGCGAGTTCCACGGCCGGATCGGGATGTTCCCGCTGCGCTGACCGTCTAGAGCAGGGCCCCTTCGTCGTGGAGCCAGTCGACGAACGAGGTCGCGACGGCCGCTCCGCAGTCGATCAGCTCGACGAGGAGGGTGTCGTGGACACCGGCGGCGAGGGGGACCTGCAGCTCGGCGTAGATCGGGAGCTGGCCCCGCTCGGTGGGGTCACCCACGTAGGCCTTGCAGAACCGTCGGGTGTGGTTCCACTCGTTGACCACCCGGTACGCCCGGTCGGCCCAGTCCGGTGGGACCGTCGCGTGTGGCCGGGCCCGCATCACCAGGATCTCGTCGTCCGGCCCCTCCAGAGTGAACAGCACCGCGTGCCGTTCCCACATGGCCAGGAGGCTGCCGCCGCCGTCGGCCAGGAACCGGATGTCGAGCATGTCGAGTGCCTTGCCGACACGGGCGAGCTGAACCGGCAGGACCAGATCGGAGGATCCGGCAGTGGACAGTTCGGACGGAACCCCGCTCCGACTGCTCGGCTCACGCTGAGCCGGGACGCCGACACGGACGGTGCTGGTGCTCTGCACCGCCACCTCGCCACCGGTGTCCGTCTGCTCGTTGCCCTCAGCGGTTCCCGGGCGCCATGACCACCACGGCATCGTGTGCACCTCACTCCCCAACAGACCCAGCGCTGGACGTTGCAGTGGATCCGAGGGCAGACGGTACCCGTACCGTTCCGGAAGGTCATCCCCCCAACGGGAGGGCGGGACCAGATGAACGATGCAAGGTCACCCTTTCGGGTGATTACCCATCGGCATAACGGTCAATTTATAGACGCTTTGTCGCCACGCGACTCCATATGGTGCAGAAATTCCCACCCAGCCACCGGCGACCCGAACTCGCGCCTCGACCGGCTCCGCGTCCCGCGGACCGAGGAAACCCATCCGCGCGACGGCCTGCACAAGCCTCTGGGAGATCTGCACGGGCTCCCCGGAGTCCGGAGTGACGACCAGTGCGACATGATCGAGAAGCGCGTCGCGGACCGCCCGCTGACCGACCGCACGCCCGGCGACACCACTCGTGGTGACCTCCCGCAGGGTTCCGGCGGCGGCAGCCGCGAGCCGGGCCAGTTCGGTACCCGAGACGGATTCCACGGCCCGCGCCGTGGGCGGCGGCAACGGCCAGCGCCAGAGGGTGTCCCGCCGCTCCGGCAGGGTCGTCCCGCTCGCGGCCAGCACGGCGAGGAGACCCGCCGCCGAGACCGTGGCGTCACCCGGCCCGGGACCGGCCACCTCACGGGTCACCAGGACGTCCCACGGCAGGTGGGCCCAGAGCGCGGTCCGGCCACCGGTGGACCGCAGCCGGACCGGAGCGGACGGATCAAGCCTGGTGAGCCGTGCCAGGAACGCGCCTGCGTCGGGAACCCCGAGCAGGCCGTGCTCACTCATGACCGGTCACTTTTCATCAGGACACCTCGGTGTACGGCCGGAGGAAGTCGCGTTCGGCGTCGGACAGCCGGCGCGGATGTCCCTGGGCCAGGTTGTAGGGCACGCAGACGGATGTCGCCCGGCTCGCGAGCACTCCGCCGTCGAACAGCTCGTACGACACGGTGAAGGCTGCGGCCCGCAGCTCGGAGACCCACATCTCGATACGGACCGGATCACCGAAGTCGACCGGCCGCAGATAGTCGATCTCGTGCCGGGCGATGACGATGCCCTCCTCGAACGAGCCCAGGCCGTGTGCCCGGGCGCCGACGAAGAACATCGCCACGCGCGCCTCCTCGTACAGGGTGAGGAAGCGCGCGTTGTTGACGTGCCCGTACGCGTCCATGTCGGACCAGCGCACGGGCACATCGAAGGTGAAACGCTCAGTCACGAGTGAGCTTGCGGTAGGTCACCCGGTGCGGCCTGGCCGCCTCGGCGCCGAGCCGGTCGATCTTGTTCTTCTCGTACGCCTCGAAGTTGCCCTCGAACCAGAACCACTTGTCCGGCTCCTCGTCGGTGCCCTCCCACGCCAGCATGTGCGTGGTCACCCGGTCGAGGAACATCCGGTCGTGGGAGATCACCACGGCACAGCCGGGGAACTCCAGCAGAGCGTTCTCCAGGCTGGAGAGCGTCTCCACGTCCAGGTCGTTCGTCGGTTCGTCGAGCAGGATCACGTTGCCGCCGATCTTCAGCGTCATCGCGAGGTTGAGCCGGTTGCGCTCACCGCCGGACAGCACCTTCGTCGGTTTCTGCTGGTCCGGGCCCTTGAACCCGAACGCCGCCACATACGCCCGGGACGGCATCTCGACCTTGCCGACCATCATGTAGTCGAGCCCGTCGGAGACGACCTCCCACACCGTCTTGGCCGGGTCGAGACCGGACCGGCTCTGGTCGACGTACGACAGCTTGACCGTCTCGCCGACCCGCACCGAACCGGAGTCCGGCTGCTCCAGGCCGACGATGGTCTTGAACAGGGTGGTCTTACCGACACCGTTCGGGCCGATGATGCCGACGATGCCGTTGCGCGGCAGCGAGAACGACAGGTTGTTGATCAGCACCCGGTCGTCGAAGCCCTTGATCAGGTTCGTCGACTCGATCACGGTGTTGCCCAGACGGGGGCCCGGCGGGATCTGGATCTCCTCGAAGTCCAGCTTCCGGGTCTTCTCCGCCTCGGTGGCCATCTCCTCGTACCGCTCCAGGCGGGACTTGCTCTTGGTCTGGCGGGCCTTGGCGTTCGACCGCACCCACTCGAGCTCCTCGGAGAGGCGCTTCTTCATCTTGGCGTCCTTGCGGCCCTCGACGGAGAGACGCGCGGCCTTCTTCTCCAGGTACGTGGAGTAGTTGCCCTCGTAGCCGATCGCCCGGCCGCGGTCCAGCTCCAGGATCCAGCCGGCCACGTTGTCCAGGAAGTACCGGTCGTGGGTGATCGCCAGGACGGTGCCGGAGTATTTCGCCAGGTGCTGTTCCAGCCAGCTCACCGACTCGGCGTCCAGGTGGTTGGTGGGCTCGTCGAGCAGCAGCAGGTCGGGCGCCTCGAGCAGCAGCTTGCACAGCGCGACACGACGGCGCTCACCACCGGAGAGCTGGGTGACGTCGGCGTCCGGCGGCGGGCAGCGCAGCGCGTCCATGGCCAGATCGAGCTTGGAGTCGACGTCCCACGCGTCGAGGTGGTCCAGCTCCTCCTGGAGCTTGCCCATCTCCTCCATCAGCTCGTCGGTGTAGTCCGTGGCCATCTGCTCGGCGATCGCGTTGAACCGCTCGAGCTTGGCCTTGGTCTCCGCGACGGCTTCCTCGATGTTGCCGAGGACTGTCTTCTCCTCGTTGAGCGGCGGCTCCTGAGCCAGCATGCCGACGGTGTAACCGGGCATCAGCCGGGCCTCGCCGTTGCTGGTCTTGTCGAGCCCCGCCATGATCTTGAGCAGGCTGGACTTACCGGCGCCGTTCGGGCCGACGACACCGATCTTGGCGCCCGGCAGGAAGCTCAGCGTCACGTTGTCGAGCACGACCTTGTCGCCGTGCGCCTTGCGCGCCTTTTCCAGGACGTAGATGTACTGGGCCACGGGGTGCCCTACCTCCGAGATCGTGGATTGTCGTGCCGGGATCAAAGGGCAATCTTTCCACTACCGCCGCGGAGCCGTTCGGCAACCCCGGGGCAGGTCACTCCGGAACGACTTCCTGCTCCTCCACACGGCCGTCGTTGTGCGTGACGAGCAGCCGGTCGGTGTTCACCGTGAAGACGGTCCCGTCGGTCGGTGCGACGGCGGTGAACGTGCCGTCCCCGTCGTGGGTGACCCGGTCCATGAACAGGGCCGTCTTGTTCTCCACCCACGGAGCGTCGGCACCACCCTTGTTGGCGTGGTAGAAGAGGTCACCGATCTGGTCCTGGCAGATCCAGATCACCGTGCGCTTCTTCGTCCGCACCCGCAGCACCTGCCGCAATTCGCCGTCCGCGCCGAATCGACGACCCATTTCCTGGGTACGTTCCAGACAGCGCCGCCCGGCCGGAAGGAGCGAGATCGTGGTTTCCGGATCCGGGACCGTCCCCCGTTCACCGCGGTTCTCAGCGAGGAGGTAACCGCCGACCATACCGATGATCGTCAGCAGCACCGTGGTGATCACCACAGGGATGAGCAACGGCTGTCGCTGCTGGGAATGATCATCGTGCGGGGTCACCGGCACAGGATGACACCCCGCCCCAACCCGGTCCATCGCCGTCGATTCCGGCAGTGACCCGGAGCCGGTGCGAAAGCGAGAGCTTACCCACAGTAGGCTCACGTTGGGAACAGAAACCACTCGGAGGTGTACTCAGCGTGGCCCAACGAAGTTCCTTCGTCGTCGTCGCCAACCGTCTACCAGTGGACGAAGTGACAACGCCGGATGGTGAGAAGCAGTGGCGGCCCAGTCCGGGCGGCCTGGTAACAGCCCTGCATCCAGTCCTGATCGAGCACCGTGGGACCTGGATCGGATGGGCCGGCGGGACGGGTGAGGCACCCGAGCCGTTCGATCTGGAGGGCATCCACATCCACCCGGTTCCGCTCAGCGACGAGGAGCTGGAACGCTACTACGAGGGTCAGTCCAACGCGACGATCTGGCCGCTCTACCACGACGCGGTCGAGACCCCGGCCTACAAGCGGCGCTGGCGTGACACGTACCGGCTGGTCAACAGGCGTTTCGCGGAGGCCGCCGCGGAGGTCGCCGACGAGGGCGCGACGGTCTGGGTGCAGGACTACCAGCTCCAGCTGGTGCCCGCGATCCTGCGGGAGCTCCGGCCGGACCTGAAGATCGGGTTCTTCCTGCACATCCCGTTCCCGCCGATCGAACTGTTCATGCAGATGCCGTTCCGGTCCGAGATCCTGCGCGGACTGCTCGGCGCCGACCTGGTCGGATTCCAGCAGCGGCTGGCCGCGCAGAACTTCGTCCGGCTCGCCCGGCACCTGCTCGGCCTGCGCTACACCGGCCAGTCGATCCAGGTCGACGGACGTGAGGTGAAAGCCGGCGCGTTCCCGATCAGCATCGACACCAGAGAGATGGAACGGCTCGCCGCCGATCCGGCGGTGCAGGCCCGGGCCAAGCAGATCCGCGCCGAACTGGGTGATCCGAAGACGGTGATCCTCGGCGTCGACCGGCTCGACTACACCAAGGGCATCGAGCTGCGCCTCAAGGCGTTCCGCGAGTTGCTCGCCGACGGCAAGCTCAACGTCGGTGAGGCGGTGATGATCCAGGTCGCCACGCCCAGCCGGGAGCGCGTCGAGCACTACCAGACCCTGCGGGTGAAGGTGGAGCGCGAGGTCGGCCGGATCAACGGCGAGTTCGGGCGGGTCGGCACCCCGGCGGTGCACTATCTGCACCAGTCGGTCGACAAGCAGGAACTGGCGGCGATGTACGCGGCGGCCGACGTGATGATGGTGACCCCGCTGCGCGACGGCATGAACCTGGTCGCCAAGGAGTACATCGCCTGCCGCGGTGACACCGGCGGTGCCCTGGTGCTCAGCGAGTTCGCCGGAGCGGCCACCGAGCTGCGGCAGTCGTTCCTGTGCAACCCGCACGACCCGGACGGGGTGAAGGACGCCCTGCTGCGGGCGGTCGCCGCCGAACCGGCCGAGCTCAAACGCCGGATGCGCGTCATGCAGCGGCACCTGCGGACCCACGACGTGGCCCGCTGGGCGCACACGTTCCTGGACGAGCTGGGCGTCGACGAGGAATAAGGTTCGCGGTCAGGCGCCGGGCCGGGTTCGGCCCGGCGCCGGACCGTTCGACTACGACTGCGCCGGTACGACGGCCTCGCTCACGACGTCACCGATCACCACGACGGCCGGTGGCCTGATCCCAGCCGCCGCCGTCTCGGCCGCGACCTTCTCCAGTGTGCTGACCAGCGACTTCTGGTGAGCTGTCGAGCCCTCCTGCACCACCCCGACCGGTGTCGACGGCGAACGGCCCTCGGCGATCAGCCGCTCCGCGATCAGTGGCAGGTTCTTCAAGCCCATCATCAGCACCACCGTGCCGCGTAGCCGGGCCACCGCCGCCCAGTCGACGAGCGAATCCGGGTGATCCGGCGGGATGTGGCCGGAGATGACGGTGAACTCGTGCGCCACCCCGCGATGGGTGACCGGGATGCCGGCCAGCGCGGGCGCCGCGATCGAACTGGTCACGCCGGGCACCACAGTCACCGGGATCCCGGCCGCCGCACAGGCCTGAGCCTCCTCGCCGCCCCGGCCGAAGACGAAGTTGTCGCCACCCTTCAACCGGACCACGAACCGGCCCTGCGACGCCCGGTCCACCAGGATCCGGTTGATCTCCTCCTGGGCTGCCTGCGGACCGTACGGGATCTTGGCGGCGTCGATCAGCTCCACCTCGGGACGCAGGTCGCCGAGGAGCATCCCGGGGACCAGCCGGTCGGCGACCACCACGTCCGCGGCGGCCAGCAGACGACGACCTTTGACGGTGATCAACTCCGGGTCACCGGGACCGGCCCCGACCAGGGCCACCCCGGTCAACTCGGGAGCGGCCGGCGGCGTCGCCTCCAGCACCCCGGCCACCATGTCGCGCACCGCCACCGCCCGGCGGCGGTCGCCACCGTCGGTCACCGCCACCGTCACCTGGCCGTGCCGGGTCACGGCCGGGGTCCACGCGGTCGCCGCGTCACGGTCGTCGGCTCGTACACAGAAGATCCGGTGTTGCTCTGCCGCGACGCTGACCCCGGCCGCGGCCTCCGGATCGTCGATCGCGACATGGACCAACCAGGCACCCTCGACGTCGGCGGGCGCGAAACGCCGGGGGGTCCAGACCGCGCGGCCGGCGTCGACATGCCCCTGCAGGGTGGGTGTCAGCTCGGGCGAGACGATCTCGACCCGGGCGCCCGCCGCGATCAGTGCCGGCACCCGGCGGGTGGCGACGGTGCCGCCACCGACCACCAGCACCCGGCGGCCTTCGAGGCGCAGCCCCAGCGGATAGATGCTCATATATTCGATACTCCCGCGATCGTCACCAGCACTTCCGCGATCGTCGCCGCTGACCTCGCGCTCTTCTCTCCGTAACCACGGCCGGGGCTCACTTCTCCGACACGCCAGCCGCATCGAAGGTCGCCACCTCGTGCAGCACCCGGACCGCTGCCGTCACGATCGGCAGGGCCAGCACCGCGCCGCTGCCCTCGCCCAGGCGCATGCCCAGGTCGAGCAGGGGCTCCAGGCCGAGGTGGGCGAGCGCGACACCGGCTCCCGGCTCGGCCGAGAGGTGCCCGGCGACCATCGCGGCCACCGCGTCCGGGGCGAACGCGGCGGCGGCCAGCGCTGCCGACGCGGCGATCACCCCGTCGATGACCACCGGCACCCGGGCCGCCGCGGCACCCAGGATGAACCCGGTCAGCGCGGCGTGCTCCAGGCCACCGACTGCGGCGAGGACCCCGAGCGGGTCGGCCGGGTCGGGGGTGTGCCGCTCCAGGACGGCGTCCACCACCGCGATCTTGTGGGTCAGGGTCTCGTCGTCGATGCCGGTGCCCCGGCCGGTCGCGACCCCCGCCGAGACGCCGGTGAACGCGGCGATCAGCGCTGCTGCGGGTGTCGTGTTGGCGATCCCCATGTCCCCGGTGAGCAGTGCTTTCGCCCCCTGCTCGACGAGCGCCTCAGCAACCCGGATGCCGACCTCGACAGCGGCCGTCGCCTCCTCACGGGTCAGCGCCGGGCCGATCGTCATGTCCCGGGTGCCACGGCGCACGTTCGCGTCCAACAGGTTCGCGCCACCGTGCAGCGGGATCTTCACACCCACGTCGACCACCATCACGTCGGCGCCGGTCTGCCGGGCGAACGTGTTGACCACCGCGCCGCCGGCCACGAAGTTCGCCACCATCTGGGCGGTGACCTCCTGCGGCCACGGGCTCACCCCCTGGGCGTGCACGCCGTGGTCACCGGCGAAGACCGCGACGGTGGCCGGCTCGGGCAGCGGTGGCGGGCACACCCCGGCCAGCCCAGCCAGGCGCACTGACAACTCCTCCAGCGCACCGAGCGAACCGGCCGGCTTGGTCAGGCGGGCCTGCAGGTCACGGGCCTCGGCCATCGCCTCGCCGTCGGGCGGCCGGATGGCGGCCACTGTGGTCTCCAGCGTCACTGGCGCTCCTCGATCACGTCACGCAGGGTCTGCACGAATCGGTCTGTGGTGGCAGTGTCGCGCACCGCGATCCGGAGCCAATCCGGGCCCAGTCCCGGAAAGGTGTCACCACGGCGCACCGCGTAGCCACGTCTGCGCAGCTCAGTGCGGATCTGGTCAGCCTTTGCCACACGTACCGCAACAAATGCCGACGCCGGGTGGCCGGCAACCGTGACGCTCGGCACTCGCCGCAACCGTTCCACCAGATGGTCTCGCTCGGCGGCGAGGCGCACCGCGATCTCGCGTTCCGCGGCGATCGCGGCCGGTGAGGCGCACGCCGTCGCCGCCGCGAGCGCCGGGGTGGAGACCGCCCAGAGCGGCTGGACTGCGGCCAGCCGGCGCAGCAGGTCTTCGGGGCCCAGCGCGTAGCCGATCCGGAGGCCGGCCAGGGCCCAGGTCTTGGTGAGGCTGCGGAGCACGATCAGGCCGGGGAGGTCCCTCCGCTCGGCCAGAGACTCCGGCTCGTGGTCGACTCCGGATCGCCAGGTGGTGTCGGCGAAGGCCTCGTCGACGACCAGTACTCGGCCGGGGCGAGCCAGTTCTGCCAGGTAGCCGGCGGGATGGAGGACCGAAGTCGGGTTTGTCGGATTACCCACGAAGAGTAGGTCGGTTTCGTCGGGAATCATGGCGGGATCCAGGCGGAAGTCGTCCTCTTCGCGCAGGAGGACACGCCCGACATCGTGACCCGCGTTGCGCAGCGCGGCCTCCGGCTCGGTGAACTGAGGGTGCACCACTACCGGATTTCGGGCATCTCGGAAGGCTTGCGCGATCAGGACGAAGGCTTGGGCCGCACCGGCAGTCAGCAGGACTTCTTTTTTAGGCCTTTTATGCCTATTTGCTACGGCATTCGTGGCTTCATCGGCATCCGGGTACGCCGACAGCGCGGCCATCGACTCCATGATCGGCCCCGACAGCCACTCCGGCATCGGCTGGTGGCGCACGTTGACCGCGAGATCGATCAGGCCCGCCCCCACCTCGGCGTCGCCATGATGATCGAGGTCGAAACTCATGACCCCAGCATGCCGGACCGTAGTGCACACCACATCTCGGCCGTTCCGTCCGAACATGAGCCGCTTTGTCTTACCTTCAGATGGTGACGAGCCGACACCTGACCGTAGCCGGACGCTTCGCCCTGCTGATCCGGGCCGGGCTCATCGCGGGACTGGTCATCACCGGGCTCACCTACCCCTTCGCCGCCCTCGGCGGCATGGGAGTCAAAGCCGGCACCGAAGCCCTCGAGAACATGCCCGAACGACTCACCGAAACCCCGCCGGCGCAATCCACCTACGTCTATGCCAACGACGGCAAGACCCTGCTCACCATGTTCTTCGAAGAACACCGCAAAAACATCAAACTGTCCGCCATGTCCCCGTACATGATCAAGGCGATCGTGGCGGCCGAAGACAACCGCTTCTACGAACACCACGGCGTCGACGCCAAAGGGGTGGCCCGCGCATTCGTGGCCAACCAGAAAGCCGGCGGCGTCTCCCAAGGCGCGTCCACCCTGACCATGCAGTACGTGCGGATGGCCCTGCAGAACAGCGCGCGCACCCCGATGGAAGCCCTGGAAGCCACCGAACAGACCGCCGCCCGCAAACTCCGCGAGATGCGGCTCGCCATCGAAGTCGAACAGCGGCTCAGCAAGGACGAGATCCTCGAGCGGTACCTCAACGCCGCCTACTACGGGCACCGCGCCTACGGGGTCTTCGCCGCCTCCCAGGTCTTCTTCTCCAAAGCGGCACGCGACCTCACCCTCACCGAAGCGGCACTGCTCGCCGGGCTGGTCAAAGCGCCCTCCGCCTACGACCCGGCCAGCCAGGACCGCAAAGCCGCCACCGAACGCCGCAACTACGTCATCGACCAGATGCGGAAAATGAACTCGATCACCGCGGCACAGGCCCTCAGCGCCCGCCGTTCGAAAATCAAACTCAAACTGAGCAACCCGCCCAACGCCTGCATCTCGGTAGCCGCGAAACAAAACGACTGGGGCTTCTTCTGCGACTACTTCACCAGCTGGTGGCGGGAACAACCCGCCTTCGGCCGCAACCCGCTGGAACGCGAGGAGAACCTGCGGCGCGGCGGCTACCGCATCGTCACCTCCATCGACCCGCAGATCCAGCGGTACGCGATGAAACACGTCCTCGGCAAACTGCGCCGCGGCAGCCCCTTCGCCCACGGGCAGGTCGTCGTCCAACCCGGCACCGGACGAGTCCTCAGCATGGCCGTCAACCGGCGGTACTCCCTCGACCAGGACAAGAACGGCCGGCACAGCGACTGGCGGCAGAGCCGAGACGTCAAAGGCAACTACCCCAACACGGTCAACCCACTGCTCGGCGGCGGTGACATGGCCGGTTACCAGGCCGGATCCACCTTCAAAATCTTCACCATGCTGGCCGCCCTCGAACAGGGCCTGCCGCTCGGCACCACCTACTACTCACCGCAGCGGTACGTCTCCCGCTACATCACCGCCCCCGGCCCCGCCACCTGCGGCACCCAGTGGTGCCCCAAGAACTCCAGCGAATCCATGACCGGCAACCAGAACATGTGGAGCGGCTTCGGGAAATCAGTGAACACCTACTTCGTCCAACTCGAACAACGCGTCGGCTCCGAAAAAGCCGTCGCCATGGCCGAACGGCTCGGACTGCGCTGGCGCACCGCCATCGACCGGAAACTCGCCACCAAAGAACACGCCTCCCAATGGGGCGCCTTCACCCTCGGCGTCAGCGACGCCACCCCCGTCGAAACAGCGAACGTCTTCGCCACACTCGCCGCCGAAGGCAAATACTGCGAACCCCTGCCCGTCATGAGCATCCGCAACCCCGACGGCAGCCACGCCCTCTACCAGAAACGCCTCATCGCCGCGCCCCGCTGCCACCAGGAGATCAAAGTCAACGTGGCCCGGGCCGCCACCGACGCCGCCCGCTGCGTCACCGGATACGGCTCCGCCCGAGGCAGCTGCGGCGGATGGGGAACCTCCGAAATGGTCTACGGCATACTGGGGCGCCCCGTCGCCGGCAAAAGCGGAACCACCGACGGGAACAAGACCGCCTGGTTCAGCGGATACACCCCACAACTCGCGGCCTCCGCATTCGTCGCCGACCCCGACAACCCCGAACACGTCGTCGGATCCGGGCGGGCGACACTGTCGAAATACACCGTCGCGCAGACCTTGCGAGACGCCCTGAACGGCAAACCCCGGGAGAACTTCAAACCACCCACCGACAAGTACGTCTGGTAGCCGCTCCCTTCGCTCACCCGTCGGAATCCGCCCTGCCCTTCGCTCACCGGCCGGCGTTTCCGCTCCCATCCGTCTCCCGCTCGCGGGCGCCTTCTTGTGCACACCCGCCTTCCACTCGCACACCATTCGCCTTCGTTCACATTCACCGTCCACTGGCACTCTGTCTTCTGCACACCCGTCTTCTGCACTACTGGCTTCTGCACACCTGGCTTCCGGCTCACGCTCTGGCTTCCCGCTCGCGCTCTGCTTCCGCTCGCGGCCACTTCCGGCAGTGGCTCGGGCTCGACGGGCCGAGTGGTGCCCGGATGGGATGAGCCGGGCAGGGCCGCGGGCCCGGGTGGATGAGACCGCCGGGCAGCAGGGCGGCCCGGCGGAGTGTGGTCAGGCGGCTGAGGGATGGCGGCGTGCGCGGCGCCAGAACGGGTCGCGGCCGGCCGCTGCCACCATCTGGAGCAGGAGATCCTCACGTGGATCGACCGGGACACGGGGACCGAACAATCCCGGACTCCCATCGGGTGAGCCCTGCGCCAAGAACTCGGTCAGCACCTCCAGCACCCGCGGGTCAGCGGCGAAGTCCTGGCCGGTGGCCCGGGCCAGATCCCAGCCGTGCACGACCAGCTCATTCATCGCGACCGTGCCCATCGCCGTGGCCGGCAGGATCACGCCATCCACCTCGGCAGTGCCGGTCCAGGCCACCGGCTCCTTCCAGGCGATGGCCAAATCGGTCAGCAGCACCGGAAGACGACTACGCCACTGTGGGGACAGACCGGCTGCCGACTGCTCATCGGCTCCGGCACGCTTCCGGGCGGCCAGGGTGAAGGCGAGAGTGCGACCCATCAGATGATCGAGCAGGGTCGCGACCGGCCAGTCCGGGCAGGGCGTCGGCATGGTGAGGTCACGGTTGTCGACGCCCAGCAGCAGCGCTCTGATCTGACGAACCGGTGGGTCGAAGTCCAGCGGCACACGATCGGCCACGATCGCCTCCTTCGGTTGTCGTACACCTCACGATAGGAGAGGGGTACGACACTTCCCGGACACCGTTTTCCCCTTTCGCACGCAGGGCCTTTTCCGGCGACCCGGACCATCACCGAACCCGGTCCGGCCCACCATCAGGCGTGGCCCGGGCAAGCGGCGGGCAGGGCCCGGCCGCCGCAGAGTCATGCCCCAGACCCTCGGCCGGCAGTACCGGCCCACCATTGGAGAGCCTCCGCAGTCAGGGTCGGCGGCCCGCTTCCGTCCCCGCTGAGCTTCCGTGCCCGCTGGGCTTCCGTGCCCACTGAGCTTCCGTGCCCACTGAGTTCGAATCTTGGTGGGCCGACCACCGATTGCGGTGGACGATCGACCAAGAACCGAAGCGGTCGAGGCAGGACTACCGATCTTGGTCGAGCCGCTACCGGGATCGGTGGGCGATTGACCAAGATCTGGGCAGGCAGTGGTCAGCCAGTCTGAGGATTGCGCCCGCTGTGGGCTGCGATCAAGAGAAGGGCTCCCCCCGGCCCTACCAGCGCATACGATCCTCGATCGTGCGCGCTGACCGGGCGGGCCGGGCGGGGAGGGCCGGAC
>DATMVU010000848.1:0-17570 GCA_035562875.1 Actinoplanes sp. | reverse complement strand
CACCCCCCCCCCCCGCGCCAGCACAATCCCGGGAGCGCGAACACGGGCGGGTGGGGCGGGAGGGTCGCATTCGGCCCGGCGGTCGCGGGGCGGCCGTCAGGGCGTCGTCGTCTCGCGTCGTGGCCACGGGAGTAGTGGCTCGGCGAAGTGCCCCGCTCCTCGTACCGGAGCAAAGGGGTTGATCTTCAGTTTCCCAGGAACCACTTCTGGAAGAAGCTCTTGCGGTCCGGATTGTTGTGGACCGTGGGGGTTTCGTCCAGTGTGGGAGTGGATGGTGGGACCGGGCGTGGTCGGGGCGGCGGCACGTGGCCGGGGCGGGCGGTGCGGTAGACCGTCGGCGGGGGCTGCGGGGTCGACGGGTCCAGGTGCAGGTTGTTGAGCAGGTCGCGGAGTTGTTCGGCGCTGGGCCGGGAGCCGGGGTCGTTGTGCATGCCGTAGCGCAGCACCTCGGTCAGGCCGTGGGGGACGCCCGGCAGCTCCGGGATCGGGTGGTTGAACAGGTCCATCAGCGTCAGGATGCTGGGGCTGCGGTTGGAGTCCCAGCGGGGTGGCCGGCCGCTCATCACCGCGTAGAGGGTGGCGCAGAGGGCGTAGACGTCGGCGGCGCCGGACGGGCTGTCGTGGCGGAACATCTCCGGCGGGGCGTAGGCCGGGGTCAGCACTTCGAGGGTGACCGAGGAGTCGCGCATCTCGCCGAGGACGGCGAGGCCGAAGTCGGCGAGGACTGCCGCGTTGAATTCGGAGTAGAGGATGTTCGCCGGTTTGACGTCGCGGTGCAGGACGCCGTTGGCGTGTGAGTGCACCAGCGCGTCAGCGATCTTGAGGCCGACGTCGCGGGCTTCGACCGGGGTGAGCGGGGAGACCCGCATCCGGTCGAGGTAGGAGCCGTCACACAGTTCCATGATCAGGTACGGATGCTGGTCGACTGTCACGCCCACGTCGAACAGGTCGACGACGTGCGGGTGTGACGACATGCGGCCGGCGGCTCGGGCTTCCCGCAGGAAGCGGGCCTGGTCGCGGGCGTTGTCGAGGGTCCGGTTCTCCACCTTGATGGCGACGTCGCGGCCGACGGAGTCCTGGGTCGCGCGGTACACGGTGGCGTAACCACCACGCGCCATAACTGACAAACCGGACATGCCCGGCACGTATGGTACGGGTAGGGCGCCAGGCGGAGTCTCCGTCACGAGATAGAAAATACGCCAGCCGCCTGGAAGATCATCCGGGCACGTCAGACGCGTACGCGACAGTCTCCTCGACGACGGTCACCGCGAGGGTCTCCCGCAGCTCCTCGGCGGCCGCCCGCTCACCGGCCTGCTCGGTCGAATGTGCCAGGCGGACCGCCTCCTCGGCCGCCGCCCGGGCCTCCTCGCAGCGGTCCGCGGCGGCGAGCACCCGGGCCCGGACCATAGCGGAGATCACACTGCTGCGGACGTCCTCGGCGGATGCCGCACCGGCCCGCTCAATCCAGGTGACCGCCGACTCGACCCGGCCGTCGGCGAGCAGGGCCGCGGCGTACGAGGCGAGCATGTGCCGGCGGGAGAACAGCAGCGACGGTGTCGCGTCGCCGGTGGCGATCGGCGCGAGCAGGCCGATCGCGGTCGCCGCGTCACCGGCCCGGATCCGCGCCTCGGCCAGCAGCACCCGGGGCCCGACCTGGGCCGGAGCCATCGGATTGTGCGGTTCGACCGAGGTCATCACCCGTCGGGCGTCGGCCTCGGCGCCCGCCAGGTCGCCACGTTGCAGGGCGACGAACCCGCGCAGTGTCCCGGCCATCCCGAGCAGCAGCGGGTGCCCGGTCCGGTCGGCGTAGGCCAGGGCGTCGGTGAGCAGGTCGTATGCGTGGTCCGGCTCGTTCAGCCCGCGGGCGGTGGCGCCCCGCACCACCAGGGCCAGGCCGCAGCCCCAGTCGTCGTTGACGTCCAGGAACTCGCCGTACGCCCGGCGCGCCTGCCCGTCGGCCGCACCCAGATCGCCCAGCTCGGCCGCCGCGTAGGCCTCGACGACCCGCAGTGTGCCGACCGCCCAGCCCTCACCGACCCGGTCCCCGAACGGCAGGAACAGCCGGGCCAGCCGCCGCGCCTCCTGCAGCCGGCCGGCCAGCAGCCGGGCGAACGCCGTGGTGCCGCGCAGCCAGGACCGGCCCACCGGGTCACCGAGCTCGGCGAAGAGCCGGGCGGCCCGGCCCAGCACCGCGTCGGTGCCGGCGAAGTCGCCGCGGGTGGTGGTCACCCAGGCCAGGTTCTGCAGCGCCCAGGCCTGCCCGTGCCGGTCCCCGGCGGCGAGCGTGACCTGGTAGGCGGCGGCGAATCGGCTGCTCGCCTGGCTCAGCCGCCCGTTCAGGAAGTCGGCCATGCCGAGGCGGCGCATCGCGTTCGCCCGCTCCGGCAGCAGCTGCGCCTCGGTCGCCACCTCCAGGGCCTCCTGCCAGGCGGTGACGGCCCGGCCGGAATCCCCGAGGGCCTCGTGCGCCCGGCCGACCACGATCAGCGCCTCGGCCCGGCACACCGGCTCATCGGTGGAGCCGGCCGAGATCTTCTCGCCCAGGGCGAGCGCCTCGTCGGCCCGGCCCAGGCGCAACTGGGCCCGGGCAAGCACCAGCTGGTCAGGCAGCGGCAGGTCGCCCTTGGCCAGGGCGGTGGCCCGGTCGGCGTACTCGATGGCGGCTGCCGGTTCGATGTCGGCGAGTGCCCGCCGGGCCATCCGGCCGAGTGCCGCGACACCGAGCGGGGCCACCTCGCGGGCCGGGGCGTCCGGTCTCAGCCGGACCGCGTCGGCCAGTTCGACGGCGGTCTCGGCGTGCATGGCGATGAACGCGTCCCGCTCGCCGTCGGTCAGGTTGAGCCGCACCGCGCCGTCGTGCCCGGGCCTGTCGATCGTCTCCGGGGCGGCCCAGCCGGCCAGGTAGGCGTGCCGCTCAGCCAGGTCACCCTTGCCGATCCCGGCGTAGGCGGCCTCCCGCATCAGCGGGGTGGTGAACCGGAAACCGCCCCGGGACCGGTGCAGCATGCGGCGTTGCAGCAGTTCGTCGACGGCCCGTTCGAGCTCGACCGCGACGACGTCACCGGGCCGGGTGTCGGCTGCGGCCCGGCGTTCCTGGAGTGCCTCCAGCACCCCGCTGGGCACCGTGGTCCCGGCCACCGAGGCGTCCCGCAGCACCGACCGCGGTTCCGGGGAGAGCGCGTCGATCCGGGCGGCCAGGACGGCGGCCAGGTCGCGGGAGAGCAGGCGGCTGCCGAGTGAACCGGCGGCGAGTTCCCAGCGGCCGACCGCGTGGGCGCCGACCGACGGGCTGAGCGCACCGCGTTCCATCAGCAGCGTGACCATCTCGGCCAGGTAGAACGGGTTGCCCTGGGCGTTGGCGAGCAGCCGGTCGCTGTCCGGCTGGGGCAGTTTGCCGCCGTGCAGGTAGGAGGTGAGCAGCCGGGAGGCGTCGGCGCCGCGCAGCGGGGGCAGGGCGTGCACTTCGGCGTCGGCGAGCCGGCTCATCGCCCGGGAGCGGACCAGTTCCGGCCGGCCGAGCAGCAGCGCGACGACCGGGCCGTCCAGCAGGTTGAGGGTCCGGCCGATGGCGTCCAGCGTGGTGTCGGTGGCGTCGTGCAGGTCGTCCACGATCACCATCAGCGGTTCCTCGGCGGCGAGCGCGTTGAGCAGCTCGGCGACGGCTTCCGCGATGGCTTCGGCGTCGATGCGCCGGCCGCTGCCGGGCCGGTCGGCGGGCGCTGCCGGGCCGACCGGGCTGGCCGGGGCGTCGCTGTAGCCGAGCAGGGCCAGCAGGCGGTCGGTGTCCAGGGTGGCGTTCAGCCGGCCGGCGAGTTTGCGGAGCCGCTCCTCGACGACGGTCCGGGCGACGGTGGTGGCGACGTCCTTGGGCAGGGCCGCGGCTTTGCGGACGATGTCGGCGAGCGGGGCGTACCGGCGGCGTTCACCGAAGGCCCGGCAGCGCACCCGCAGCACTCGGGCACCGTGCCCGGAGTAGTCGGCGGCCAGGCGTTTGACCTCACCGGCGAAGCGGGACTTGCCGATGCCCGCCTCGGCGGTCATCACCAGGATCTTGGGCTGGCCGGTGTCGACCGCCTCGGCCAGCCGGCCGGAGACCCGGCCGAGTTCGGCCTCCCGGCCCACGTACGGCGCCTCGTCGCCCAGACCGGACCGGGTGCCCGGGGCGTCGTGCAGGCCGAGCAGCTCGTAGGTGGGAACCGGCTCGCGTTTGCCCTTGAGCCGCAGCGGGCGCAGCTGTCGCCAGGAGGCCACGTGCCGGGTGCCGCCGCTGGTGCGCTCACCGGCGTAGACGGTGCCGATCGCCGCGGCGTCGGCGAGCCGGGCGGCGGTGTTCACCGTGTCACCGATCACCGTGTACTCGATGCCGGCCTGCATGCCGGCGACCACCTCACCGGTGTTCAGCCCGACGCGCAGGCCGACCGGTGCGCCGCCGCCACGCTCGTCGTCGAGCACCCGGCGCACCGCGCGCTGCATGCTGAGGGCGGCCCGGACGGCCCGTTCGGCGTCGTCCTCGTGGGCCACCGGGGCGCCGAAGACCGCCATGATGCCGTCGCCGGTCAGCTTGTCGACGTGTCCGCCGAACGTCTTGACCGCCCCGGCGAGTGCGGCGAGCACCCGGTCGGTGACCGCGCCGACCCGCTCCGGGTCGAGGTCCTCGGAGAACGAGGTGAAGTCGGAGAGGTCGCCGAAGAGCACCGTGACGATGCGCCGCTCGGCGGCGGGAAGCAGGTTCGCTGACGGGAGGGCGGCGCCGCAGTGGTGGCAGAAACGGGCGCCGGGAACCGGGACGGTCCCGCAGACCGGGCAGGTCACGGTGTCGCCTCTCGGCGCAGGTGGTCGATCTGCGCGGACGCGGACCACTCGGCGGCGAATCGCAGGGCCGGATCGAGGTCGGGGTAGACCAGGTCGACGACCGCGGCGGGGGTCTGCGCGCCGGCGGCCATCGCGTCCGCCACCTGCGCCAGGCGCTGCCGGCGATGATCCAGATAGAAGCGGGCACGCTCGGCGGTGTCGCTGCGGGCCGGTCCGTGGCCGGGCAACATCAACGATTGCCGGTACGAGCTGAGCAGCTCCAGACTGCGGAGGTAATCCCCCAGATCGCCGTCCGGCGGGGCCACCACCGTGGTCCCGCGGCCGAGCATGGTGTCACCGGTGAACATCGCTCGTTCGGCTCCGCACTCGACGACGAAGGACACCGAGTCGCTGGTGTGTCCCGGAGTCTGCAGCACCCGTATTTCCAGCCCGTTCCCGTCCAGGGACTCGTGCGCGTCGAACGGCTCACCACCGACGCAGTGCGCCGGGGCCGCGGCCCGCACCGGAACCCCGCCGAGCAGCTCGGCCAGCCGGGCGGCGCCCTCGACGTGATCATGATGACCGTGAGTGATCAAAATGCGCTCGATCCCATCGTGCCCGGCGATCCGGCGCAGATGGTCCTCGTCCAGCGGCCCCGGGTCGATCACGGTCGCCCGCTCCGAATCGGGCGCCCGCAGGATCCACGTGTTGGTGCCGTCCAGCGTCATCGGCCCCGGGTTGGGCGCCAGCAACAGCGTCACCCAACCCGGTAGCCGGTCGACCTCAGCCGACTCGGGCTCAGCACCCCCCATGACCCGAATCGTACGTCGGGCCGACGACCTTGACCGAGACACGATGTCCGATCCGGTCACCATCGGTGAGCAAATACTGCCGAACCACCGCAAGATCACGCCACTTCGGCGATGACCTCGACCTCGACAGCGGCACCCAGGGGCAGCTCAGCGACCCCGACCGCACTGCGGGCGTGCCGGCCCTGCTCCCCCAGCACCGCGGCGAACAGGTCGGATGCGCCGTTGATCACCACGGGCTGGCCGGTGAACCCGGGCGCCGAGGCGACAAAACCGGTCACCTTGACGATCCGCACCACCCGGCCGAGGCCGACCAGGGCGTCGATCGCGGCCAGCGCGTTGATCGCGCAGGTCCGGGCCTGTGCGGCCGCGTCCTCGGCGGTGACCTCGGCGCCGACCTTGCCGGTCTGCGGCAGCTTGCCGTCCACGAACGGGAGCTGGCCGGAGACGTAGACGTGGTTGCCGGACTGCACGGCGGGCTGGTAGGACGCCAGCGGCGGAACCACGGTGGGCAGGGTGATGCCCAGTTCGGCGAGCTTGTCGGCGTACCCGGTCACGCCTTCGGCCGCTTCAGGTAGGCCACGAGCTGCTCGGGGCCGTTCGGACCGGGGACGACCTGGACGAGCTCCCAGCCGTCCTCGCCCCAGTTGTCGAGGATCTGCTTGGTCGCGTGGACCAGCAGGGGCACTGTCACGTACTCCCACTTCTGCATGGCTGACGATCTCCTCACGTCGGATACGCGCAACAGCTTAGGACCCGGCCGAGCGGCGGGTTGGCTAGGCTGAGCGGGAATGTGTACTTAAAGTGCACATGCCAACACTTAGTGCGACTGAGTGGAGGATGACATGACGCACTACGGCTGGAACGGCCCGGGGGGACATCCGGAACCGCCGCCGTTCCCCGAGCCGGGACCGCCGATGCCGATCCCACCGGACGAGCCGATCCCGCTCCCGGAACCGCCGCATGTGCAGGCACTGCGCCTGAAGATGCAGCCGGCCGGCGATTTCGACACCGCCGAGCACCCGGCGGTACCGCCCGAGGTGATGTCGGCCACCCAGGAGTGGTACCAGCCACCGCCACCCCCACCACAGCAGCCTCCGCCGGAACCGATCTGGGCCGGTTCCTCGGCCGGGGACGGCCGTCGGCGCTCCACGGTCTTCCTGACCGCCGCGTTCATCGGCACCCTGGCGCTCTGCGGTGGCGGGGCCGTCTCGGCGTACTACCTGCTCAAGGACGTCGACAACGTGGGCTCGCCGGATCCGACCACAGCGGTCAACCGGTTCCTCACCGCCGTCTACACCCAGCAGGACGCAACAGCCGCCCGCGACCTGGTCTGCAGCAAATCCCGGGACGAGAACAAACTGGCCACCCGGGTACGGCAGATCAGCGCGTACGCCGACGGTTACGAGGATCCGGTGTTCCGCTGGGACGACCCGGCCGTGGCCGACCGGGACGAGGAGCGCGCCCGGGTCGATGTGCGCGTCATCATGTCGACCGAGGACGAGAAGAGCGCCGCCCAGGATCTCCGCTTCACTGTCGTCCGAAAGACCGGCTGGCTGGTGTGCGAGGTGTCGGGCTGACGCATGGCCGTACCGTGGGAGGTATGGGCGAACACCGCAACTGGCCGGAGCGGCTGCACGTGGTGACCGGCAAGGGCGGCACCGGCAAGAGCACCGTGGCCGCCGCCTTGGCGCTCGGTCTCGCGGCCGGCGGCCGGCGCACCCTGCTCGTCGAGGTGGAGGGCCGGCAGGGCATCGCCCAGTTGTTCGGCCTCGATCCGCTGCCCTACGCCGAGCGGCCGATCGCGACCACCACCGGCGGCGGTGAGGTGCGCGCGCTGGCCGTGGACCCCGAGGAGGCCCTCCTCGAATACCTGGACATGTTCTACAAGCTCGGCGCAGCCGGGCGGGCGCTGCGCAAGGTCGGTGCCATCGACTTCGCCACCACGATCGCCCCCGGGCTGCGCGATGTGCTGCTCACCGGGAAGGTGAAGGAGTCGACCACCCGCTCGCAGGACGGTCGCCGGGTCTACGACGCGGTGGTGCTGGACGCGCCGCCGACCGGCCGGGTGGGCCGGTTCCTCAACGTCACCGAGGAAACCCGCAAGCTGGTCAAGGTCGGGCCGATCAAGACCCAGAGCGAGGGGGTGGCGTCGCTGCTGCGCTCGCCGATGACCGCCGTGCACGTGGTGACGCTGCTGGAGGAGATGCCGGTCCAGGAGACCCTCGACGCGATCACCGAGCTGTCCGGGCTGAGCATCCCGGTCGGCCGGGTGGTGGTGAACAACGCCCGGCCGCCGCTGCTGGCCGACGGCCGGGTCACCAAGGCCGAGCTCAAACGGGGACTGGCCGCAGCAGGGCTGCCCGCCGGCGCCGCCACGGTGAACCAGCTCGCCACCGAGGCGCAGGCCCATCTGACCCGGCGTGAGCTGGAGGAATCGTTGCGACTCGAACTGGCCGAGCTGGGCCGTCCCCTGATCGAGCTCCCGCAGGTCCCCGGCGGGGTCGACCGGGTGAGCCTCGGTGAACTCGCCGATCGCCTGATGAGAGCTTGATCGAACGGAATGTCCGATCAAGACGCACTACCCTGAAATGGTGGCTGACGTGACGGCTCCCCGGCTCGACATCGACGCTCTCCTGGCCGACCCGGCCATCCGCATCGTGGTCTGCTGCGGAGCGGGTGGGGTCGGCAAGACGACCACGGCCGCGGCCCTCGGGCTGCGCGCCGCCGAGGTGCACGGGCGCCGCACGGTGGTGCTCACCATCGACCCGGCCCGCCGGCTCGCCCAGTCGATGGGCCTGACCGAGCTGGACAACACTCCACGCCAGGTCAAGGGCATCGACGTGGAGGCCAGCGGTGGCGAGTTGCACGCCATGATGCTGGACATGAAGCGCACCTTCGACGAGGTGGTCGAGCAGCACACCACCCCGAAGCGCGCCGCCGAGATCTTCGCGAACCCGTTCTACCAGGCCATGAGCTCGACCTTCTCGGGCACACAGGAGTACATGGCGATGGAGAAGCTGGGTCAGCTCCGGGCCGGTGACGAGTGGGACCTGATCGTGGTGGACACCCCGCCGTCCCGGTCCGCGCTCGACTTCCTGGACGCCCCGGCCCGGCTCTCCCGGTTCCTCGACGGCCGGATGCTGCGGATGTTCCTGGCTCCCGCACGAACCGGCGGCCGGAGCGTGTTCAGCCTGGTCACCGCATCGTTCGGACTGTTCTCCAAGACGGTGCAGAAGGTGCTCGGCGCGCAGTTGCTCACCGACCTGTCCGGGTTCGTGGCGGCGCTGGACTCGATGTTCGGCGGGTTCCGGCAGCGAGCCGACCAGACGTACCGGATCCTGCAGGACCCGCAGACCGCGTTCCTGCTGGTCGCGGCGCCGGAGCGGGATGCCATCCGGGAGGCCGCGTACTTCGCGGAGCGGTTGGTGGCCGAGCGGATGCCGCTCGGCGGGCTGGTGCTGAACCGGATGCACAGCACCGAGCCGGCCGGGCTGACCGCGGACCAGGCGGAGGACGCGGCGGACCGGCTGGAGCAGGACGGCGACCAGCAGGTCACCGCGGACGTGCTGCGGATCCACGCGGCGCTGCTGCGCCAGGGCGAGCGGGAGACGGCTGTCGCGGCCGGTTTCACCGAGGCGTTCCCGGGGGTGCCGGCCACCTCGGTCGCGGCACAGCCCGCCGACGTCCACGACGTCGACGGGCTGCGAACGATCGGAGCACTGCTCGCCTGATGGGCGGGCAGTGCCTGATCAGCGGGTGGAGACGAGCACCTTGTCGGCGCCCTTCTCCCGCAGTGCGGCCTCGAACATCTTCCGCCAGCTCGCCACATGCGGGTGACGGCGCAGAAGTGCGCGCCGCTCCCGTTCCGTCATGCCTCCCCAGACGCCGAACTCGATGCGGTTGTCCAGGGCGTCGGCGAGGCATTCGTAGCGGACCGGGCAGCTGCGGCAGATCCTCTTCGCCACGTTCTGCTCGGCGCCCTGCACGAACAACGCGTCAGGGTCGCCACTCTGACACGCCGCCATGCTGGGCCAGTCGCTGATCATCCCCACGGTAAACGTCCCCCCTTGCTGTCACCCCCTGACGCCGGCGGCTTCCCTGTTCCCCCAGGCCGGTGCCGGCGTCCGTGTACTCGCGGACCCATCATGCTCTGTAGTTGGGTGATTACGCAACGTTGTCCCTCAAATACGTATAGGCCGGTAGTTCCGGGCATAGCGGCCAAGGAACACCGGCCGAACGGGGGTATCTTTGGTGCATAAGCCGAATTCCACCCCGCCAACGGGGGTGACGGGCCACACTCACAACGGGCGAGACAGACCTTCTCGACGGGCGCACGCGTGCGCGCGTCGCGTACCCTGCTCGAGTGACCTCCTGGTTTCGCAGACGCGATCACAACATCTTCACGAACGCCACCTCGCTACTGGTCTGTGGCCTGCTAGCCGGTGTCGTCGTGGCAGCTGCCGCCTTCCCCGCCGCGGCCATGACCGGACTGGCAGCAAAGGCGGGCGGTAAGACGTTCGCGAATCTGCCCAGTGAGCTCAAGGAATTCAGTTCCCCGCAGATCACGCGGGCCTACGCGTCCGACGGCAAGACCCAGATCGCGGTGTTCTACGACGAGTTCCGCAGCGATGTCCCGCTGAAGGAGATCTCGCCGCACATCCAGAACGCGATGCTGGCCGCCGAGGACCGAAAATTCCGCAATCACAACGGTGTCGACGTGCCGGGCGCAGTCCGGGCCATGGTCAGCAACAGTCAGGGTGGCAGCAAGCAGGGCGCCTCCACCCTGACGATGCAGTACGTGCGGATGTCGCTGGCCTACTCGGCCACGAACCCGCAGGAGGTCATCGCCGCCACCGAGGACAGCCCCAAGCGCAAGATCAACGAAATGAAGTACGCGCTGCAGATCGAGAAGCAGCTCACCAAGGATCAGATCCTGGAGCGCTACCTCAACATCGCGCCGTTCGGCAACCAGGCCTACGGCGTCTTCGCCGCCAGCCAGGTCTACTTCAACAAGAAACCGAAGGACCTGACCGTCGGTGAGGCAGCGATGCTGGCCGGCATGGTGAAGGCGCCGAGCAGCTTCAACCCGGTGATCCCGACCGGTCTGAAGCAGATCACCGATCGCCGCAACGACTACATCATCCCGGCCATGCTGGAGATGGGCGCGATCACCGCGGACCAGGCCGAGAAGGCCAAGAAGGAGAAGATCCCCACCAAGGTCAAGCAGGTCGGCCGGGGCTGTGCCTGGGTCGCCCGGAACCACTGGGGCTTCTTCTGTGACTACTTCGACCGCTGGTGGAAGAGCCAGGAGGCGTTCGGCGCCACCTCGTACGACCGGGAGCGCCGGCTGAAGAGCGGTGGCTACCGGATCATCACCACGCTCGACATCAAGGGCCAGGGCGGCGCCCGCAAAGAGGTCAGCAAGCGGCAGTCCGACAGCAGCCAGAACGCTCTACTGCTGGCCGGTGTCGAGCCCGGCACCGGCAAGGTCCGGCTGCTGGCCACGAACCGCAAGTACAAGCTGGACGACCCGGAGAACCCGAAGAACGAGATCTCCTCGGACCCGAAGAAGGCCAAGAAGAAGATCCGGGGCACCCACCCCTACACCACCAACCCGCTGATGACCGGCGGTGGCGACATCAAGGGTTACCAGGCCGGCTCGGTGTTCAAGATCTTCCCGATCATCGCCGCACTGGAGGCCGGTTACCCACTGGCCTATCCGATCGCCGCACAGAAGCAGTACAAGTCCGGGTACCGGATCTCACCGAGCTCACCGGCGGCCTGCGGCGGCGGCTTCTACTGCCCGAAGAACGCGGGCGGCGGCGGTGAAGGCCTCTACACGATGTGGTCCGCCTTCGCGAAGTCGATCAACACGTACTTCATCCCGCTCCAGGAGAAGGTCGGCACCGACAAGGTCGTCGCGGTCGCCAAGCGCTTCGGCGTCCAGTTCCGCCAGCCGCGTGACGCCTACCTGGCCACCGAGGAGGGCGGCGTCAAGGAGTGGGGCGCGTTCTCCCTCGGCGTCACCGCGTCGACCCCGCTGGACATGGCGAACGCGTACGCGACCCTCGCCGGCGACGGTAAGTACTGCACCCCGACCCCGGTCGAGCAGATCACCACGCAGGAGGGCGAGAAGATCGACGTCGGCAAGCCGCACTGCATCCAGGCCACCACCAAGGACGTCGCCCGCGCCGCCCTCGACGCGGCCCGCTGCCCGGTCGGCGACTCGGCCCAGATGGGTAGCTGCAACGGCGCCACCGCCGGACCGACCAAGGGCATCGTGGACCACCCGGTCTTCGGCAAGTCCGGCACCACCGACGGCTCCAAGACCGCCTCGCTGATCGTCGGCACCACGAAGATCGTCGTCGCGGGTTACATGGCCAACCCGGACTACCCGGAGCACCGGGACCAGATGAGCCACGACGTCATCAACCCCGCGGTGCAGTACACGGTCGCCAACTACATGGACGGCAAGCCGCGGCAGCAGTTCAAGAAGCCGGGCAGCACCAAGATCGCGTACGGCGAGCAGCGCTCGATCCCGGACGTGACGTGCGACTCGGTCTCGTCGGCCACGAACCGCCTGGAGGACGCGGGCTTCACCGTCTCGCGCGGCTCCGACGTGCCCTCGAGCTGCCCCGCCGGATCGGTCGCCGGAACCAACCCGTCCGGCCGCACCATCAAGAACGGCGTGGTCGTCCTGGAGGTCAGCTCCGGAACGAAGAAGGACGACAAGCCGGAGACCCCCGGCGGCCCGGGCGGCACCAACCCGCCAGGGCGTAACTAGCCGCTAAAACGTCAACGGCCGGGAGAGGAATCCTCTCCCGGCCGTTTCGTCGTTCAGGGGCGCGCTCAGACCAGCTGGCGCCGCACCTCGGCGGCGACCCGGCCACCGTCGGCCCGGCCGGCCGCAGCGGCCTGCGCCGCCTTCATCGCCGGGCCCATCTGCGCCTTGCCACTGAAGCCACCCGCCGCAAGGGCCTGCGTCACCACGTCGGCGATCTCCGCATCGGTGAGCTGCTTCGGCAGGTAGCGGTCGAGGACCTCGCCCTCGGCCGTCTCCTTGGCCGCCTGCTCGGTCCGGCCCGCGTCGGCGAACGCGGTCGCCGCCTCCCGGCGCTTCTTCGTCTCCTTGGTCAGCACCGCCAGCACCTCCGCGTCGGAGAGCTCCCGGGACTCCTTGCCGGCGACCTCGGCGGTCCGCACCGCGGCCAGGGCCATCCGCAGCGTCGAGGTGGTCAGCTCGTCCCGGGACTTCATCGCGGTGTGCAGGTCATCGGTCAGGCGGTCTTTCAACGTTCCCATGGTGGGAGAAACTACCCTTGCGGGCATGCGTAAGCGCTCCCTTATTTCGGCCGCCGCCGCTCTGACCGCTGTCGGCGGCGCCACTCTCGCCTATTCCGCCCTCATCGAGCGCAACATGTTCACCCTCCGGCGCTTCGACGTCCCGGTGCTCGAACCGGACGCGGAGCCACTGCGCATCCTGCACCTGACCGACCTGCACATGATGCCCGCCCAGCGGCGCAAGCAGGACTGGGTGGCCGCCCTGATCGGCACCGACCCGGACCTGGTCGTGGTGACCGGCGACAACATGGCCGACCCGGAGTCGGTCCCCGGTGTGCTGCGGGCCCTCGACCCGCTGCTGTCGGTGCCCGGCGCGTTCGTCTTCGGCTCCAACGACTACCGCGGCCCGGTCTGGAAGAACCCGCTGCAGTACCTACTGCCCGACCGGGAGTACGTGCAGGGTGTCGAGCTGCCTGCCGAGGAACTGCGGGAGTCGTTCACCGAGGCCGGCTGGACCGACCTGAACAACGCCCGCACCATCGTGAAGGCCGGCGGCCGCTCGATCGAGCTGGCCGGGGTGGACGATCCGCACATCGAACGCGACGACTACCCGTCGGTGGCCGGCCCGATCAGCAACGGCGCCGACCTGCACATCGGGGTCACCCACACGCCCGCCTCCCGGGTGCTCGGCCCGATGGCCGACGACGGGTTCGCCCTGCTGCTGGCCGGGCACACCCACGGCGGCCAGGTGTGTGTGCCGTTCTACGGTGCGCTCGCCACCAACTGCGACCTGCCCACCTCGATGGCCAAGGGCCTGCACCGGTGGCCGGGGTCGGACGCGTGGCTGCACGTCTCGGCCGGATTGGGCACTCATCCCACCGCCCCGATCCGGTTCGCCTGCCGGCCGGAAGCCTCCCTCCTCACGCTGATCCCGCGCTGACCTGCGGTTTTACGTTTTAGGGATACCGGTTGTGGAGGGCTGCGGGAGACCCGCTAGTATTTATCTCGCAGCGACGGGGTGTGGCGCAGCTTGGTAGCGCGCTTCGTTCGGGACGAAGAGGCCGTGGGTTCAAATCCCGCCACCCCGACCAGATGTTGCAACAGTAGGGCCGGTACCTCGGAAACGAGGAACCGGCCCTGATCTGTATCCGGCCCAGGCCTCGCCGGGCGTCGGCCGCCACTCCGGCCCAGGCCTTGCCGGACGCCCGGCCGCCACTCCGACTCAGACCTCGCCAAGGCACCCGGCTGCCGCTCCGGCCCAAGGTTCGCCGGGCACCCGGCTGCCGAGGAGTCACCCCGCCCCGGGGCGCCGCCGATAACATTTATCACCGTTGACACAAAGCGTTGAGGATCTTAGATTTACCGATGTCGGCGAAAGTCGACGCTGGCACGGGGGCCGGCGCCATGTTCAGCGTTATTTCTGGCTGGATTCATTTCGGCCGGCGTTGCCCCGTGCCCTTTTCATATCAAGGTACGGGGGGCAATTTTGAATTCCATGAAATCTTCCGCCGCGCAATGGCTTGCGCGCGTCATGCTGGCCTTGGTGGCCATCACTGGGATCACCTTCGTGGCGTCGCCCACGCCGGCTCTCGCCGCCTGCACCTCGAACGGTTGCGTCGGCCTCGACCCGCAGGCCCAGGGCTGCTCCACCGGAGCCTCCTCGAGGCCGAAGGCCATCTATTCGCAGAGCGGCAACCTCGGCTACGGCGTCGAACTCCGCTACTCGTCCAAATGCCAGGCGATGTGGGGCCGGCTCATCGTCGACTACAGCTTCGACCCGACCCGGCCGTCGCTGTACGTCCGCGTGCAGCGTCAGGTCTACAACAACCAGCAGCTCGAGTGGCAGAGCTCCGGTGACTACACCGCGACCATGACCGCGGCCACCGGCACCAAGTGGACCAAGATGGTCGCCGACTACTCCAGCGGAGACCGCACTCGGGTCTGCTTCCGGTTCGGCCCCAACGGCAGCTGGGACTGCACCGGCTGGCAGTAGGACTCAACGACTCGGGGGCTGGCTCTCGACAGGGCCACCCCGAGCCGGTTGCACGGAAAATCCGTGCACAATAAACGTGCCATTGACATTACACGTTGAAGATCTTAGATTTTTTGTCGATCACGATCGATGATTTCGCGGGGGCGGCGCTCAATTCTTTTTCGTTTGCCGAGATCCCGCATCCTGCCCGCATCAGGGGAACGGTGCTATTTTGAATTCTGTCAAATATTCCGCCGGGCAATGGCTCGCGCGCGTCATGCTGGCCCTGGTGGCCATCACCGGGATCACCTTCGTGGCATCACCGACACCGGCTCTCGCCGCCTGCACCACGACCGGTTGCGTCGGCCTCGACCC
Organism: Actinoplanes sp.; assembly: GCA_035562875.1. GTDB lineage: Bacteria > Actinomycetota > Actinomycetes > Mycobacteriales > Micromonosporaceae > Actinoplanes. The sequence continues at coordinate 2,339 of DATMVU010000848.1, read as the reverse complement.
GCAGGCCCAGGGCTGTTCCACCGGCGCCCGCTCGATGTCCGAAGCCATCTGGTCGGAGAGCGGCAGCCTCGGCTACGGCGTCGAGCTCCGCTACTCGCCCACCTGTAAGGCGATGTGGTCCCGCCTCACCGTCGATTACAGCTTCAACCCGTCCCGGCCTACGCTGTACGCACGGGTACAGCGCCAGCTGTACAACAACCAGCAGCTGGAGTGGCAGGCGTCCGGGACCTACGACGTGTCCCTGGCCGCGACCACCGGCACCGTCTGGACCAAGATGGTCGCCGACTACTCCAGCGGCGACCGCACCCGGGCCTGCTTCCGGTTCGGCCCCAACGGCAGCTGGGACTGCACCGGCTGGCAGTAGGACTCAACGGCTCAGGGCCGGCTCTCGACTTCGAGGGCCGGCCCTGAGCCGTTTCCGGGGAACTCGCAGAAATATCGATTACGCGCAGCGGAACGGATTCCGAGGCTGACGCCCAGACATATATGGCCGTTGACGCACAACCCTGGCGACCATAGACTGAATGCGTCGACTAACGTCGATACAATCGCGGGGCGCGCCGATTCAAGAATTTGGCCGGCTGAATTCATTTCGGCCGCCGGCACCCCTGCGCCCTGCCCGCACCAAGGAAACGGGGGGAAGTCTTGATTTCCGTTAAGTCGTCCGCCGCGCAATGGATTGCGCGCACCATGATGGTCCTGACCACCATCACCGGCATCACCTTCGTGGCGTCGCCCGCCCCGGCTCTCGCCGCCTGCACCACGAACGGCTGCACCGGCCTCGACCCGCAGGTCCAGGGCTGCACCGGTGCCCGCACCATGCCGGATCCCATCTGGTACACGAGCGGCGACCTCATCTACAGCGTCCAGCTCCGCCAGTCGCCCGTCTGCCAGTCGATGTGGGCCCGCCTCGTCGTCGACTACAACGCGGACCCGCTCCGCACGATGTACGTCCGCGTGCAGCGCCAGCTGTACAACAACCAGCAACTGGAATGGCAGGCCTCCGGCGACTACACCGCGCCCATCGGCATCCGGACCGGCACCACGTGGACCGACATGGTCGCGGACTACGCCAGCGGCGACCGCGCCCGGGCCTGCATCCGCTTCGGCACCGGCGGCAGCTGGAGCTGCACCAGCTGGCAGTAAGGATCAACCCGCTCAGGGCCGGCCCTCGACTTCGAGGGTCGGCCCTGAGCCGTCTCCGGGAAACCGGCCCGACGTAACAGGACAACGGTATCGATCGTTTACGATTGCATGAAATCCTGGGGACGACTTCTCATACATAAATAATTGTTGACACAAGGTGTTGAGGATCTTAGATTTCTCGCGTCGACCACGGTCGGCGATGTCGCGGGGGGCGGCGCCAAATTCAACATTCAAACCGGTAAATCAATATCGGTTGCCGACACCCCGCATCCTGCCCACGATAACGGATACGGGGGAAATCGCATCTCGAGCAAGCAGCGATCCCGATGGCACCGGCCCCCACCCACGGGCTGGACGACCGCCGGCGGGGAACCGGTCGAGCGTACTGGCGGTTACGCACGATGGCGTCGAACCGCTTGAAGACCCGGTAGACGCCGATGAGCTCCCGCCCGTAGACGATCGACAGTCCGTCGTCACCCTGGTAGGAGGCCGGCATCTGCTCCATCTCGGCCTCGGTCGGCGTCAGCCGTTGCCCGGAGATGCCCGAACGCCGGGCCCCGCCCTCGAAGAGCATCAACGGAACCGTGCTGAGGTTGTAGCTGTCGTTCTCGTTGAGGCGCCGCCATCCGGCCCAGAGCTCGCAGCCTGACCGATTTTGATGATGTCGACCGGAGTGGTGGAGCCGACCAGACCGAACCGGCTGACCAGAGGGGACAACGTGGCCGGGCCTCGCCGTGATGCCCAGCTCCAGCTGGAGTGCGCGGGCAGCGCGAATTCACCTGCGCCGGCACGGAGCCGGTGAAGGGTTCAGATCCCGGCTGCGCCGTCGGGCACAGCGACATCCCGTCATGATTTCTGCCCCGTGGAGATACCCGAGGCCGGCACGACCGACCATGGACAGTGGTCGATCATTATTGGAGGAGATCGTTACCTGTCTTTCCGCCACGCAAGGGTCGATGAATCCCCGGAGTCAGAGGGCGAGCTGCGCGGATCCCGGGACGCCGGCCACGGTGGGGCCGACGGTGCGCGGGGCCATCTGCTGGGGGACGGCGTACGGGCCGAGCATCGACTCGACGGCCGGGGCGATGGACGGCCGCTCGGACAACTGCATGAGCCGGGTGGCGCGGGCCAGGGAGCCGGTCTCGCCGTCGCGGAAGCCCTCCCGATAACCGCGTTCGTAGCGTTCCCCACGG
>DATMVU010000847.1:0-4531 GCA_035562875.1 Actinoplanes sp. | reverse complement strand
CCGATCACCCTGGTCAATGTGGTGCCGATGCCGTGGAACATCGGGTCGCCGCTGGCGAGCACACACACCCGGTTGCCCCGCTCCGCCTCGAACAGCCCCGGCAGGGCCGGGACCAGCGGCGACGGCCACCGGACACGGCGGCCGGCCACCTCGGCGGGCAGCAGCCCGAGCTGGCGTGAGCCGCCCAGGACCACCTCCGCCTCGACCAGGGCGCGCTGGGCCGCACCGGAGAGATCAGGCCACCCACCGGCGCCGATGCCGATCACGGTGACCGGGTGTTCCGTTCGCATCCGGTGAACCTAACCCGTGGGAATTTTCAGATCTTGTTGAGCCGGATCGGCGTGACGCGCGTAAGCCAATGTGACGGCCCCTTCGCGGACCGGGGTTGTCACGTCGGCCGCATGGGGTGGCAGGCGCCGTGAGACGACTGCTGAGCAGGTGAGGACGTTGACTATTCCGGCCTTCCGGGATCAGCGTGAGGTTCCCGAGGACGACGGATACTTCGCGGGGCTGCGCGCCGACGCACGACCGAGCTGGGACAACCCGTCCATGCCGAGCTGGCCGCAGCAGGCCCAGCAGCAGCAGTACGGCCAGCCCTACAACACCCCGGACAACTACCCCCGCGGCCAGTTCGCCGAAGTGTCGATGACCGACGCCAGCGGGTGGAAGGCCGGCACCGGCGTCCCGGTGCAGGACGAACGCCCGCCCGGTGAATCGACGAGCGGCAACCGGCTCTTCACCGTCATGCTGTTCTTCTCCGGCCTGGGCACCAGCATCGCGCTCTGGCTCTTCAACACCCAGCCCGGCGCGATCAGCAACACCGCCACCGCGATGATCGCGGCCGGCCGGGTCACCGGTCTGATCGGCGGCTACCTGCTCTTCATCCAGCTGCTGATGATGAGCCGGGTCTCCTGGCTGGAGGAGTGGGTCGGCTCCCGTGACCTGCTGCGCTGGCACCGCTGGCTGGGCACCTCACTGCTGACCTTCGTGGTCGCGCACATCGTCTTCATCGTCTACGGCTACGCGCTCACCGCCGGCACCGGCGTCGTCGAGCAGGGCTGGACCGTGATCACCACGTTCCCGGACATGATCAGTGCGACAATCGCCACCGGCCTGCTGGTCTTCATCTCGCTGATCTCGATCCGGGCCATCCGCAGCGTCCTCAACTACGAACTCTGGCACCTGATCCACCTGACCGCGTACGGCGTCCTGCTGCTCGGCTACGGCCACCAGATCGCGGCCGGCGCCGACATGAGCGGCAGGTTCGCCTCGATCTTCTGGCCCGCGCTCGGCTGCATCACCATCGCCGCCCTGTTCTGGGGCCGGGTCGTCGAACCGTTGTGGCTCAACGCGCGGCACCGGTTCAACGTGGCCGAGGTGGTCGGTGAAGGCGCCAACACGTTCTCGATCTACATCGAGGGCAAGCGCCTGGACAAGCTGCCGGTGCAGGCCGGACAGTTCATGCGCTGGCGGTTCCTGACCGCCAACGGCTGGTGGCAGTCGCACCCGTTCTCGCTGTCCGCCGCCCCGAACCCGAAGTGGCTGCGCCTGACCGTGACGATCGCCGGCGGACACACCCGCAAGCTCGCCACCATGCGCCCCGGCACCCCGATCTGGGCCGAAGGCCCCTTCGGGACCTTCACCGCCGAGCGCCGTACGCGCCGCCGGGCCCTGTTGATCGCCGGCGGCAGCGGCATCGCCCCGATTCGGGCCCTGCTCGAGGACATGCCGCCGGACACCATCGTGATCTACCGGGCGAGCCGACCCGACGAGCTGGTCTTCCGCACCGAGCTGGAAGAACTGGCCGAAGAGCGGGACGCCTGGGTGCGTTACATCGTCGGCGGGCGCAACGACCCGGGCCCGCGCCGGCTGTTCACCCCGGAAGGGTTGCGCGGTCTGGTGCCCGACGTGAACCGGCGGGACGTCTACCTGTGCGGCCCGCCCGGACTGGTCAACGCGGCCGTCGACACGCTCAAGGAGCTCGACGTCCCGGACAGCCAGCTTCACCAGGACCCCTTCGAGTTCTGACCCGTCCCCCTACGGATCCTCCGCCATACGGAAGGTCCGTCCCACGGATCTGGAGTTATCGCCATGCGACGTAGTACCGCAGCAGCCGTCGGCACCCTCACCGGAGCGGCCCTCATCCTGGGCGTCCGCCTCAGCGTGCAGCCGCAGGCCGTCCCGGTGAACGCCGCCGCGGACGGCGCCATCGCCGAGGAGCCGGAGATCGACGAGGCCTCGGGATCGACAGCCGAACCCGAGGCGACCGGCGAGGCCAAGAAGCCGGCCGGGAAATCCGGCAACTCCGGTGGTGCCGAGAACTCCGGTGATGCCGAGAAGGAGGAGACCGGGCTCAAAGCCGGCACCTACAAGGGCAAGGCCGTACAGAACTCGTACGGCACCATGCAGGTCACCATCAAGGTCAGCGGCGGCAAGATCACGGCCGCGAACTCGTCGTACCCCACCGACGGCTTCAGCGGCACGATCAACCCGAACGCGGTGAAGACCCTCAACGCCGCCACGCTCGCGGCGCAGAGTGCCGAGGTCGACGCCGTCTCCGGCGCCACCTTCACCAGCCAGTCGTACGTCACGTCCCTGCAGAGCGCCCTGGACAAGGCCGGCGCGTAGGGTTCCGGGACGTGCGCCACGTCGAAGAGGTCATGGGTACGGTCGTCAGCATCGAACTGGCCGACGACCTGCCCGAGGACCGGCTGTCCGCCCTCATCGCCTCGACGTGCGCGTGGCTGCACGAGGTGGACGCGCGGTTCAGCACGTACCAGGACGACAGCGAGGTCTGCCGGTTCCGCCGCGGCGAGATCCCGCTCGACGACTGCTCCGACGACATGCGGCACGTCCTGAACCGGTGCGCCGACCTGTGGCGGGAGACCGGCGGATACTTCGACGCCTATGCCGGCGGCCCACTCGACCCGTCCGGCTACGTCAAGGGCTGGTCCGTCGAGGTGGCGTCCCAGCGGCTCGCCGAAGCCGGCTCCACCCGGCACTACATCGGTGCCGGCGGCGACATCCGGATGCGCGGCCTCGGCCCCGGCGGCCGCCCGTGGCGAGTCGGCGTCCGGCATCCGTGGGAAGCCGACAAACTCGCCTGGGTCCTCGCCGTCACCGACGGGGCGGTGGCCACCTCCGGGACGTACGAGCGCGGCGCCCACGTCTGGAACCCGGTGGCCGGGGCGCCCGCCAAAGGCCTGCGCTCGGTGACCGTGACCGGTCCTGATCTGTCGATCGCCGACGCGTACGCGACAGCCGCCCTGGCGATGGGCGTCACCGGCCTGTCCTGGCTGGCCAAACGCTCCGGCGACGGTTACGAATCCGCCGCGGTGACCGACGACGGCCGCGCCTTCACCTCCCCGGGCCTCCCCATCGCCCCGTAGCCCCTCGCGGGTACGCCGGCCGCCTGACAGATCCGAGATGAAGAGGGCTCAGGGCCGCGCTACTCGGCAGCCCACAGGAGTACGGAACCGATATGGAAGGCGACGCTGAGGTTCGAGATCGATCGGAATCTCGGCGGTTGGCATGCCCTCTCGTCCACAGCGGATGGCCTGCCGGGGCCACGGCCTTCTTGGTGGATCGCGAACCGCCGCGAGACTCTTGCGTGATTCCAGCGGGTGAAGTGTCACTCCTCTGGGCCGGAGCGCCCCGACAGCCTCGGTCTTGTGTCCGGCAGCCTCGACCATGTGTCCGGCGGCCTCGATCATGTGCGGTGGCCGTAACCCTCACAGACCTTGGTCGATCGGCTACCGAAATCGGTGGGCAGTCGACCAAGATTCGGGTGGGCCGGGGGTGGGCCTGCCGATCTTGATCGATGAGCCATCAAAATCGGTGGGGGATCCACCAAGATCTGTGGTCGGCGCATCGGCGCGTCGGCGAAGGGAACGCTCACGCCCGGCGGTCGTGGGACGGCCCGGGCGGGCCGCCTACCTTGCGTGGGGGATTCGGGACTGTGGTGTGGCGTACAAAATCATTGGGGTTTGTCTGATCCGGGCCATGGGCCGGGAGCCGCGGCGCCATCGGAGGGTCGGATCTCCACGCGGTCGATTTGCAGGCCGCGGGCCTGGTAGTTGGCGAGAGCGGCCGGGCCGTCCAGGCTGCACGTGTTGAGGATCACGCTCCGTGTCGGTTGGAGGCCGGGGTGGCGTTCCGCGAGGCTCCAGGCGTTGTGGAGGGCCGTGGTGAGCAGGTGTCCGCCGATGCCCCGGCCGGTGAACGCCGGCAGTAGACCGAAGTAGGCGATCTCCACCACGCCCTCCGGCCGGATGTCGGCCACCGTCCCGTCCTCTGGACGGCTGCCGTCCAGCTCTGCGTAGCCGGCCGGGGTGCCGCGGACGTAGGCGACCCAGGTCTCGACGCCGGGCCGGTCCAGTCGGTTCTGCCACTGCTGCCATGTCCATGGCAGCCGGTCCGTCCACGACCAGTCTCCGCCGACCGCGGTGTAGAGGAATCGGCTCAGCTCGGGGCTCGGCAGCTCGGCCCGGATGATCTCCACGGGCGTTCGGGGAGTCTTCGCTGGGATTAT
>DATMVU010000846.1:0-10848 GCA_035562875.1 Actinoplanes sp. | reverse complement strand
GCCGCCGAGTTCACCCGGATGACCGACGGCCTCGAACACCACCTGCGCCCCCGGACGGCGCCGGGCCCGGCGAGTGACGGTCATGCGACGGGTTCCGGCCAGCCGTCCCGGACGCGGTAGTGGTAGCTGTGCGAGTGCGTGAAGCCGACTCCCTCGTACAACCGCAGGGCCGGGATGTTGTCCTCCTCGACCTGGAGGTAGAGCAGGCCGGCGCCCTGATCGGCGGACCAGGCGGCGCCGGCGCGCAGGATCGCGGCGGCATGACCCCGGCGACGGTGGGCGGGCGCGGTGGCCATGCAGAAGACGCCGGCCAGGCCGTCGCCGGCCACGAACAGGCCGAGCGCTGCCACCTCTCCGTCGACGTTCACCGAGGCGAAACCGGCGGGGCGGGTGATCCGGTCCAGGACATGGGTGGTCACCGCGTCGTTGCCGTACGCGGCACGCCACGCCGGGGTGATGTCGCCGATCTCGACCCGCGCGTCGGCGGCCACCGCCGGCACCGGGGCGGTCAGCACCAGCGTCGGCGCGTCGTGCCGGTAGCCGCGGGCGGCCAGCTCCTCGTCCAGTTCGGTGTGCTGCTCGGCGGGGCTGATCTGGATCGTCACCGGCAGGCCGCGGGACCGGTAGTACTCCTCGGCGGCCTCGACCGGCAGCGTTTCAGCGACCGGCAGGGCCGAGTTGTTACGGCGTTTGCCGACTCCGGGGGTGTGCCGCAGGAGCCAGCCGGCGTCCCGGACGGTGTGGCTCGCCGGCCAGGCGGAGGCGGCGTGTTCTTCGATGTGGGCTGCTCGGATCACCCGCGGATGGTACGTGCGGCGACCTTGGCCCCGTGCGGCTGCGCTGACGCGTCCCAGCCCCGCGGGGCACGCCGCTGGGCGATCATGGGACGTGTGAGTGGCCGCACCTTCGGGATCCTGTCGCCGTTCGTCGGCGGTGACTACTACGGGGCGATCGTCGAGGGGATCAACACCGCGGCGGTGGCCGCCGGCGACCGGGTGATGGCGATGCAGACCCTCGACCCGGGGGCGCACAGCGCGGACCGGGCCGGGCTTCCCGACTTCCATCGGCCGATCGCGTGGCGGCACCTGGACGGGCTCGCCGTGCTACCGGGCTCGGTGCCGCCCGCGTTCCCGGCGGCTGCCCGGGCGGCCGGGCTACCGGTGGTGCTGGTCGCCGAGGAGACGGCCGGTCCGGGCATGTCGGTGGTGGCGGCCGACAACCGCAGCGGGGTACGGGACGCCGTCGCGCATCTGATCGGTCACGGCCACGAGCGGATCGCGTTCGCCGGCTACCTGAACCACTTCGACCTGCGGGAACGGCTCGCCGGCTACTGCGCGGGACTGGCCGGACACGGCCTGGCGCCGCTGGTGTTCGACACCGGGGACAACCACGAGAGTGGCGGGGAGCAGGTCGCCGAGGCGCTGATCCGGGCGGGCATGCCGGTGACCGCGATCGTGCTGGGCACCGACCGCAACGCGATCGGGCTGATCGGACGGCTCACCGCCGCCGGGTTCGACCTGCCCCGGGAACTGGCGGTGGTCGGGTTCGACGACATCGCCGACGCCGCCTACCTGCGGCCGGCCCTGTCGAGTGTGCGGCAACCGCTCGACGCCCTGGGCGCCGCCGTGCACACGCTGCTGACCGAGCCGCCGGCCCGGCGGGAGGTGGCGACGGTCTTCGAACCGCGAGAGTCGTGCGGCTGCCGGGCGGACGGGCCGCCGGTCTCCGAGTTCCACACCCGGGAGCTGTTCCGGCAGGTCAGATACCTGCAGGAGACCCTTGACGTGCAGTACGAGCTGGGCATCGCGCTGTTGACCGAGAAAGGCGGGGACCCGGCGCACCTGGACTGGCTGGACCGGACCACGGCGGTGGCCGGCAGTTTCGCGACGTGGAACCCGGACGGGCTGCTGGAGTTGACCGGACGGTACCGGTTTCCGGCCGGGGCGCCGGGACGCGTACTCCCTCCGGAGGAGTTCCCGCCGCCGGAACTCTTCGACCTGGCCGACGGCGCCCGCGGCGACATCGTCTTCGTGGTGCCGGTGCGCAGCCCGGTGCGGGACTGGGGGCTGCTGGCGGCGGTCGGCCGGATCCAGTCCACCACCCCGCCGGGCCGGGAGATGATGAACCACTCGGGGTCGCTGCTGTCCAAGGCGCTGGACTACCGGGTGATGGAGGAACGGCTGCGCAGCGCCGCGATGCGGGACCACCTGACCGGGTTACCGAATCGTCTGCTGCTGGAGGACCGGCTGACACAGGCCGGACAGCGGGCTATCAGGGAGCCCGGCTACCGTTTCGGTGTGCTTCTGCTGGATCTGGACGGCTTCAAGGCGGTGAACGACACGCTCGGGCACGCCGCCGGTGACCAGCTGTTGATACAGGTGGCCGGGCGGTTGACCCGGCAGTTGCGACGGACCGATACGGTGGCCCGGCTTGGTGGGGACGAGTTCGTGGTGCTGATCGACGACGTGTCCGGGCCGGGTGCGGAGGATGTGGTCCGCGCCTCGATCCGGGCGGCCGTGACCGAGCCGTACCTGATCGACGGAAAGACCGTCCAGGTGGGGCTCAGCATCGGGTCGGCGGTCTCCGGGGACGGCACCGTGGATCCCGGCCGGCTGCTGCGGGAGGCCGACGCCGCCATGTACGAGGCGAAGTCGGCGTCACGACGACGATGACCGAACTGTGGAGAAGACCCGAAGTGACGACCGACCAGCCCGGCCAGCTCGCCCGGCGCGGGCACCCGGAGGCCTGGCACGAGCAGTACGCCGACCTCAACCACTTCCTGATGGTCTACAAGTTCGGTCTTGCCGAGATCAACACGAAGATCACCATCCTGGCCGAGGAACTCACCCACCGCGGCTCCGGCAACCCGATCGAGCACGTCAGCCCGCGCCTGAAAACCCCGGCCAGCATCACCGCCAAGGCGCACCGGCTGAACTGCCCGCTGCACTTCGACGACCTGCGCGCCCGGATAAGGGACATCGCCGGGATCCGGATCGTGTGCAGTTTCGTCTCCGACGTCTACACGGTGGCGAACATGCTGACCCGCCAGCCGGACGTCAACCTGGTGGTGACCAAGGACTACATCGCCAAGCCCAAGGCGAACGGGTACCGCAGCCTGCACCTGATCGTGGAGATCCCGGTGTTCATGTCCGACCGGGTGGTGGCGGTGCCGGTCGAGGTGCAGCTGCGCACGGTGGCGATGGATTTCTGGGCCAGCCTGGAACACAAGATCTACTACAAGCACGACCCGGACGTGGTCCCGCCCCGGCTGCGTGACGAGCTGACCGCCGCCGCCGAGGACGCCGCCCGGCTAGACCTGCGCATGGAGCGGCTGCACCGGGAGATCCACGGCCCACGCCGCTGACTGTTCCGGCAGCCGGGCCGGGGCGATGTGCCGCAGCAGGGAGCGGGCCGCCCGTACCACCAGGGCACGGTCGTGGGTGAGCGCGAAGTCGAAACCGCGGCGGGAGTCCCGGCCGTCGTCGCCGAGATCCCGGGAGACCAGGGCGGCAGCCCGGTGCGGACCCAGCACGATCACGTTCCACTCGCCGGCGAGGCGGTCGCCGATCAGGCACGCGCCGCGAACCCCGGGTGCCGGCTCGTCGTCGAGACCGGTGCCGAGGGCGGCGACCAGCGGGCTGTGCTCGGCGACGCGGCGGAACCTCTCGGCCGTCGCCGTGGTGAAGTGCCGGGCATGCTGGAAACAGGCGAGAAGCACAGGCGGCTCCGGCCCGTCCCCGGCGAGGGCTTCCAGGTGGCGGCTCATCGGCATGAGACGTGCTTTGGTCGTACGGGTGACCGGCCGCACCGCGCTGACGATCTCGAACGGGGTCCGGTCGTCCTGCACCGGTGCCGCCAGCAGGGGCAGCGACCGGACCGGCGTGGGGGTACCGGGCAGCGCGGCGGGGCGTCCGTAGTGCCAGCCCTGCCCGACGGTGGCGCCCATGGTCCGGGCGGTGTTCAGGTGCGCGGCCGTCTCGATGCCCTCGGCGAGCACGACGGCTCCCGTCGACTCGGCGTAGGCGTAGACCGCCGCGACCACCCGGGCGGTGTGCGGATCGTCCGGGGCACGCAGCAGCGCCATGTCGAGTTTCACCACGTCCGGCTGGATGAACGGCATCAGCGCGAGGGACATCGGGTCGGCGCCGACGTCGTCCAGGGCCACTCCCCAGCCGGCCTCCCGGCAGTGTGCGGCCGCCGACAGCACCGCGGCCGGGTCGTCGGCCAGGGCCCGTTCGGTCATCTCGGTGACCACTCGCAGCCGTTGCCGGGCCTGCGCGACGACCGGAACAAGATCGGGTGGGCAGGCGATCCGCCAGGCGGTCGGCTCCATGTTGACGAACAGGGTGAGCCGCCGGTCGAAGCCGGAGTCCAGGGCGACCCGGTAGGCCGCGGCCCGGCAGATCCAATCCAGCTCCGCTTCCCGGCCCGCCGCCCGGGCCGCCTCGAACAACGCGACCGGTGACTCCCACAAAGTGCCGGCCGGGCCGCGGGTCAGCGCCTCGTAACCGACGAGCGCACCGGTGGCGATGTCGATCAGCGGCTGGAAGACGGTAGTGACGGCGCGCCGTCCCATCAGATCGTGGATGTCTTGCACACCTGCAACGATCGGCCGTGGTCCCGGCCAGGTGAGGGGATGGGCTCGCTTTCCGGCGGCTTTTCTCAGTCGGCCTTCTCAGTCGGATCGGTTTCCTCAGCCGGGTCGGTTTCCTCAGTCAGGTCGGCTTTCTCAGCCGGATCGGCTTTCTCAGTCGGTGTCGGTTGCGGCCAGGACCGCCAGGCGGCGGCCGTCGGCGGAGAGCACCGCGACGCCGAGGTCCCAGCCGTCCCCGGCGAACCAGTCGGTGGCGCCACCGAACCAGATCCACGTGCCGGCCTCGGCCAGCGCCACCACCTCGCGGAAGGTGGCATCCCGCGGAGCGCCGGTCAGGGCGGCCACCGAACGCCAGGCGGCCAGCCGGCCGTAAGCGCCGAACTCACCCCGGGAGTACGCGCCACCCAGCGACGCCGCCTCGAACAACTGGTGCCAGGCGTCGGCGAGGGAGCACACGCCGAACCCCTCGGTGCCGGTCAGGCCTTCGATGCCGGGCAGCGCGGCTGGGGTCACCGGCTGATCGAAGACCACGACCCGGGTCGCCGCCCGGCCGTTGGAGGCGGTGCACCAGTTGGACACCGCCGCCGCGATGTCCCCGGTGTCCGCCTCCTCCCGCCACGACGGCAGCGGACCACCGGCCGGAATCGGCGTCGCCACCACCCTCGAGTGCACTGTCCCCGTGCCCCGGAGGTCGTGGCGCGGCATGTTCGGCCACTGCTCCATCGATGTCAGCCGCAGCGACAACCAGGCCAGCGGATGCGGCGGCCGGGCCCACATCCGCCCCGGCACGTAGGCGCGCAGCGGCAGCTCCTGGGACAGGCAGGCGCTCAGCTCGGCGTTACCGGCGAGCGCCCGCAACTCGGAGGCGCTGTGTTCGGTGGCGAGCAGGGAGGCGACGTACCGGGCCCGGCGTCCCCGGGCGACGGTGCTGAAGAAGGCCGCGGTCTCGGTCACCGGCCCCGGGCGCAGCGCGAGCCGGCGCAGGATGCCGTCGAAGAGGCTGCCGAACTGCCACGGCGGCACCTGGTCGTCGCCGTGACGCCGCCACAGTTCGAGCCCGAGATCCACGGCGAACCGGACGTCGCCGCCGTCGAGCCACCGGCTGACCTGGGCGAGGTCGTCGAGGGTGGTCAGGGTGGCGGCGATGGCGGCGGGATCCTTGGTCACCCGGGCACGATAATGCGTTGCCGGTACGCCCGCGCGGGTGCTGAGGTTGGGTGTGAATCATGATGAGGTGCTGGCGCTGTTCGACCGGCAGATGCGGCGGGACTCCCGGGCCGAGGGGCCGTCGACCGGGATGCGACTGGACGGCGCGGTGCTGCGGCACGTGGGCGCCGACGAACTCGACTGGAACGCCGTCGTCTGGTCGGATCTCGACGAGACCACCGCGGACGAGGCGATCGACGACCAGGTGCGGTTCTTCGGCGAACGCGGAGTCGGATTCGAGTGGAAACTCTACGGCCACGACCGGCCGGCCGACCTGGGTGACCGGCTGATCGCGGCGGGCTTCGCCGCCGAGGAGCGGGAGACGCTGATGGTCGGGGCCGTCGCCGACCTACGGTTGTCGACCGATCTTCCCCCTGGGGTACGTGTGGAGCGGGTCACCGACGCGGCCGGGGTCGAGTTGATGGCGCAGGCCAGTGAACGTGCGTTCGGCGAGAATGCGGACTGGCTGCGGCACCGGGTACTCAAACAGCTGGCCGACGATCCGGAGAACGCCCACCCGTTCGTCGCGCTGGCCGGGGACGAGCCGGTGTCCGGTGCCCGGATGGACGTCTACCCGGGCACCGACTTCGTCGGGCTGTGGGGTGGCGGGACCGTGCCCGGGTGGCGGGGCAAGGGGATCTATCGGGCTCTGGTGGCGGAGCGTGCCCGGATCGCTGCCGACTTGGGCTACAAGTACCTCCAGGTGGACGCCACCGATCAGAGCCGGCCGATTCTGCAGCGGCTCGGATTCGCCGCACTGAGCACCACCACTCCGTACCTCAAGGCCGCCCCGGTCAAATGATCCCGCGATTGCCGGAATGACCTTTCGGGCGAATCTGGCCGACCCTTCGGACGAGTCATTCCGGCTATCGTTGAAACGACACGGGTATGGCTTTCCGGTTGACCACTTCGTAGTCTGTTCGCGAATACGACGAGCTATTCGCGAGGGGGCCGATCAGCCTGATGATCGACACGATCACAGTGCTGCGCGGCATTCCGGCGGGCCGGGCCGTCCGATTGACCGGGATCACCGCCGCGGAGCTGACAGCGATCGCCGGCCGGTACGACGATCTGCCCGCCCCCGTCCTCCTGGCCCCGTCCGGCGTTTCTGGGACAGTGGCCGGCTTCGTCACGGACGTCCTCGACGCCCTTGATCTGACCGCGCGGAGGCTGCTGCCCGGCTGGCTGCCCGAGGCCGACGGGATCGACGGGCCGCACGGGGCGTCCCTGGCGGCGATCCGGGCGGTGGCGATCCGCCGGGCCCGGGAGGTCGGAGTGCCCAGCGGCTTCCTCGCCGACCTGGCCGAACGTGCACTGACCGGACGGCCGGCCCGAGGACAGCGGCGACCGGAGATCCGGATCGGCGGGCTGGCCCGGACCGTCGCCGCCGGATTCAACCGCTCGCGGATAGCGCTGGTCATCCCCTTTCCCTCGCCGCCTCCCGCCCCGTTCCCCCGCGACGTCTCGCAGCCTCCCGCCTCGTTCTCCCACGACGTCTCGGCGGCGGGCGCCGAGTGGCTCGCTGATCGAGGGCGGATCGGGGTGTGGCTCGCCGGGGAGTGGCCCGGCCGGCTTTCCACCGTGCACCTCCCCTCCACCGATCTCACCTCCCTCCCGGGCCCCGCGGTGGCCGGGCGGCCGCATCCCCGGAGCAGTACCGAAGCCGCGCTCGAAGCGGTGCTGGCCGGGCAGGCGTGGGCGTACGGGCGGGTGTGGAACGGGACCTACCAGCCGGACCCGCTGCGGACCGTGATCCGGCCCGACCTGCACTGGACCGCCGAACGCGTGATGGTCGAGCTGGACGGGCCGGAACACTGCCGGCCGGACCGGTACGCCCAGGACCGCGCGCGGGACGTGCTGTTGCAACTCGACGGCTACGACGTGCTGCGGTTCACCAACGCGCAGGTGCGGCACGACGTGCAGGCGGTGGCGGCGCAGATCGGGCAGCTCATTCGAAGCCGGCGGCACATCATGACGAAAGGACGGCAGCGTGACTGACAACCTGACTCCCCAGGAGAGCGCACTTCTCATCATTCTGATGTGTGAGGCCCGGGAGGTGCCGAACCCGGAATTGCAGAAGCGATTCGGATTCACGTTGACCGGCCCGAGCCGGACGAAACTGAATTCCCTCGGTTACGTCCATACCGTGAAAAAGGGGCAGGCATTCGTGCATGTCCTGGACGAGAAGGGCTGGGTCCGGGTGCACGAGGATCTGAATTTCAACGGGGGCGGTAAGGCGATCGGTGCGGCCCTGACCATCCTGCACGGCCGGCTCCGGGAGCGGGTGCTGGTGCGGGACCCGTACCGGAGCTTCGGGGAGATGTTCACCCTCGCCACCGAGCCGGCTGGGCCCGTACCTGATCCGGTTGATGATCTTGAAGGTCGCATTCGGGCGGCTTATCGGTCACTGGCCCCGCAACCGGGCGACTGGGTCAGGCACACCGAAGTCCGGGATGCCCTCGCTGATGTGCCCGGCGAAGCCCTCGACGCGGCCTTCCGGCTGCTCAGCCAAGCCGAGGACGTGGAGATGATGCCGGAATCCAACCAGAAGACGCTGTCCTCCGAGGACCGCCGCCACGCCGTGCGGGTAGGCGGGCAGGACACCCACCTGATCGCCGTCACCGCCTGATGCCTGATCTCCGTCACCGTCAGATGAAGAACGAAGAACGCGCGGCACTGTCGGCGCTCCGGTTCGACTGGGCGCCGGTGCCCGACGACGTCTGGCGACCGTCCCCGTTCCACGTCGACGGACTCCACCCGGGTGTCGTCGACGCCGTCGCGGCGGGCATCGCCGACGCCCGGAACAGCACCGACGCCAGCCCGATCGGCCTGGTGCTGCGGGGCCGCCGCGGATCCGGCAAGACCCACCTGCTCGGCTGGGCCCGGCAACAGGTCCAGGAACAGGGCGGATACTTCTTCCTGGTCAGTCTGCTCGACGCCAAAGGGTTCTGGGACAGCGTCCTGGCCTCGATGATGGAAGGCCTGTTCCGGACCGGCCCCGACGGCGAAACCCAACTACGGCTGTTCCTGCGCCGGCTGTCCGCGGTCGTCGGAGCGCCCCGCACGGCCCGGCGGGCGGCGATGGGAGACACCGCCCTGACCCCGGAGGCGCTCGACGCCTTCGCCGTCGGACTCGCCGGGTTCAACCGCCTCGTCGCGCGGGAATGCGACGACACCCTGCGGGCGCTGGTGCTGTCCGCCTCCGACGACGTGCTGCACCGGGACCTGGCGGAGAACTACTTCAGCTCCGAACCGGAGTCGGTGCCGGACGAGCGTGCCGCATGGCGGATGCGCCGACGGCCGCGGACCGCCCAGGAGATCGTCCGGGACCTGTCCAAACTGCTCGCGCTGACCGGGCACACGGTGATCGCCCTGGACCAGATCGACACCCTGATCTCCCAGTCGGCGGCAGTCTCGCACCACGGACGACAGGTCGAGCCGGCGGGCACCGAGGACTGGGAGCAGTTGCTGGTCCTGGAACAGATCGCGCACGGGCTGATGGCCTTGCGGGAGAGCACCAGGCGCACGGTGACGCTTGTCGCGTGCATTCCGCCGTCGTGGGCGCTGATCCGGGACCGGGCCACCGACACGGTACGGGACCGGTTCCGGGAACCCGGGGAGATGCTGACGATCCGGGACCCGGAACTCGCGCGGAGCATCGCCGAGAAACGGATCGGCCACCGGTTCGGGCAGATCGGGTTCACACCGCCATACCCGTCGTGGCCGGTCCGTCCCGAGGCGTTCGCCACCGCCGCCAAGTTCACCCCGCGACAGCTGCTGATCGAGATCGACGCGCACGTCCGCACCTGCCTGGTCGAGGACGAGGTGCGCGAACTGCAGCGACTCGGCGAGCCGCCGAGCAGCGAACCGCACGCCGCGCCGCTCATCCCCACCGAGATCGCCGACGATGTCAGCGGGCGGCTGGACGCGCGGTTCCGGCAACTACGGGACACCGCCGACGTGGTGACACCGTTCGACCCGGACCGGGAGGACACCGTCGTACCCGGGCTGATCGCTGCCGGACTGACCGCGTGGATCCTCGAACGAGGGGTCGCCGACGAGGCGTTCGGGCAGGACGGGCCACCGAGCGGGAAACCCGCCCTGCACGCGCGGCTGCGGCAGACCATCGACGAGAGCACCGAGGACCAGGCGCACTGGTCGTTCCGGGCGATCAGCGCACGGCATCACGGGGTGGCCGCACTGCACCGGGTCAAACGGGCGGTCACCGCGGCCGGGGTCGAGTACCGGGTGCCGAAACGCCGGCTGTTCCTGCTGCGCAACGGGGCGTGGACCGGGGCCAAGACACAACAGCTGATCGGGGAACTGGAGGCGAAGAACACCGTCACGCTGGGGCTGGACGAACAGGATCTGCGGACCATGTCGGCGCTGCGGGTGCTGCTCGCGGAGGCTGCGGTGGATCTGCCCGCATGGCTGATGTCACGGCGGCCCACCGCGGGGATCGAGGTGTTCCGGCAGGCGTTCGCTGCGGTGCCGGATTCGGTGGCTACACCGGTGGAGCCGCCGAAGGCACCGACGATCCGGGCCTCCGCCTCGGTCGCCGCTCCTTCCACCCCTCCTTCCACCGCTCCGGCTCTGATCTTGGGGCGGGATCACGGGAGCGGGGAGCCGGTTCGGCTCGCGCTGGAGTCGCTGCGGAAACACGTGACGATCTTCGCCGGCTCCGGGTCGGGGAAGACCGTACTGATCCGGCGGCTCGTCGAGGAGTGCGCACTCCAGGGTGTCTCGGCGATCGTGCTGGACCCGAACAACGACCTGGCCCGGCTCGGGGACCCGTGGCCGGAACAGCCCGGCGCCTGGCAGCCGGGCGACGCCGAACGGGCCGCCGACTATCTGGCCGGAACCGAGGTGGTGGTGTGGACACCGCGGCGGGAGACCGGGCGGCCGCTGAGTTTCCAGCCGCTACCGGACTTCAACAGTGTTCTCGACGATCCGGACGAGTTCAACGAGGCGGTGGACTCGGCGGTGGCCGCGCTGATCCCGCGGGCGCAGCTGGACGGCCGGGCCGCGAAGGCACACCTGGGGCGGGC
>DATMVU010000845.1:0-12902 GCA_035562875.1 Actinoplanes sp. | reverse complement strand
AGGGTCGCGACCTCGGCCACCGGCACGTCCCACCAGGATTCCGACGAGGGCGCCGACGGTTCCGGGTCGGCGTCCACGTGCAGCACCGTCAGCCGGTCCGCCTCCCGCGCGTTCTTCAGCCCTTCGACCAGGTCGTCGACGGTCCGGCAGCGGATCACCACGGCACCCAGGCTCTCCGCGTTGGCGGCCAGGTCGATCGGCAGGCGGGCGCCGTCGTAGTCGCCGCTGCGCGGGTTCCGGTAGCGGTACTCGGTGCCGAACCGCTGCGAACCGACCTGCTCGGAGAGACCGCCGATGGACGCGAACCCGTGGTTCTGCACGATGATCACGATCAGTTTCACCTGCTCCGCGACGGCGGTGGCGATCTCCTGCGCCATCATCAGGTACGACCCGTCACCGACCAGCGCGAACACCTCCCGGCCCGGTTCGGCCAGCTTGATCCCGAGGGCACCGGCGATCTCGAATCCCATGCAGGAGTAGCCGTACTCCACGTGGTATTGCTTGGGATCCCGGGCCCGCCACAGTCGCTGCAGGTCGCCGGGCAGGCTACCGGCCGCCTGCACCACGACGTCACGTGCTCCACACGCCTCGTTCACCACCCCGATGATCTCGGCCTGGGTGGGCCGGTCACCGTCGATACCCTTGCCTCGGTACGCCCGATCGACTGTCACGTTCCACGCCGTCACCTCGGCCCGGAAGCCGTTCGGGAAACGCTTCCCGTGCAGGGCCGGCAGCAGCGCGTTCAGCCCGGCGCGGGCGTCACCGACGAGCGGCAGGGCGGACAGTTTCCCGGCATCGAACCCGGTCACGTTCAGATTGACGAACCGGACGTCCGGATGACCGAAGGCACTGCGGGAGGCGGTGGTGAAGTCGCTGTAGCGGGTACCGACCCCGATCACCACGTCGGCGGCCCGGGCCAGCCGGTTGGCCACCGGGCTGCCGGTCGCGCCGATCCCCCCGACCACGTTCGGATGATCCCAGCTCAGGGCACCCTTACCGGCCTGGGTGTCGGCGACCGGGATACCCGTCTCCCGGGCGAACCGGTCCAGGGCGGCGGACGCCTCCGAGTAGATCACTCCCCCGCCGGCGACGATCAGGGGCCGCTGCGCACTCCGGATCACCGCTGCGGCGCGTTCCACGGCGAACTGGTCGGGGGTGTGCCGGGGGATGTGCCACACGCGCTTGGCGAACAACTCGTCCGGAAACTCGTACGCCTCCGCCTGCACGTCCTGGGGCAGGCAGACGGTGACCGCTCCGGTCTCCGCCGGGTCGGTCAGCACCCGCATCGCACCGAGCAGCGCCTGCGGGAGCTGCTCGGGCCGCCAGATACGGTCGAAGAACCGGGACAGCGGCCGGAAGGCGTCGTTGACCGACACGTCACCGGCACGCGGATCCTCCAGCTCCTGGAGCACCGGGGCGGCGACCCGGCCGGCGAAGACGTCCGACGGCAGCAGCAGCACCGGCAGCCGGTTGACGGTGGCCAGGGCCGCACCGGTCAGCATGTTCGTCGACCCGGGCCCGATCGAGGCGGTGCACGCCATCGTGGACAACCGGTTGCGCATCCGCGCGTAGCCGGCCGCGGTGTGCACCATCGCCTGCTCGTTACGGGCCAGCCGGTACGGCATGTCGGGTGTCCCGGTGCGCTGCGCCTGCAATAGGGCCTGACCGATTCCGGCCACGTTGCCGTGCCCGAAGATGCCGACGAAACCGGTGATCGCCCGCTGCTCGACACCGTCCCGCTCGGTCCACTGACCGGCCAGGAACCGCACCACCGCCTGCCCGACGGTGAGACGCTGCTTCACGCACGCCTTCTCTCTCGCGCCGCAGTCATCGGGTTTCCGACATCGACACGGTCAGGTGGTACAGGTCGTGGCCGGGGACCGCGCTCGACGGGCCGGGCCCGCCCGGCGGGATCAGCATCACGTCGCCGGTGCGGACTTCGATCCGGCGCCCGGACACCCACTGGTACCCGCATCCGTTCCCCCCGGCCACCTCGAAATACCGGACCTCCTCGCCGGCTCGCCCGTCGCCGTCCTCCGCCATCCCCTCACCCGTCGTTCCCCCGGTCGCCGTCTGCCCGGCCGCCGTCTCCCCGGCCGCCGTTCCTCCGGTCGCCGTTCCTCCGGTCGCCGTTCCCCCGACCGTCGTTCCCCCGGCCGTCGTTCCCTCTGGGATCAGGATCTCGCGGGCGATCAGGCGGCCGGTTTCGAAGGAGCCCGGCGTGCACAGGTTGTTGACCTGGTAACCGCTCACCTCGACCGGCACGTCCTCCGCCGCGCCGTAGCGGAACGGCAGGTCCCGGCCGGCTCGGGCGGCCGGGAGCGCGAACCGCCCGCCGTTCGGTGCGCGCAGGGTGACGGTGGTGCCGCGCGGCAGGTAGGCGAAGTCGGTGACCCGGGAGAAGACCGATCGCCGCCCGGTCAGGGTCATCCGCTCGTCGTCGCAGGCCACGTCGCAACCCCCGGTCAGCGGCAGGACCAGCACCTCGTCCGTGCCGGTGGGGAACCGGACCCGCCCACCGACGGCGAGCCGCACCACACGCAGCCCGGTGCCCTGCGCACGGATCTGCAGTTCGAACGGCCGAACCAGAGGGTTCATCCCCACCCCTCCACCGCTGACAGTGTGTTTCCAGGTAATGACGCGCCGGCTCCGGCCGTCAATACCGGGTTTAGTTGCGCCAGCAAGTAAATCGGCGTACTGTCGGGATCAAATAGTTGAAGCTTCAACGGAGGTCACCATGCGGATGCCCGCCCTCTTCCTCAGCCACGGCGCCCCGCCCCTGGTCGACAGTCCGGTCTGGGTCGAGCAGCTCCAGCAGTTGGCCGCCAGCCTCCCGCGACCGAAAGCGATCCTGGTCGCCTCGGCCCACTGGGAGTCCGCCCCGCTCATGCTCGGCGCGACTACGACTGTCCCGCTGGTGTATGACTTCGGCGGATTTGCCCAGAAATATTATGAAGTCCAGTACCAGGCGCCAGGTGCCCCGGTTCTCGCCTCCCAGGTCGCCGCTCTGATGCCGGACCACCAGACCGTCGCGCAGACCAACCGGGGCCTCGACCACGGCGCCTACGTCCCCCTGACGGTCATGTACCCGGACGCCGACATCCCGGTCCTGCAGATGTCGCTGCCCACCCTCGAACCCGACGAGCTGCTCGACCTCGGCCGCCGGCTGGCCCCGCTGCGCGACGAGGGCGTACTGATCATCGGCTCCGGGTTCACCACCCACGGGCTGCCGTTCCTGCGTGACTGGCGTCCCGAGGCGGCAGCGCCCGGCTGGTCCCGCGAATTCGACGCGTGGGCCGCCGAAACCCTCGCCCGTGGTGCCGTCGACGAGCTGGCCGACTTCCGCGACCGGGCTCCGGGCATGCCGTACGCGCACCCGACCATCGAGCACTTCGCGCCGATGTTTCTCACACTCGGCGCCTCGGAGAACCCGTCGAAAGCGCCCGATCAGCCCATCGACGGCTTCTGGATGGGACTGGCGAAGAGGTCTTTTCTGGCAGCGTGATCCGCGTTTCCCAGCATGTTTGCAGAATCTTTGGGGATCCTGTGAATCATGCTAGAGGTCTCCGCGCTCGGGTGGATCGTGACCATCGGGGTCATCGTCGCCCTGCTCGCCCTCGATTTGACTCTCGGGGTGCTCCGTCCACATGTCGTCGGCTTCAAGGAAGCCGCCGCCTGGTCAATCTTCTACATCGCCGTCGCGATCGTCTTCGGAGTGGTCTTCGCGAGCTTCGCCGGTTGGGATTACGGCACCGAGTACTTCGCCGGGTACATCGTCGAGAAGAGCCTGTCCGTCGACAATCTCTTCGTGTTCGTCATCATCATGACGACCTTCGCCGTGCCGGCGCGGTACCAGCAGGAGGTACTCACCTTCGGCATCATCATCGCGCTGGTGCTGCGGGTCATCTTCATCGCGCTCGGTGCCGCCCTGCTCAACGCCTTCTCGTTCATGTTCCTGGTCTTCGGCGGGATCCTGCTCTACACCGCGGTGCAGTTGTTCCGGCACCGCGACGAGGATCCCGACGTCGACGAGAACGCGCTGGTCAAGGCAGCCCGCCGCTTCCTGCCCGTCACCGACGACTTCGTCGAGGGCAAGCTGGTCACCCGGGTCGACGGCAAGCGCATGGTCACACCGCTGTTCCTGACGTTGCTGGCGATCGGCGGCACCGACCTGCTCTTCGCCCTCGACTCGATTCCCGCAGTCTTCGGCGTCACCGACCAGGCCTACATCGTCTTCGTCGCCAACGCCTTCGCACTGCTCGGCCTGCGAGCCCTGTTCTTCCTGGTCAAGGGCCTACTCGACCGCCTCGTCTACCTGTCGACGGGCTTGTCGATCATCCTGGCCTTCATCGGCGTCAAACTGATCCTGCACTGGGCCCACAAGGACATCAGTGAAGCGGTCCCCGAAGTCTCCACCCCGATCTCACTCGGCGTCATCATCGGCATCCTGATCATCACCACCGTCGCCAGCCTGATCAAATCCAGCAAGGACCCGTCCCTCAAGGCCCACCCCGGAAGCCTCCGAGCCTCCGCCAAGGACGAACACTCCCAGCCCTGACCCGACAACAGCGAAGGGGTCGCCACTCAGCGACCCCTTCCTCGGGTACGGGTAACCACCCACCGTCACCTGTCAGCGGGCGTCGTCGGGGGACTCGGGATCCGACACGGGCGGCTGCTCCGGCGCCCGGGGTGATCTCGGCCTCGGTGTCCGCCCTCGGGTACCACTCCTGCCAGCGTCCGGCGAATCACTCCGGGCCTGCCCGCCGCCGTTCCCCGGCGAACCGTCTCCGGTCTGCCCACCGCCCTCCCCTGGCGAACCGTCTCCAGCCCGCCCACCGCCGCCCCCTGGCGAACCGTCTCCAGCCTGCCCGGTCTCGTTCGCGGCCGGCCTCGCGCGGGAAACCCGGGACACGGCACCCGGCGTTCCGTTGACCGCACCGGGCGTCCCGTTGACCGCACCGGGCACCGGCGACTCGCTCGCCTTCCGGCCCTGCCCCGCCGAAGCCCGTTTCCGCGGAGACGGCGTCCGGCGGCCCGCACCGGCCCCACCCGATCCGCCTGATCCGGCCGGCTCGGCCGCTGTTCCCTCTTGGGCAACCGGTCCTTCTCCAGTGCTTGGCTCTGCTGCCGGGCCTTCGTTTCTCTCCGTCACGGGACCGGTTGACATCCCCCCAGCTGTTCCTCCTGCTGTCGCCCCCGCAGCCGCGCCACCGGCAGCCGCCTTTCGTGGCCGGGAGGTCCGCGGCCGGGGCGACGGTCTGGGTTTCACCCCTGCCTCACCCTCAGCCGGCACGTCCCCGCTCCCGGCTGCCGGACCCGTAGGCTGGTCGGCTATCACCGACGGCGTCCCACCCGCCGACTCGGCCGTCTGGCTCTCCGGCCCAGCAGTTCCACCACCAGGATCGGCCGTCCTGCCCTCCGGCCCAGCAGTCCCACCACCAGGATCAGCCGTCACACCCACCGGCCCAGCAGTCGCGTCCTTAGGCTCGGCCGTCGCGCTCTGATCGCCGGCTTCCCCGCTTCGTAGCTCACCCGGACCTGGCTTCTCCAGCGCCTCCGCAATCCGGTTTCCGGCCGGTTCTGCTTCGTCCACGGGTTGTCCGGTGGTTGCTTCGTCCGGGGCGGGCTTGTCGCCAGGCTGCGCGGGCCGACCGGCCGCCTGTGGCGCCGAGGCCGCCGGAAGCGGGTCCGCGTCGAGGACTGTGGGTGGGGCGGCTTCTCCCTGGGCCAAGGGCGGGTGACCGGTACCGATCACCGCGTACACCTCAGGCCTGGTCGTCCTCAGTCTTTTGCCCCAGACGATGCCGATGATCAACACCAGCAGGAAGGACACGATCGGTGACCAGATCTTGGCGGGGTTGTCGCTGCCGAGCAGGTCACCGAAGAACGCCACGGTGATCAGCAGTACGAGCCAGAGGAAGACGGTGGAGATCCACGGGGCGACCGCACGCCGCCATCTGATCTCCGAACTCGGGTGGCGGCGGAAGAACCGGACCACCGCAACCGAGGCGATCGTCATCAGGATCAGTACGCCGAGGCCGCCGGAGACGGTACCGAAGAAGAACAGGTCGGTGGTCGGGTTCCACGCACCGATCGCGAAGATGACGAGCGCCACCACGGCGAGTGCGGACTGTGCCAGGGAGGCGGCGATCGGCACGCCCTGCCGGGTGACGGCCAGCGCCGGCGGGAGCACACCTTCCCGGGCGACGGTCAGCACGTACCGCGCGAC
Source organism: Actinoplanes sp. (assembly GCA_035562875.1). Classification (GTDB taxonomy): domain Bacteria; phylum Actinomycetota; class Actinomycetes; order Mycobacteriales; family Micromonosporaceae; genus Actinoplanes. The sequence goes on along the minus strand of DATMVU010000845.1, from coordinate 6,673 downwards.
GGTGTGGTGGAAGGCGAGCATCGCGGCGAACAGGCTGGTGGCGAAGAAGATCCGGCCCAGATCGATGATCACCGAGGAGAGGTAGGGTTCGGGGAGGAAGAAGAACAGGTCGTCGAGGTGGTCCGCGGCGACCGCGACGATCTGGTCGGGCCCGGCCACGACCGACATCGCCCAGGCGGTCCCGCCGTAGAGGAACGCGGCGACGAGAAGTGTGAACCCGATGGCCCGGGCGATGGTCCGGCGGGGATCACGAGCTTCCGCGGCGTACACCAGCGGCGCCTCGAAACCCACCATGCCCGCAATCGCGGCGACCAGCAGGGACACTCCGCCCGCGCTGGCGATCAGGGCGGGGTTGAGCGTTTCGAATGAGACGGTGCCGCCGGCCGGGTTACCGATCATGACCGCGTCGAAGATCAGCACAATGAGCACTTCCGCGCAGACCAGAACGGTCAGGATCCGCGCATTGAGATCAATATCCAATTGTCCGAGAAGCCCGATCAGGGCCCAGCCCACCAATGCCAGGATGATCCACGAAATCTCGATCCCGAAGATCGCCAGAGCGTGGTGGGCGGCCACCCCGAAAGCCCCGTAGAGACCGATCTGCATGGCGTTGTAGGCGAGCAGTGCGACGAAGGCGGTGCCCACACCGAGGGGCCGGGAGAGCCCGATCGAGGCGTACGCGTAGAAGGCACCGCTGTTGGGAACGTGCCGGGCCATCGCCGCGAGCCCGACCGCGAACACTCCTAGAACGGCGGCGACCAGCATGTACGCCACCGGGATACCCTTCTCACCGACCTGGCCGTATCCCAGGGGCAGGGCCCCGGCCACGACGGTGAGTGGGGTCATGGCTGAGACCGCAATGACGAAGATCGGCCACGTGCCGAGCTTCCGCTCCGGCTGGGACATGGCGCCTCCCGTGAATTCCAGCAGAGAATCTAGACCGACTCCATAATGACCTTTGACTCGGATGATCGACATAGCAGAACGTCGATCTTGTTTCGTTTTCCCGAAGATCTTTCCTGGACAACCCGAAACCAACCCGGAAACGATCTCCAATGCTCACACCCTCGACCACCCGGCCGAGAATTTCCTCTGCACCGTCACCGGCAGGTCACCCGGCCTCGCCGCCGCCCCGACCCCGACCCCGACCCCGCCAACGGTCAGCCTCCCGGCCTACCTCACACGTCCTATCCCGCCAACGGCTAGCCTCCCGGCCTATCCGGCACGTCCCGATTCCGCCACAGCCGAGTTGTCACCGCTCTCCGCTTTCCGCGTGCTGCCGGTTTCTCGCAACCGGATCCCGGAGTTTCACCCGTTCAGGTCTGGGGTATTTTTCCCGGATGCCACTCGGACCTCAGCCCCAAGGCCGCCGCGGCACAGTCGAGGAGCCGTACACCCCGCTCAACCTACGGCTGGCCCTCGCCGCCTTCGGCCTGGTGATCTGCACGGTCCTGTCAGCGCTGCTGTTCCGCGCCGGCTGGACCGTCCCCGGCTGGCTCCTGGCCGCCTGGGCGGTAGCCGCACTCATCGACATCGTGGTCATCCAGATCCGCCGCCGAGCACGATCCCGCACCTCCCCCAACCGCGACCACTCCCTATTCGAGTAGCCCCGGCCTGCTCGAACAGCCCGCCTCACAGCACCGCGCCATCACTCCTCAGACCGCACCCGCGCACCCGGTCCACCCCTCACGCAGACAGCAGTCACCAGCTGTTCTCGGCCGGAAATCTCGCCGGCCGGTAGCCCGCCGACCCGCCAGCAGCAGATCTCCACCGCCGCTACTCACTCAGCGCTGGCGTCTGTTGTCATTCGACACTCTGTACCAGCGGACCCGATCTCCCCTGCTCAGTCACACCAGGCCCGCGTCGTGGACCAGAAGCGCCACCTGCACGCGGTTGTTCAGGTCGAGCTTCGTGAGAACCCGGGAAACGTGGGCTTTCACCGTCGCCACCGACATGCGCAGTTCCGTGGAGATCTCCGCATTTGATCGCCCCTGCGCCACAGCCAGCGCCACCTCCCGCTCACGCACGCTGAGCTGTCCCAGTAGTTCCGTGGACCGCCCACGGTCGGGTGGCATCCCGCCCGCCACGTGCGCGATCAACTGACGGGTGACGCTGGGTGACAGCATCGCCTCGCCCTTGGCAACTTTCAGTACCGCGGCCCTGATCTGCCCCGGTGGCGTGTCCTTGAGCAGAAACCCGCTGGCCCCGGCCCGGAGCGCCCGCAACACGAACTCGTCAGCGTCGAACGTGGTCAGCACCAGCACTTCGGGCGCCCCCGGTCGCCGCCGCAACGCTTCGGTGGCCACCAACCCGTCGACCTTGGGCATGCGGATGTCCATCAGAACGACATCCGGCTCCCATCGGGCCACCGCGTCCGGAACCTCGGCCCCGTCCGCTGCCTGCCCGACAACGCTGACCTCCTCATCCCCCGACAGGATCATGGACAGCCCCGCTCGTACCAGCGGATCGTCATCGACGATGAGCACCCGAACCGCACTCACCGGCTCCCCACCGTCAACCCCGTCAACCACCGAACCGACCACACTCACCCTCCCCACTCCAACCCGGCAGCCCGCGCGCACGCATCACAACCGCCAGATCCCACCCCCGCCCTTGCCTCCGTCCCCGTGTCGCCGTCCGGCCGTCCACCCCGTCCGGCCGTCCACCCCATCCGGCGCCGCCCTGCCACTCGGCCCACGTATCGTCCTGCCTCACCCGACTCCGTCTCCGCCCTGTCTAGCCCGACTCCGTCTCCGCCCTGCCTCGCCCTGACGGGCCGACCTGGATCTGTCCGGCGCGCGGCCCCGCCATACTTGTCCCGACAGCCTCACCCCCGCGCCATTCGAACTCCGGCCTGAACCGCAGGGTCGGATCGCGCCCGAACCTCCCGGGACGGCAAGGATCCTCACGCCGGCCATGGCAGCCAGGCGTTGAGGACGAAGTCGTCATCATCGTGACCGTGGTGCAGCCGGCCACCGGCGAGCAGCGCCCGCTCGGCGAGACCGATCAGGCCCACCCCGGTACCGGGAATCGTCGCGACCGGCACCGTCACCGGCATCGGGTTGCGGATCTCGAGGGACAGCCCGGCACCGGCCGCCCCACTGACTCCGACTCGCACAGCCGCTCCGGGCGCGTGTTTACGGGCGTTGGTCAGGGCTTCCTGAACGATCCGGTATGCGGCACGGCCGGTCGCCGACGGCACGGTCTCCGGGTCGGAGGCGATGTCCAACCGCACCCGCATCCCGGCCGCGCGGGACTCCTCGGCCAGCGCGGGAAGAGCGCTGAGGGTGGGCTGCGGTCGTTCCGGACTGTCCTCGTCCTCCGGCTGGCCGGTACGCAACACACTGATCACCACCCGTAGATCCTGCAGGGCCTGGTGGGCACTGGCCCGGACCACCGAGGCCGCCCCGGCGATCTCCTCGGCTGGCGCGCCGGGACGGAACTCCAGCGCCCCGGCGTGCAGGCTGAGCAGGGAGATCCGGTGAGCGAGGACGTCGTGCATCTCGCGGGCGATCCGGGTGCGTTCCAGAACGCGTGCCTGGGCGATCCGTAGCCGCTGCTCGGCTTCGGCCCGCTCGGCCCGGTCACGCCAGGAGACGATCAGCTGCCGCCGGGCGCGGACCTGCATGCCCCAGAGCGCCGAGATGACCACCAGGACCATGCCCCACCAGAACGTCTCCCACATGCCGGCGTTGGACTCGGGCCGCAGCACCGAGAAGGCCACGCACCCGACCCCGACGAAGACCACATAGATGGCGAGCACCGCGAACCGGCGGTGCACGGCCACGGTGAAGACGACGATCAGCAGGGCTATGCCGCTGGCGAGCGAGAAGTACGACAACACGCCCAGGTAGAGCGCGAGGGGCGTCAGGAACCGGCGGCGCCACCACAGCCCGATCGAGGCGATCACGCTGGCCACTCCGTCGGTGACGGTCAACCACGCCGGGCTGTCCGCCCACTCGGCCGCCATCGTCGGGGTGCCGCCGGACAGCAGATCCTTCGTCATCAGGATGGTGAAGGTGATCGCGAGCCCGAAGCAGACGGTGTCCACGATCCAGTCGCGGGTGGACCGCCGCGCGGGCAGCGGCCCGGCCGGGTCCGCGGCCAGCGCGGACGGCCACAGCCAGCGGTATTCCGGCAACGAGGTCCCCATGACGCGACTTTACGGGCGGCCGCACGGGGCACGGTAGCTACCAAAGTAGGGGTTCTGGAGTAGACAAAGGTTTGTGGACATCGACCGATGGCCGAAGCGGCGGGCGTCCCGCGGACCGCACGCTGAACCCATGATTACGGTCGAGAACCTCACCAAAACGTACGGTGCCCAGCGCGCCGTCGACGATGTGTCGTTCACCTGTGAGCCGGGTTCGGTCACGGGTTTCCTCGGGCCCAACGGGGCCGGCAAATCCACCACGATGCGGATGATCTGCGGGCTCACACCGCCGACGTCCGGGCGGGCGACAGTGGGCGGAGTGACGTACCAGCGTCTCGGCAATCCGGGCCGGCACGTCGGTGTGCTACTCGACGCGTCTGCCCAGCACGCCGGGCGCACCGGGCGGGAGGTGCTGTCCCTGGCCGCGATGACGATGGGCCTGGACACGGCACGGGTTCCCGACCGGCTGGCCCGGGTGGGGCTGACCGGTGCGGCACCGAAACGGAGGGTGCGGGCGTATTCGCTGGGGATGCGACAGCGCCTCGGATTGGCGTACGCAATGATCGGTGATCCCTCGGTTTTGATCCTGGACGAACCGGCGAACGGTCTGGATCCGGAGGGCATCCACTGGATGCGCGGGTTGCTGCGGGATTTCGCCGATCGGGGCGGCACGGTCCTGCTCTCCTCCCACCTGCTGCGGGAGGTGGAGGTGATCGCCGACCGGCTGATCGTGATCGGTAACGGGCGGATCCTCACCCAGGGTGACAAGGAGCAGTTGCTGGGCGCCGCCGGGACGTTGGTGCGGACGACCGATCCGGCCGCGCTGGAGGCACTGCTGCAGCGTATGGGGCTGGTCGGGACACCGTCGTCCGACGGCAGTGTGCTGGTGCCGGCAGACCCGCAGACCATCGGTCAGGCGGCTGCCGCGGCCGGGGTGGTGCTGCTGGAGCTACGGCCGGCCGGTGCCGGTGGCCTCGAAGAGATGTTCCTCCGCCTGACGTCCGGTTCCGACCTCGAGGGAGTCGCCCGATGACCACGACCACGCCCGCCTCAACCCTGCCGGCCGGCCTGCCCGCGGCTGCCGCAGCACCGGTCCCGCTGACCCGGCTGACCCTCGTCGAGCTGCGCAAACTCGCCGACACTCGGGCCGGCACGTGGCTCCTGATCGTTATCGGCCTGGCCACCGTTGCGACATCGGCGATCCTGCTGGGCTGGGCCGAGGGCGGCGAGCAGAGCTTCGGCGCGTTCTTCGGTTTCGGTCTGGTCCCGTCGGCGGTGCTGTTACCGGTGCTCGGCGTCCTGTCGGTGACGAGCGAGTGGTCGCAGCGGACCGCGCTGGCGACGTTCACCCTGGTCCCGGCCCGGGGGCGGGTCCTCGCGGCGAAGGTTGCGGCGGGTGTCCTGATCGCGATCGGTTCGACGGCCGTGACAGCGATCTGGGCCGCTGGGGCCAACATGCTGGCCATCGCGACCGGCGGTGACGGCACCTGGACGGTGGACTCCTCCCTGACCTGGCAGAGTCTGCTGAGCCAGATGATCTTCGTGCTGATGGGTATCGGATTCGGGGCCCTGCTCCTGAACACTCCGCTGGCGATCGTCATCTTCTTCGCTCTCCCCACGGTCTGGACGATCCTCGGCGGGACCATCAGCGGCCTGCGGGACGTGGCCGCCTGGCTGGATCTCAACACGACGTCGTTGGCGCTCGCCGAGCCGGACATGACATCGGGTGAGTGGGCGCGGCTGGCGGCATCCGTCGGCGTCTGGGTACTGATCCCACTGGTTCTCGGGACGGTTCGTGTGCTCCGCCGGGAGGTTTCCTGATCCTCAACGGCTGGTGTTGGCGTCACGATCCGGTGATCAGAGGTAGCGTCCCGAGACGTGACGCGTACCCTATTTGCTAGCTTCGCGGCAATAACCACTTCCATCCCATTGTTCGCTGGCCCGGCGCCGGCCGCGCCACCGAGCATTCCCCAGCAGCACCCGTCGGTCTCCACGACCTCGCTCGACAGCGAGTGGCCGTGGGAGCAGCAGTCCGACGACTGGAGGACCAAGGAATTCACCCTCGACGGTGATCCGTTCCCCTCTCTCGCTCACCCCTCCCAACCCAGCGGACGGCGCGCGATCGAGACACCGGAGATCGGCACCGTCCGCAGCTGGGTCGGCCTCAACATGATCGACGACGACGTGTACCGGAAGGACTACACGCTCCGCGGGATCGGCGAGCACATCGAGGTCTGGGTCGCGAAGGACATCGCCTTCCCGGAGGGCGACTGCCGGGGCACGTCCGTCACCGAGATCACCGACGCCCAGGTCACCGGCCTGATGCACGAGTTCGACAAGACCATCTATCCCAAGGAGACCGCGGCCTTCAGCACGCCGCCGGATCGCAACGGCACCAACGCCGGGCTGCCGGGGGACTTCACCGGGGCCGGAAACCGGACCGTCACCCTGGTCGACAACGTCCGCGACGAGAACTACTTCGACTATCCGAAGCGGCAGACCTACATCTCCGGTTTCTTCTCC
>DATMVU010000844.1:0-3929 GCA_035562875.1 Actinoplanes sp. | reverse complement strand
GAGGCGAGCCGGGTGTCCAGGGTGCCGAGCTGTTCCTCGATCCAGTTGCGGTCTCCCTGCGAGAATCCGGCACCCATCCGCAGGCATTCCGCAACGGTGGCCGGGTTGGCGACGGCGCTCATCTGATTCTCCTCTGCTCCGGTGCGAAACTAGCCCCGGAGCAGAGGAAGCGAACCAATGCTCCGGTACAAACCTGATTACCCCGTCAGACCCCGAAATACTCCTTTTGACGGCGAAATATCCGAAGCCGCCGGGAAGCTCGATCGACGGAGACGTACCCGAACGGATCAGTTCGAATCGGAATCGGCCGGACCATTAAGGTGGGACGGTGAGCCGACCACTGCTGGCAGTTGACGCCCCGAGCCTGTACTTCCGTGCCTTCCACGGGATTCCGGAGAAGGCCGCGCAGACCGATGCCGGCGAGCCGGTGAACGCGATCCGCGGGTTCCTCGACATGCTGGCGCAGCTGATCCGCACCCGCCGCCCGGACCGGCTGGTCTGTGCACTGGACGCGGACTGGCGCCCGGCGTGGCGGGTGGAGCTGGTCCCGTCGTACAAGCAGCACCGGGTGGCGCACGGTGACGTCGAGGAGGTGCCGGCGTCGCTGGAGAAGCAGGTGCCGGTGCTGTTGGAGGTCTTGGCGGCGATCGGCATCCCGGCGTTCGGGGTGCCCGGTTACGAGGCCGACGACGTGCTGGGCACGCTCGCCGTGGGCCAGCCGGCGCCGGTGGAGGTGGTCTCCGGCGACCGGGACCTGTTCCAGCTGGTCGACGACGCCCGCGGGACCCGGTTGTTGTACTGCGGGCGGGGTGTGGCGAAGCTGGAGGACGCCGACGAGGCACTGGTGCAGGCGAAGTACGGTGTGCCGGCCCGCTGGTACGCGGATTTCGCCGCGATGCGCGGGGACCCGTCGGACGGGCTGCCGGGGGTGGCCGGGGTGGGTGAGAAGACCGCGGCCCGCCTGATCGAGCGGTACGGCGGGGTGGAGCAGATCCTGGCCGCGCTCGACGATCCGGAGGCCGGGTTCGCACCGGGGGTCCGGACGAAGCTGGACGTGTCCCGGGACTATCTGGCCCGGGCGCTGCCGGTCTGCAAGGTGGCCACCGATGTGCCGCTGCCGGATTTCGACCCGGTGCTGCCGTCTGCCCCGAAGGATGCCGACGGCCTGCTGGCCCTGGCCGAACGGTGGAACCTGGCCGGTTCCGCCCGTCGGCTGGTGGATGCGATGGCTGGGTAGCAGATCACTTCTTCTCAGGTCACCGGCGGCGGCTCCGATACATCGGTTCGCAACCAGTCCGCCCGGTGAACGGAGTCCGCATTGTCGACGCGATGGGTGCGAGCATGCTTCGGCGTCTGGACGCTGATCATCACCTGCGTCTACTACGCCTTCCCGGACGCGCATCTCTACAGCTGGGCCGCCCTTGGCTACTCCAGCGCGGTCGCGATCCTGGTCGGTGTGTGGCTGCACAAGCCGGCCCGGAAGCTGCCGTGGTTCCTGATCAGCCTCGCCATCGCATGCTTCACCACCGGTGACAGCTGGTACAACCTGGTGCTGTTGCAGGGTGGGCAGCCCGGCTTCCCGGGGCTGGCGGACTTCTTCTATCTGATGGTGTACCCGCTGTTGACGGCCGGTCTGCTGATGCTGATCCGGGCCCGCAACGGTGGTGGCGCGAACCGGACGGCACTGCTGGACGCGCTGGTCCCGACGGTCGGCCTGGGCCTGCTGGCCTGGGTGTACTGGATCGCCCCGTTCGCCCGCGCCGAGCACCTGTCGATGCTGGAGAAGGTCGTCTCGATCGGTTACCCGCTCGGTGACGTGCTGGTGCTGGCCGTGATCCTGCGGATGTTCACCGGGTCGGGCCGGAGCCTGGGTGCTGTCGTCCCGCTCGGGGTGGCGATGGTGGGCCTGCTGGTGTCCGACGTCTTCTACGGGCAGTCGCAGCTGAACAACGCGTGGGACCTGGGTGGCCCGGTCGACCTGGGCTGGATCGTCTTCTATGCGGCGATGGCTTTCGCGGCGTTGCGCCCGGGAATGCGGACGCTGTCCGAGCCGGTGCAGGGCGCCGACCCGGACATGGACAACCATCGGCTGTTCTGGTTGAGCTCGGCCGCCCTGATCGCGCCGGTCGTCCTGGCGCTGGAGTACGCCCAGGGCCGCGAGGTGGAGATCGAGCGTGGCGGGGTGGTCGACGCCCCGGTGATCGCCGGTGCCGCCGCGCTGATGTTCCTGCTGGTGCTGGCCCGGGTGGCGGATCTGGCCCGGTCGCAGCGGCAGGCCAGCAGTGTGGAGCGGGCGCTGCGGGAGGCCAGCGCGCTGCTGTTCGCGACAACCACCGAGCGTGAGGTCTTCCAGGCGGTCAGCGACGGCATCGGCCGGCTGATCCCGCCCGGTCAGCCGTTCCACGTGCACCTGCCGGAGCCGGTGAAGGCGCACGGTCAGGCCCGGTCGGCGATCCGGGTGATCGCCACGTCGGAGCTGCCGGAGGGGCTGCGGTCCGGCGGATATCTGAACGTCCTCTACGCCTCCCACCCGCTGCCCGGTGACCGGGTGGTCCGGCTGGCGGTCGTCGCCCCGGACCGGGTGCTGCGGCTGCTGCGGCCCGCGTTCGAGACTCTCGGTTCGCAGATCGCCGTGGTCCTGGAACGGATCGCGCTGACCGCCGAGGTGAGCCGGGCCGAGGGTGAGGCCTGGTTCCGGACGCTGATCCAGAGTGCCGCGGACGTGATCCTGATCGTCAACCCGAACAGCACCATCCGGTACGCGACCCCGTCGGCGGAGGCGCTGTTCGGGACCGACCCGACCGGCGCCGACCTGGCGGCGGTGATCGCCGAGAGTTCACATCCCGCGCTGCGGGAGATCCTCGCCCGGGTGCGGGCCGGGGCCGGCGACATGGACGACATCGAGCTGACCGCGGTCCGGGCCGGTGGCCGCCAGGTGGAGATCGAGTGCGACCTGCGGGATCTGCGCGACGATCCGACGGTGGCCGGGCTCGTGGTGACGCTGCGGGACGTGACCGAGCGGCGCAGCCTGGAGAAGGACCTGACCCATCAGGCGTTCCACGACGCGCTGACCGGGCTGGCCAACCGGGTGCTGTTCCGGGACCGGCTGGAGCAGGCGTTCGGGGTGGCCGAGCGGGACGGCGCCACCCTGGGTGTGCTCTTCGTCGACCTGGACGACTTCAAGGAGGTCAACGACACACTCGGGCACGCGGTCGGCGACCACCTGCTGCTGCACGTGGCCGAGCGGATCACCGAGATCATCGGCACGGGTAGCACCGCGGCCCGGATGGGCGGCGACGAGTTCGCCGTGCTCGTCGAGCAGAGCCATTCGGTGGACGCCGCCGAGCGGGTGGCGGCCGCCCTTGTGGAGGCCCTGGCCGGTCCGGTGGAGGTGTCCGACGGCAACGGCGGCACCCACGTGGTGAGCGCCCGGTCCAGTGTCGGCATCGCCACCAACCGGGACGCCGGCAACGCGACCGAGCTGCTGCGGCACGCCGACCTGGCGCTCTACCTGGCCAAGGGCAACGGCAAGGGCGGCTGGCAGCGCTACCAGAGCGACCTGCACACCGCGATGATGCAGCGTCTGGAGATGCGCACGGCCCTGCACGAGGCGATCGAGCAGGAGCAGTTCGTGCTGCAGTTCCAGCCGATCGTGGAGCTGCTGGACCAGAAGATCACCGGGGTGGAGGCGCTGGTCCGCTGGCAGCACCCGTCCCGGGGACTGCTCGGCCCGTTCCACTTCGTGGAGGCGGCCGAGGAGAGCGGCGCGATCGTGGGCATCGGCAACTGGGTGCTGCGGGAGGCCCTGCGCCAGTTCGCGCAGTGGAAGACCGAACACCCGGAGACCACGCTGCGGTACGTCAGTGTCAACGTGTCGGTCCGGCAGTTCCGCAGTGCCGACTTCGCCGGTCAGGTGCGCGACGCGCTGG
>DATMVU010000843.1:0-10428 GCA_035562875.1 Actinoplanes sp. | reverse complement strand
CGGACCGGCCGATCCGGCCCTGTGCTGGTTCGTCCGGGAGGCGTGGCCCTCCCCAGCGACCGGCGTGACACACACGTCCGGGCTGCTCAGCGCCGGTGCCGAACTGGAGTTGACGAGCGAGTCGGAGCGCCTCGTGGTCTTCGCCGACGGCCTGGAGTCCGACTCCCTGGAACTGTCCTGGGGGCAGCGGGTCCGGATCGGGGTGGCCGGGAAGCGGCTGAACCTGACCTAGGATCAGCGTCCTCGATGGACCTGGGGCCGGTACCGCGGTGATCCCACAGCCCCTGCACAGGGAATCCTGAGGTATTTACGAGTATCGATTTCTAGCGTCGGGCGGGTCCCATCCCACGAGGAGGATCCATGGATACCGACGACGAACCGGTCGGCCGGGTCTTGAGCCGGCGCCAGGCACTCGCCGTGCTCGGGCTCACCGGCGCCGGGCTCACCCTGGCCGGCACCGCCGCCCAGGCCGCCGGAGAGACACGCACCATCGGCACCACCACACCGTTGACCGTCGACTGTGTGGCGAAACCCGAGATGACGGAGGGACCCTACTTCGTCGACGAAGGGCTCAACCGCTCCGACATCCGGATCGACACCTACGACGGCACGATCTCCGACGGCACCCGCCTCACCCTGGACATCGACGTACTCCAGATCTCCGCCGACGGCTGCACCGCACTGTCCGGGGCGGTCGTCGACCTCTGGCACTGCGACGCGTACGGGGTCTACTCCGACGTGGCCGCCAACAACTCGGTCGGGCACACGTTCCTACGCGGTTACCAGGTCAGCGACGACTGCGGGCGGGCCCGGTTCATCACCGTGCTGCCCGGCTGGTACCAGGGCCGGACCGTCCACTACCACATCAAGATCCGGACGACCGGCACCGACGGGAACCCGTACGAGTTCACGTCCCAGCTCTACTTCACCGACGAGTTCAACGCGGCGTTCCTGGCCACCGAACCGTACGCGGCCAAAGGCACGCCCGACACCACGAACGCCACCGACTTCATCTACCTGCAAGCCGGTGAGCAGATGCTGCTCGACCCGCGTCGGGTCCGCGGCGGCTGGGCGGCCCGCTTCGCGATCGGCTTGGACCTGTCGGACACCGACGTCGGCGACGACGACAGCGGCGGCGGACCCGGCGGACCGCCTCCGTCCGGACCGCCGCCCTCCGGTTCCCCGTCACCCACACCGACGGTGAGCCCGTCCCCGAGCACGTCGGAGACCGTCACCCCGACCGGGACCCCGGCTACCTCCGAAAGCGCCTGACGCGCTGACCGTGGACCGGGCCGAACGCGAATCGCACCCGGAACCGCCACACCGCAGCGGGCGGGCCTGCTCCGGTCTGCGGAATTCCTCCCTCCGCGGACCGGAGCAGGTCGGGCGCAGCCCGGATCACGACGGGCGCCGCACCCCGGATCAGGCCAGCAGAACCTCGCGCATCGTGCGGCCCGGGTTGAAGCCGCCGACCACCCGGCCACCGGCCGGATCCCAGACGTCGACGGTGTTGTTGCGGCGCATCTGCTCCCGGATCGGGTTCGGCAGCGGGGGCTCCTCGGGCAGCGCGTCACGGATCGCCCGGGCGGTGGTGATCAGCGACGCCGCCAGGTTGGCCTGGTCGGAGTCGGGGCGGACACCGCCGTACTCCCAGCCCGAGGTCACCAGGTCGAGGATCTCCAGGACGTGGGCCAGCAGAGCGTGTGGGTCGACCACCTTGACCACGTGCTTAGCCTGCCCGCCGAGGACCGTCACAGCGGCGGCGACCTGGACGTACGGATGGAAGCCGTCCAGCGCCCCGGCTGTCAGCGGGGACCGCAGGCGGGGACCGGCGCCCTCCCAGGACCAGCGGTAGTGGCGGCGGTCCACCTCAAGGCCCTGACCGGCCAGGGCCTTGTAGACGGCCTCGGCATACTCCCGGAGCACGACCGACGCGACCATGATGCCGTCGTCGCCGTCGAACAGCCGCGCCGCCTGGCCGGCCTGGGCGCCGAACCCACTGGAACCGGGCGCGTTGCCCGGCATGGCGGCGGGCTGCCCATAGACGCCGGCGCTCGAGGCCCCACCAGCCGGGCGGCCGTAGACACCGCCACCGGCGGGCTGACCGTACACCCCGCCACCGCCGGCGGCGGGCTGACCGTAGACGCCGCCCGGGGCCGGCTGCTGACCGAAATCCTGCCGCAGTTCGCGGTAGATCTCCTGCTGGCGGGCGGGGTCGTGCTCCGCCTCGTGTTTACTCGATCCGAACCGGAACCACCGCATGTCGCCTCGCCTCAGCCGCCCAGGGTCGCGGCGCAAGCCGCAAACAATGATCGCGGCACATGCTAACGCCTGTGCCGGAACGCGGCGGGAAGCGTGTCACAGGTTCAGGTGCCGACCGGACAAGATCGACTGTCCTGTCCCGATGGTCCTGATTGCTGACCACGCGGACGCGGGCAGGAGATCAGATCGGCCAGAGGCGGACGGTGCCGTCGCGGCCGCCGGTGACCGCGACGAGCGTGCCGTCGATCTCGGCGAGAGCGGCCGCGTCGACCACGTCGAGGTGACCGACGCGGGGTTCGCCGAGGGGCGCGGCCGCGGTCAGGTCCCAGACGCGGACGGTGCCGTCCGTCCCGCCGGTCACCGCGACGGTCCGGCCGTCGTGCACGGCGGTGGCGAGGGCGGCGAGCTGGCCTTCGTGACCGGCCAGCTCGATGGTGTCGACGTCGGCGGCGTGCAGGTCCCGGACGCGGAGAACACCGTCGACGCCGGCACCGGAGATCAGGGCCGGGCTGCCGCCGACCAGGGCGACGGTGACCGGCGGGTGCATCACGACGCCACCGAACCCGCCGCCCTCGAGGGGCTCGCCGATCTTGTCGCCTTCGCCCAGGTCCCACGCCTGCAGGGCGATCTCCTCGAAGTCGTAGTCACCGTCCTCGTCCTCCGGGTGGTCCTCGGTGACCGAGTAGAGGACGCCGTCCAGTTCCGCGAACGCGCGGCTGGCGGCCCAGTCGGCGAGGGGACCGGCGACGAGTTCGCCGGTGGCGAGGTTCCAGACCCGGGTACGGTTGTCGGACTGCTTGCCGATGCCGACGGTCATGCCGTTCCACCGGGCGACGGTGAACACGTCGGTGCCGTAGGTGGTGTCGATGGGCTCGCCGATCGCTGCGCCGGTGCTCAGGTCCCAGCGGCGGATGGTCTGATCGGCGACGGTGACCGCGACAGTGATGCCGTCCAGTTCAGTGATCGCGATGAACCGGACCCACTCGTCGTGCCCGGACAGCGGCCCGCCGGACGGGGTCAGTCCACCGGGGCCCACGTCCCAGCGCTGGACCGCGCCGGCATCGTCTCCGCTGAGCACGATGGGCCGCCCGGCGACGTGGCCGACCGTCACGGCGGTGATCGAGGTGGCGGTCAGGGCGGGGACCGTGCCGAGCGGCTCACCGGACGACAGCGCGAAGAGCCGCACCGACGTGTCGAGACCGGCGGTGATCAGGGTGGTGCCGGAGACGGCCACCGCGTCGACCCGGGTGTCGTCGGCCTGGATGGTGAGGACGGGCTCGGCGGTGGCGAGGTCGTGGACGGTGACGGTGGTTCCGGCAGCCACGGCCACCACGGGGCGGCCGTCGAGCGTGCCGGTCGCGACACCCCGCACCCACTTGTCGGCGAGTGTCACGGGCACCCCGACCTGCTCGCCGGTGGCGCGGTCGCGGACGGTCAGCACCGTGTCCTCGAGCACGCCGATGTGGGCGGAAGGCTCCGCCCGTACGCCGTGATCGTGGTCGTGATCCTCGTCGAGCGTCAGCGAGATCCAGGCGCCGGTGGTCAGGTCCACCGCGCGCCGGGTGTCCCGCCCCGCGACGATCGCGCCGGGCCGCCCGCCGAGGTCGGCCGCGACCAGCCGAACCACGTGATCGATTCCGGTCGGCCAGGCGTGGAGCCGAGTCGCGGTGGCAGGATCGATCACGTCCAGGGCGGCGCCCTCGCAGGCGATGACGAGAGGGTGACCGGTGGTTCCGGCGGCGGCAACGAACATGGCGGCCATGCTAGCCACGGCCGCCGCCGGAGGGCACCGCGCTATCGGAGGGCGCCCAGCTGGCTGGTGACGTCGCCGTGGGCCGCCCGGACCCAGCCCTTGCCGGCCAGCCGCAGGTGGAGACTGCGCATCAGGGTCTCCCGCTGGGCGGCGGGCAGTGAGCGGACCTCGGCGTGCGCGGCGATCGCGGTCAGCACGGTGTCGTCGTCGAGGTCGCCGGGGTGCGGCGGGACACCCGCCTGCCGGGCCCGGCGCAGGCCGGTCTGCGACCCGAGGACACCGATCGGCGGTACGCCCAGCTCCTCGGTCAGGTATTCCAGGTCGATGTCGTCGGCGACCTTGTTGCCGACGATCGCGACCGCGTCGGCGACGCCGGCCGCCTCGGCCAGGGTGAGGTAGCGGCGGGCGACCGAGACGGACTCCGGGGTCGGCTCGGCAACCACCACGATCACGTCGAACTGGGCGTGCAGCGAGTTCGCGAAGGCGTCGGTTCCGGCGACCATGTCGCAGACCACCCAGCCGTCGCCGGCCGGGTCGAGGTGGGAGAGCAGGTTCTCCAGGATCGCGAGGTGGCCGTGGTAGCAGCCGGCGCCGATGTCCTTCGGCTCGTAGGTGCCGACGTGCATGACGTGGGTGTCCGGGTCGAGGGCGATGGCGTGCCCGGCGAGCACCGGGTCGGCCGGGTCGAGGGTGACCAGGTGCGAGCCGGGGCCGGGCGGGGTGGTGGCGACGAAGTGCTCCACGCCGTCGACGCGCGGGTTGGTGCCGAGCAGGTGGGTGCGCACGCTGCGGAGGTTGTCGGGGTGGGACAGGGCGGTGCCGGCGTCGACGGTCACCCCGAGCAGCGGGGCGAGGTGCACGTTGACGTCGGCGTCGACGGCGAGGACACGATGACCGGCGGTCCGCAGGTGCTGGACGAACAGCGCGGCCATCGTGCTCTTCCCACTGCCACCCTTGCCAGTGAAAGCGATTTTCATTTGCACGAAGCTAAGGATGACACAGCGAAATGGCAAGCACCGCCACTCGGTAATCACTCGTTCCGGAGCGTCAGCCCGTCCCCGGCGAAGTGCACCGGCAGCCCGGACCGGGCCGAGCGGTCCGCCGCCACCCCGGTCAGCACGCTGCGGATCCCGTCGCGCCACCCGGCCTGCCGCGCGAGGGGATCCGGCGCGGCACCCCGGAACACGTCGTCGAGCAGCAGCGCGTCACCACCCCCGTGGCCACCGGTGCCCTGCTTGATCTCGATCTCCTCGGCCTGTTTCCAGTGCTCCTGGACGGTCAGCCGTTCGTACGTCTCCTCCTCGCTCTTGCCCGCTGTCGGGTCGATGGCGGCGTCCACCGGGCACCACGCCCGCTCGGACACCTCGAGTTCGAGACGCCCGCGGGTGCCGGAGAACGCCACCCGGTAGCCCTCGCGCGGCGCGTACGCGGTCAGCGAGTACGTCAGGACGGCCTGGTTCGTGTACTTGACCAGCACCGACATGGTGTCGTCGATGGTGACACCGGGACTGAAGACGTCCTGATTGCGGATGTAGCCGTCCTCGTGCTGCGCGTCCAGATAGAGCGCCTTCAACCGGGGGTCGAGAGTGAGGTCCAGGTCGAACGGGCCACTGCCCACCCCGGCACCCTCCGGCCCGTAGAACCGCAGCCCGGCCTGTGCGAACACCGTCGACGGGCTGCTGCCCAGCCACCAGTTGACCAGGTCGAAGTGGTGGGTCGACTTGTGCACCAGCAGGCCACCGGACCGGTCGCGCTCGCGGTGCCAGCGCCGGAAGTAGTCGGCGCCGTGGATGGTGTCCAGCAGCCACTCGAAGTGCACCGCGGTGACCTGCCCGATCCGGCCGGAGGCGAGCACCTCGCGGACCGCCGAGTTGCGCGGCGAGTAGCGGTAGTTGAACGTCACGATCAGCCGCGCCGAACTGCGGGCGGCGGCCTCGGCGATCCGGGCGCATCCCGGCTCGTCGATGGTCAGCGGCTTCTCCACGACCACGTCGACACCGGCGTCCAGGGCGGCGACGACGTAGTCGGCGTGGGTGGCGTCGACGGTGGTGACGATCAGCGCGTCGACTCTCGCCAGCATCTCCGGGAACCGGGACGCCTCGAAGACCTCGATGCCGTCGCGGAGGTAGTGGTTCATCCGGGTGCGGTTGGTGTCGCAGAGCGCGACCAGGGTGCCGGCGTCGCTCCAGTCACCGGCGAGCGCGTCCACGTAGAGCTGGGCCCGGTGTCCGAGCCCGACGATGCCGTAACGGCGGGTCATGGTGCCTCTTCTTTCAGGGGATGGAGGTGGCCGCACATGCCGAACACGGTCGCCGCCGGGGGGACGGCGGCGTGCAGGGTGGCGTCGTGCAGGTGCTGGAAGTCGCCCCGGTGCAGGGCGTCGAGCATGGCCGAGGTCCGGCGGGTCTGTGCCTCGACGGTGTGCGACCAGATCCGCCGCCACTGGTCGATCCGGGGCCGGACCAGGGCGGCGGCGTCCCGGTAGAACGCGGCGAGCGCTGCCGGGTCGGCCTTGAGCCGGTCGAAGCCGTCGACGGCCAGTGCCCGGCGGCGGCGTACCGAAGCGGCCGGGTCGGCACCGAGGGCGATCGCCTCCCGGTAGCGGTCCGGATCGGCGATCACCTCGGGCGGGAACGTCATCACCGCGTCGCCCGCCTCGGGCAGTCCGGCGTTCGACATCACCACGACGACCTGCAGATCACCGCCGTTGATCGCCCGGTGGATCACGCCGGGGGTGAACCAGACGGTGCGGCCGGCCTCCAGCGGCGTCTCCCGGAAGCCTGTCGTGTCCAGGGTCTGCAGGGTGCCCTTGCCACCGATCACCACGTACGCCTCGGTGGAGACGGTGTGCATGTGCGGGGTGCCGCCGCCGTCGTCGTAGACCTGCAGTCTGGTGACCGACGTCCCGCCGGGGAAACTCATGTCAGGGCTGCCCGGCCGTGGGCGGCCAGGGCCGCGGTGCCGGCATCGCCGTGGTCACCGGCGGCGATCACCACGGCGTAGCGGAAGCGCACGGTGTCCCCGTCCGGCAGGTCGAGTTCCTCGCTGAAGAAGGGCGCGGGGTTGAGGCAGGCGAATTCCTCGGTACGGGCGAACCACTGCGGCGGGTGGTGCGGATTGGCACTGTCGTCGACGATCAGCACCGTGGACGCCCGGCCGGTGCCGTCGTGCTTACCGCGGAAGGCGAACCACTCGGCCCGGGTGCCGCGCAGGTCGTCGTCACCGGTCTTGTCCGGCGACTGGATCAGCCCGTTGGTGAACGAGCGGGGGCCACGCCAGAAGAGGCCGCCGTAGCCCGCGTTCTCCCGGCCCTTGGTGGTCGGCGAACCGAAGGCGAGGGTGGCTCCGGAGACGTTCGTCATCGCCGTCTCGAAGGTGAGGACCCAGCTGGTGTCGTCGATGATCGTGAAACCTAGAGCGCGCTGCTCACTCAAGACCGGCTCACCGCTCTGCGCGGTCCAGTCCAAGGCATGACTGAATCCGGACAGATCGAGATCTGTCACCTGCCGATGGGCGGCAGTGCCGTTGTTCGGCTTCTGGACGTAGGAACTGCCGTGCACATACGTCGGGCCACCCCAGAAGTTGTGCTCCCCCACGTACGGCAGCGACCAGGCTATTCCCTTGTGCCAGACGTGATCGTGCGGCCGGAACAGCGACACCTCGTCCCCGGCCAGGGTGCGCAGCGGATGCAGGTACGGCTTGGGCGACTCCAGCTGGACGGTGTCCGGCCGGTAGACGTAGGTGGCGAGGCTGACGTCCCCCGCGGTGACGGTGATCGAGTGGTCCAGCCGGTGATCTACGCGAAGGTCCATCGGTCTCCGTTCATGCTGCGGTAGAAGGGGTGCCCGTCCTTGATCTCGCCCCGCCGCACCTGCTGCCCGGTGGCCGCCGAGGCGTACAGCGCGGCGATGAACTCCATGGTCCGCCGGGTGTCACCGATGCTCACCGGCGGTTCGGTGCCCGCGTCCAGGGCGTCGAGCAGGAGCCCGATCTGGTCGGTGTGGCCGCTCGTGCCGGTCCCGGCCGGCCAGTCGATCGCCGGGGTGCCGGGCGCCGGGGTGACGGTCCAGTCCGCGTCGGTGTAGCCGTAGAGGTGCTCCAGCTCGACGGTGGCCAGTTCGAAGTCGAACCGCAGCGACGACGTCTGCCGGGCCGAGACCACCGAGTTGACCACCGACGCGACGGTGCCGTCGGTGAACTCGACGAGCGCCATCGACACGTCCTCGGTCTCCACCGGCCGGCTGCGGCGGGCGGCGACGGCGGTGACCCGCTCCCAGTCGCCGAGCACCGACAGCAGCAGGTCGAACTGGTGGATGCCGTGGCCCATGGTCGGGCCGCCGCCCTCGGTCTCCCACTTACCGCGCCACGGCACCTGGAAGTAGGCGTCGTCGCGGTACCACAGGGTGTGGCAGGTGGCGAGCAGGGACCGGCCCAGGGTGCCGGCCTCGATCAGGGACCGCAGGTGGCCGGCGCCGGAGCCGAACCGGTGCTGGAAGACGGTGGCCAGGTGTGCCCCGGACTCGGCGGACGCCGCGGCGAGCTGGTCGAGTTCCGCGAGCGAGAGCGTGGGCGGCTTCTCCACCAGCACGTTCACCCCGGCTTTGAGGCACTGCAGGGCGATCGGCAGGTGGGTGGAGGGCGGGGTGCAGAGGTGGACCAGGTCGGCGCCCGCCGCGATCAGGTCGTCGATGGAGCCGTGGACCGCGGGGATCCGCCAGGCCTCGGCGAAGGCTTCGGCCCGGTCGGTGGCGAGGTCGTGAACGGCGACGATGTCGGCACGGTCGCCGTGCGCCCGCAGCGCCTCGGCGTGGGCGGCCGCGATGGCCCCGGTTCCGACGATCGCAGCCCTACGAGTGAATCGATTCATTCCGGATCTGGATTCCTCTCCCGATCAAGCTTGAAAACATTATTCACGTGCAGGAAAGCGCATTCCCACACTTCCACTCGGGTCGATCACCGTCAAGTGTTTACAGCAGGTTTCGTATCGATGCGCGCCGTGACAGGATGGTGGTTGCAAACGTTCCCGCAAATCGTCAAGGACTGCTCATGCCGCACCTGGACCTGCGCGCTGTGGCGCTGCTGCTGCGCGAAAACGACGACGTCGCGGTGGCGACCCGGGAACTGGCGGCCGGGGACGTCCTGCGCCACGACGGCCGGGAGCTGACGGTGCACACCACCGTCCCGCGCAGCCACAAGATCGCCCTGCGCGACCTGCCCGAGGGCACCCCGGTCCACAAGTACGGCCAGGTCATCGGCAGCACCACCACCGGTGTGCGGGCCGGCGACCACGTGCACGCCCACAACCTCGGCATGGCCGCCGTCGACCACGAGTACGAGTTCGGCACCGGTGTGCAGGACATCGCACCGGCCGCCGAGACCCGCACCTTCCAGGGTTACCGCCGCGCCGACGGCCGGGTCGGCACCCGCAACTTCGTCGGCATCGTCACCTCGGTCAACTGCTCGGCCTCCACCGCCCGGATGATCGCCGACCAGTTCCGCGGCCTCGCCATGGACACCTGGCCGAACGTGGACGGTGTGGTCGCCCTGGCCCACGACTCCGGCTGCGGGCTGGTCCCGGCCAGCGAGGGCGGGCAGATCCTGCTGCGCACCCTGCGCGGCTACGCGAGTCACCCCAACATCGGCGGCCTGCTCGTGCTGGGGCTGGGCTGCGAGATGATCGGCGTGGACACGGTCCTCGGCGGGCTGCCCGGCGACTCCGACACGATCATCGAAAAACTGACCATTCAAGACACCGGCGGGGTACGGGCCACCGTGCGCGCCGGCACGGAGGTCGTACGTACCCTCCTGGATCGTCTGAATGATCGCCACCGGGAGACCGTGCCCGCGTCCGCCCTCGTCGTGGGCCTGAACTGCGGTGGCTCCGACGGCTACTCGGGCATCACCGCCAACCCGGCCCTCGGTCACGCCTCCGACCTGCTGGTGGCACAGGGTGCGACGACGGTCCTCGCCGAGACGCCGGAGGTGTTCGGCGCCGAGCACCTGCTCACCCGGCGCGCGGTCAGCAAGGAGGTGGGGCAGCGGCTGCTCGACCGGATCGCGTGGTGGCACACCTACGTCTCGGCGGGCGGCGGCACCCTGGACAACAACCCCTCCCCCGGCAACAAGGCCGGTGGCCTGACCACGATCCTGGAGAAGTCCCTGGGTGCGGTGGCGAAGGGCGGTTCGGCGCCGCTGACAGCCGTCTACGAGTACGCCGAACCGATCACCGGTCACGGTTTCACCTTCATGGACACGCCCGGCTACGACCCGGTGTCGGTGACCGGCCTGGTCGCCGGCGGTGCCACCGTGGTCGTGTTCACCACCGGCCGTGGTTCGGTGCTGGGCGGCAAGCCTGCGCCGGTGCTGAAGGTGGCGACGAACTCGGAGATCTTCCAGCGCATGCGCGAGGACAT
>DATMVU010000842.1:0-5588 GCA_035562875.1 Actinoplanes sp. | reverse complement strand
ATGTTCGTGGTCGACGCGGTCGGGAAACTGCCGTACAAGGACTTCTTCCGCCCGCCCTGGCGGGGCCAGGCGCGCCCGGCCGTCCAGCCCGGCCCGGACGGGCATTTCGACCACCTCGATCCGTCCACCCGGGATTTCTCGGCGGCCACCATGTACGCCACCGTCCGGCGGGTGCTGGACATCTGGGAGGACTACTTCGGGCGTACGATTCAATGGCATTTCGAGTCCGATTTCGAACGCCTCGAACTCATTCCACTGATCGAATGGGACAACGCCCAGTCCGGATACGGATTCCTCGAGTTCGGCTTCGGCCGGAAACCGAACGGCACCATCGACCACGACCGGCCCTACTGCGAGAACTTCGATGTCCTCGCCCACGAACTCGGGCACAGCATCATCTTCGCCGAGGTCGGGGTGCCGGCCAGCCCGCTCGACCAGGCCGTCGACTACGGCGGTATGCACGAGTCGGCCGGGGACCTGGTCGCCATCGTCGCGTCACTGCACTTCCACTCCCTCGTCGACTACCTGCTCGACAGCACCAGGGGCAACCTGCTCACCATCAACGGCCTGGACCGGGTCGGTGAACTGTCGGACAGCTCGGAGATCCGGATCGCGTTCAACAACAAACGCATGTCCGAGGTCGGCGAGGAACCCCACCAGCGGTCCCTTCCCCTCACCGGCGCGATCTTCGACACCATGGTCGAGGTTTTCCAGCAGGACCTCGTCACCCGGGAACTGATCAGCGAGGACCTGCGCGAACGCTCCACCAACCTGCCCGGCAGCGCCCTCGACCTGGCCGAGATCCAGGCCGGGTTCACCGCCGCGTACACCGGCAACGAAGCCGCCTTCAAAGAATCCCTGCTGTCGGCCCGCGACTACCTGGGCCGGCTCCTCGCCGTCACCTGGAGCAACCTGTCCGCGGACTTCCTCACCTACCACGGCATCCTGCGGGCCGTGCTGCGCGCCGACCGGGAACTCACCGGCGGCGCCAACGCGGCCATCATCCGGTCCTGTTTCGCCTGGCGGGAGATCTCCCCGGTGCCGACCTCGCTGCTGGTCCGCCACCACACGGTGACCTCCTGCGGTCTGGAGACCACCGGCCTCGTCGCGGCGGCACCGGTCGCCCCGGCGATCCCGGTACCCCGCCCGGAAGGTGTCGGATTCATCTCCGCCAGGATGATTTGACTCTCCCGCCACGGGAGACATGACCTTGTTGGGAGAAGGAGGAACCGCGATGGACGACCTGATCCCGATCGGGCGCTTCTCCCGGATGAGCCGGCTGTCGATCAAAGCCCTGCGCTTCTATGACGAGCAGGGACTGCTGACCCCCGCCTGGGTGGACCCGGACTCCGGCTACCGCCACTACCGGCGGGGCCAGGCCGGGCGCGCCGAGACGATCCGGGTGCTGCGCCTGATCGACATGCCGGTCACCGAGATCCGCGACCTGCTCGCCGACGACGACCCGGAACTGACCGGCAAACGCCTCGTCATGCACCGGGAGCGGCTACGGGACCGGCTCGCCGAACAGGAACGGATGCTGCGGTTCCTCGAACGTCTCATCGATCGAGGAGGAAACGTCATGCCCTACCAGGTCACTGTCAAAGAGGTCGCCGACGCCCCGGTGGCCGGACTGCGCCTCAACGCCAGCCTCGCCACCGTGGGAACGGTGCTGCAACACGGATTCGGCACCGTCGCCGGGGCCCTCGGGCAGGCCGGAGTCGCCCCGGCCGGCCCGCCGTTCGTCGTCTACCACGACGTCATCGACGAACAGACCGAGGGAGAGATCGAGATCTGCTTCCCGGTCCCGGCCGGAACCGTCATCCCCGCCGGGCCGGTCCACTACCGGGAACTGCCCGGCGGAACCGTCGCGTCGACCGTTCACCGCGGGCCCTACCAGGAGATCTCTCCCGCCTACCACGTCGTCACCGGCTGGATCGAGGAGAACGGGGTCGCCGCACACGGCGCTCCCCGGGAGATCTACCTGAACGATCCGCAGACCGTCGGCAGCCCGGAGGAACTGATCACCGAGGTCCAGTTCCCGATCGATCGTGCGCCGGCGGCCTGACCCCTCTCCGAGCGTCGCGGCGTCTGCTCTCCCAGCGGCTGCCGGGACGCCTCTCGGATTTTCCGAGGTCGTTCCGCCGGGCTTCCGCCCGGGTTTTCCCGTGGGTTCTCTTTCGGGCGTAAACCGGCCCGCTTCGATTGACCGGTGTCGAAGCTCGCTGGTAGCACGGAGAGGTGTTCCTGTGGAGGTACACCGAACGGCTCGCCGACGGTGACGACGGATGGTGGTACGCGGCGACCCGCCGCACCGCCGACATGCTCGAGGACGGGTTCTGGTGGGTCGACGACACCGGACCCGTCCCGATGGCGGCCCTGCTGATCGACACCACCGCCGTCCTGGTGCACGGCCTGTCCCGGAGCCACGGCGCCCATCCTGCCGACGTGACCGGAACCGACCTGGTGAACTGGGCGACACCACGGATCGCCGGCCTGCTCCAGCTGGCCGAGGACCTGTACCTGCGCCCACCCGCCGACCCGGACGGCATGTGGGCGTGGCACCGTGCCTTCGGCCGGGAGTGGCGAACCACCGTCCAGCAGGTCGCCTACCTGCTGGTAGCAGCCGGCCACGACCTGCTCCCCACGGCAAGCCCCGACCACCCTTCCGCGGCCCGCCCTCCGGCAACCAGCGAATCGTCCACCGGTCGATCTCCCTCGACCGGGCCGCCTTCCGCCAGCAGGCGTCTGCCGGACGCCGGTCGACGTCCCCGGGCCGACCCGGTGGCCGGATTGTGGCGGGAGTTGATCGAGGGGGACGACCCCGGCCGCCGATACCCGGCGGTGGCCGGGCCGGCGATCGTGCACGGGCTGACCGAGATGGTCCGGCACTTCGGGTACCCGGCCCACCGCTGACACCGAGGCCCCCCGCCTCCGAGCGCGACATCGGAGCCCTGATCGCCGGAGCACCGATCGGCGCTGGAACGGGGAATGATCCCGGATTGCCGTCCCGGTGGACCGTTCCACAGCCTGAACGGCCGATGTCATGCTGATTCGCCTCCTGCCCGTTGTCGTCGCGTGATCCCCTTCTCTGGTAGAGCGCCCGGCCCGTGGAACGGACCTCAGCAGGGAACGCCCGCCCATGCCGATGGCGCTCGTCGATCGATCTCGGAGGGAGTGGCGGGATGAACAGGACGATGTGGCTGCTGGCGACTGGAACAGGGATGGTCGCGGCGGCACTCCTCATCACCGGTCCGGTACAGGCCAGGACGGAGTCCGGCACGCCGGTCACACCCGTCCCGGCGTCCACGACCAAGGCCCCGGCGGACGGGGGCACCGGCGAGCTCTCGCCTTCAGCGCCGGTTCCGCCCGCGGCTTCGGCCACATCCTCACCCGCGGCCACATCCTCACCCGCGGCCTCAGCCTCGGTCACCTCCTCGCCTGCGGTCGGCTCCGTGTCGATCCCGGGCGGGCCGGAGGAGGTCGTCACGGGAATCCAGGTCGGTCCGTGGTGGCCCGGCCTGGTCGACTGAAACCGGCGTCACTCGGGCCGTGGTGGCGCGGCCCGGTCCGAACCGGCTGAGCGCCGCGGCTCAGCGGCGGGAGCGTGGTGGCTCGAAACGGACCCGCTCCCGCGCCGGGATGGTGTCGCCGAGCTGCCCGGTCACCGTCTCCCGCAACTCGTCGTACCCGGCGAACGCGTGCTCCTGGAAGACGGTGTAACCCGCCCACATCAGGTTGGCACACACCTGCGGCGGGACCTTCCCGGTGGCCGCGCCCATCCCGACCAGCGCCACCGAGGTGATGCTGCCGGGCTGCCGCGCGTTCTGCAGCCCTACCAGCCGTACCTCCGGCTGCTCTTCTCCGCTGTCTCCCACCTGCCGGCCCGCACCGAACCACTGTGGCGCGGTGTCAACCTCGACCTGCGGGCGCAGTACCCGGCCGGCCGTACCGTGACCTGGTGGGGTGTCTCGTCCTGCACCTCGGAGCTCGGCGTGGCCCGGGGCTTCCTCGGCGGCCGGGGCAAACGGACCCTCTTCGAGGTGCGGCCGCGGCGTGCGGTCGGCATCCGGGACTTCTCCGCCTTCACCGGCGAGGAGGAGTTCATCCTGGCCCCCGGCACCCAGCTGGAGGTGACATCGGTCAAGGCCGAGCGTGGCGGTCTGTACACGGTCCAGCTCACCGAGACCGAGGAGCAGCCGATGATCGGGTGAGCTGCGGTCAACCGGTGAAGGACTCACGGCCCACGACCCGGAGCAGATCCAGGTATTCGGCGGTGGAGGAGCCGGGTGGCGCGGTCATCAGGACGAGCCGCTGATCCTCCGACGAGGTCAGGAGTGTCTCGCAGTCCAGTTCGAGCAACCCGACGGACGGGTGCTGGACCCTGATCCGGCTCTGCCGTCGTACCGCAACCTGGTGGTCGTCCCAGATCTTCGCGAACTCGGCGCTGGACTCCCGCAACCGCTGGACCAGTGCCGACGCCACCTGATCGGGGCCGCGCCGGGCCACCGCCGCCCGCAGATCGGCCACGTGCAGACGGCCGTGATGATCGTGTTCCTCGACGGGGAACGCGGCCCGCATCCGCGGGTCGTGGAACCACCGCCAGGTGATGTTGTGGTCCTGCTCGTGGTCGTGGCGCATCGGCGGGCAGATGTCGCCGAACAGCGTCTCGGCCAGGGCGTTCTGTGCCAGCAGGTCGCCCAGGTCGCTGAGCACCTGTGCCGGCACCCCGCTCAGCTGGTCGAGCAGATAGAGCATCCCCGGCCGGACGTGGGTGCCGGCCAGCCGGCCGGCCGGGGGACGATGCCCGGCCAGCAGATACAGGTGGTCCCGCTCGTCGTCGCTGAGCCGCAGCGCCTGCGCCAGCGACCGCAGTAACTGGGTGGACGGCTGCGGGCTGCGCGCCTGTTCCAGGCGCATCAGATAGTCGGCCGACATGCCCGCCGCCAGGGCCAGCTCCTCACGGCGCAACCCGGGCGTACGCCGCCGCGGCCCCGCGGTCAGACCTACCTCCCGCGGTTGCAGCCGTTCCCGGCAGCGGCGAAGGAAGTCGGCCAGCTCACGTCGGTCCATGCCACCCATGCTGCCGCCTGCACAGTGCCGCAACCAGGGACTCCCGATCCTAGGCAGTGTGGTCCGCTCCACAACCGTCCCGGCCGTCGGCAACCTGGGTGCCGGAACACACGACGAGAGGAAACGGACATGGAAGCGATCGTCTTCGACCGGTTCGGCGGCCCCGAGGTGTTGCGGGCGGCCCGGGCCGAGGTACCCCGTCCCGGCCCCGGGCAGATCCGGCTGCGGGTGCGTGCGGCCGGGGTGAACCCGATGGACCACAAGATCCGCAATGGATGGCTGGAGCACGTGTTCCCCACCGTCTTCCCGGCGATCCCCGGCGTCGAGGCGGCCGGGGTCGTCGACGAGGTGGGCGCGGAGGTGACCGGGCTGTCACCCGGCGACGAGGTGTTCGCCTTCACCGACTCCGGGGCCTATGCGGAGTACGCGCTGGCCACCGTCGCCGCTCTCAAACCCGCCGGGCTGAGCTGGGACGAGGCGGCCGCGCTGCCGGTGGCGGGGGAGACCGCCCAGCGGGT
>DATMVU010000841.1:0-28080 GCA_035562875.1 Actinoplanes sp. | reverse complement strand
GGGTCGAACCCGGGCTGCTCGGGGCACAGCACGGCGAACTGGACGAAGATCGCCTCAAGCAGCGATGATGGCAGCGCAGGCACGGGACTCCATCGGTTACCGAGCGTAGAGAACTCCGATGATCAATGGACCCGTGCCTGTTTGCTGTCCGGGGTGCCCGCCTGTCCGGATCTTGGACCCTATTGCCGGTCGCTCTTACACCAGTGCCCTGAGCAGCGGTTCTTCGAAGGATGGCAGGGCGGGAAGGGCGCTGTTGGCCGGCGGGACGAACTTGTAGCCGACCTGGCGGACGGTGCCGATCATCGTTTCGCAGCGGGGGCCCAGTTTGGCCCGGAGGCGGCGGACGTGCACGTCGACCGTGCGGGTGCCACCGAAGTAGTCGTAACCCCAGACCTCGCGGAGCAACTGGTCACGGCTGAAGACCCGGCCGGGCTGCAGGGCCAGGAACTTCAAGAGCTCGAATTCCTTGTACGTCAGAGCCAGCGACTCGCCACGCAACCGGGTGGTGTAACTGTGCGGGTCGATGGTCAGGTCGCCGATGTGGATCAGCTCGTCGGCGGCGGGGGCGTCCAGGGTGCGCCGGCCCACGACCATGCTCAGGCGGGCCGCAACCTCGGCGGGGCCGGCCGTAGTCAGAACGAAGTCGTCGATGCACCAGTCGCTGCCGACGGCTGCCAGGCCCGCTTCACGGATCAGGGCGATCACCGGGATGGCCGGGCTGGCCGCGCGCAGGGAACGGCAGATCGTGCGAGCCTGACTGAGCTGCCCGGTCGCGTCCACCAGGATCGCACCCAGTTGCGGGTCCTTGGTCGCGTCGGCCCATCTGCCGGGCGGCGCCACCTGAACGGAGTGCGGCAGCAGGTCCAGGGCCGGCAGCACGTCGACGGGGCTGTCGGTCAGCAGGAGAAGGTTCATGAACGTCCTTCGGTGGCGTTGCGGACTGCACGAATGTCGTCTGAGGGCGATCCCGGCGCCTACGGTCGATCCTGAACTCGTTCGCAAACGCTAACGGCGAACTGTTTCCACTGGATAACGCGCTGATTCCGTCCCGCTGGGTCGCTGAGCCCGGCGAGCGGTCATGGCGTCGTGGAAGGGATCTTCGATCTTGTGGGGTGGGGGGTAGGGGTTACGGCGTCCGGCTGCTGCTCCGTATTGACGTCGGCCTCTGCGGTGCGGGTCGGTACTCTGCCTGCATGTCGGCTGGCCAAGGTCCTATCGGTAAGCGCCTCCGTCTCGGTAATGAGCTGCGTAAACTCCGCGAATCCCGGGACTGGTCGGTGACGCATGTCGCTGGTCTCATGGGCTGGAGTCACTCGAAGGTGTCTCGGCTGGAGACCGCCAAAGTGCGCCCTGACGTCGGTGAGGTCATGGATCTTCTCGATGCCTACGGAGTCGGCGGTGAGGCGCATGACCGGCTGGTGTCGCTGACTCGCGAGGCCAACGCACGGGGATGGTGGCGGGCCTTCGCCGGGATGCCTGCTCGCCAGATGGGCTTCGCCGAGATGGAATCCAGTGTCTTCGGCATCCGTGAGTACGCGATGGTGTTCGTGCCGGGTCTCCTGCAGCACCCGGACTACGTTCGTCAACGGTTCAGCGACCGTGACGCGGTCAAGGACTTCGACTTGACGGCAGCGGTGGAAGGCCGGGCCGGGCGGCAGAAGATCCTGGATCGTGGTGTCGGGTACGAGGCCATCATCGACGAGGCCGCGATTCGTCGTCGGACCGCGCCGCCGGAGGTGATGGCGAAGCAGTGGCGGCATCTGATCGACGTGGCCTCGAAAGAGAACGTCGTCCTGCGAGTGCTGCGGTTCGATGCCGATATCGAATACCTGTCAGGGGCTCTGAACAGCTTCGCTCTCTACCGCTTCGACGACCCGGAACAGGACGATATGGTGAGCGTCGAGCTGGAGACGAGCGATCTCTGGCTGGGCGATTCCGAGGACCTTGCTCGCTACGTCGTGATCTATGACCGACTCCGAGCGGCGGCCGAGACCCCGGAAGCGACACTTACCTTCCTTCGTTCGCTCGTGGACGAGGCGCAGAAGTAGGGATGGGTCTCATGCAGTTCTCTGACTGGCGCAAGAGCACGCGCAGCGGCAACCAAGGCAATTGCGTGATGGTGCGCCACAGCTCGACCCATGTCCAGGTGAAGGACTCGAAGGACCCGGACGGTACGGTGCTGACCTTCACTAGAGCTCAGTGGGTCGACTTCGTTGGGGGAGCACAAAGCGGGGAGTTCGATCGGGGTTAGCGGCAGCGCGCTTCAAAGAGGGTCGGTCCTGCCGGGCCGACCCTCTTTTGGTGCTTTGTAGCGGACCTATCACTCGAATCGGTCACCTGCACTGTACGCGTCACTGACGAACACCAGGCTGAACCAGGTCGATGCCCGCGGGCACCACCAGGTCTGCGCCTACCGACGCGACACACGATGACCCGGTACGGGGATCGCCAACGGTCCGCCCCGGCGAGCGAGGCCCCGGAGTGGCATCGAGCAGCTCGCCCGGGTCGGACCTGCGAAGACTGCGGGGAACCCTGGCCGTGCCCGGAACGGAAGGCTCGACTTCTCGAAGAGCACGCTGTCGGCCGGGTGACCCTTCACCCATCAGCCGTGCGGCGGGCCGCCGCACCGGTGACGACCAGCCCGCCGATGCTGTCACCCACCGCGAGCGCCATACCGGCCAATGGAAACACCGAGGTGACGCCGACGGTGAGCGCGACAGCCGCCAAGGCGATGATCACGGATCCCAGACGAAGCCAGGTCAAGTTGACCGCATTACGAGCAAGACCACGTCCTTCACTGCCGCGCAGCAACGCGATCATCGCAAGCACCGCGAGCAGGGCACCGGCCGCCCCGGAGATACCTGCGACGGTGAACGGCAGGGCCTCCTCGGCGGTGAAACCCCCGCCACGATGGTCCGACCACGCCATCGCGCCCAGAGCGGCGACCAGGCCTTCAGCCAGCACCGCGACTCCGATCATCACGGCGAGCAGTGTGTTTCCACCGTTCCGGGTGCGGGCCGCGGTCATTCTGTACCCGCCGGCGGCCAGTGTCCCCTGATGAAGCCGGAGTTTTCGAACTTCTGCCGGAGCATGTTGTTCGCCGTCGTACAGGCGTGTTCAAGGGTTTCGCATCCGACGATCAACGCCACCGAGGCGCCCGCGGCGATGAACGGCGCTGCCGGCAGACCGAAGACCGTAGCGCTGGACGGGTTCCACGGCCGGTTCTGCGTACGCCGCGCCCCAAGCGGTCAGCCGACGGACAGAGGCTTCCCGAATCGCGTGGACGACTGCGGCACCCAACTGCTCGTCGGCCGAGCAGTACGAGGGCTGGACCGAGGAGCAGTGCGCGGGCATCGAGATCGTGGACGGGATTGTCGTCGTCGGTCCGAGCTCCTCCAAGCGGCACAACCGTCTTGCCCGGTTGCTGGCGAACGTCCTGGATGACGCCGCGGGGCCGGTCTGAAACGCTGACACCGACTTCGATGTACGGCTGCACCACGTGCCGTTGAACAATCGATGTCACGCCCACCCGACCGGAGCACGTTCTCCTTGTCGTTGAGATCGATCTCAGCCGGATTTAAGCCCGGAGGTCGGTGAGTAGGGAGTCGATCAGGGCTTCCTCGTGGATGGCGACGGCATGGTCGTGCATTGCCTCGGCCAGGGCCGGGTCCCAGGGGGTTTCGGTGGGGCGGCCGGTCAACGGCTGGAGCGGGGTGCCGGCGGCTGTCGCCCGGGTGATCGCCTGCCGGTAGTCGCCGGCGGTGAACTGCCAGGGGACGGTGGGATATCGGCGCATCACGCGGGTGGCGATCGCGATGCCGGGCCAGTCGAAGTCGCCGTGGTAGGCGAGGGTCACCCCGTCACAGGCCGTCAGCGCGTCCAGCAGGGCCAGCGTCACCGTGGTCGGGTTGCCCATGGTGCACACGATCGGGGCCTGGATTCCGCGATCCAGGGCCGCCTCCAGGACCCGTGGGTTCTCGCAGACATACACCGTCTGGGGTGGCAGCGACCACGGTGCCAGGCGGCGTACCTCCCGCAGGGTGAAGTGGGTTTCCTCGCGATCCCGCAGCCACGGGACGTTGTCCGGCCGCAGACCACAGGTCAAGACCGTGGTGGCCACCGTGTCGCCGGTCACCCCTGCTGCGTCCCACAGTGAGCGGCGGTCGGCGGCGACGGACGGCACGGCGGCGGAACCGGTGAGGGCCAGCGCCAGGCCGCGTAACACCAGGCGAGTGAGGGGCGCTTCGTCGTCCAGGCCGTGGGCGGTTCCGGTGACCGTCTGCGCGAGTTCACCGCGGGACCAGGTTCGGGCGTGGGGGCCGAGGGTGTGCCCCAGCACGGTGACGGCCTGCCCGACGACGAGGCCGGCCTGCGAGGAGGACATCCGGGCCGGCAGCCCCTGCTGCCACAGACGATCGAGCCATTCCGCAGCCCACGGCAGGTCACCGAGGCCGGCGGAGGTCAGGGCCGCGTCGGCGCCGGAACGGAGGGCCGCACGCCGTTCCCGTTCGGCTGCGTCGTCGGTGCGGCGGTCGGGGACCGGGCCGACGACCGCCTCGACCACGTCGAGCAGGCCGGTGCCGACGGCGGTGGCCCGTAACCGCCGGTCCAGGTCGGCCAGGTCGACCGGGCAGGACGGGCCGACCAGCCGGTCGAGCAGATGGCCGAGGGCCTGACGTTGTTCGAGGTCGAGGTCGGTGAGCCGGATCCGCCCGGCCACCGTCCGGCTGTTGCGGACCAGGCGGGCGTGCGCAGTCGTCCACAGCGGCCGCAGGGAAGGCGACCGCAGATAGGACAGCGCACCATCAGGGATCACGACGTGTGCACCGTGCGGCGGTGGCCGTCCCAGCGGAAGTGCAGGGTGGCCACCCCGGGCCGGGTGGGGTCGCGCAGGCACTCGTAGATGCCGAGCGACGGCACCTCCGGGAAGCAGCCCCACAGGCGTTCGCTGGTCAGGACCGCGTCCAGGTCCAGGTCGACGAGCAGACCGAGGAGGCGGCCGTGGGTGGGCTCGTCCACCTTCGCGAACGCGTCGTCCAGCAGGATCAGGCGGGGCGCGGCCGGATGATGTTCGCCTACCGAGGTGAAATGCGCGGCGGCGGCGGCGAACAACACCAGGTAGGAGACGACTCGCTGTTCACCCTGCGACATTGCGGTACGCGCGGACAGGGTCCGTTCCCGGTCAGGTCGCGCCTGGTCGGTGACCTTGACGCTGAACCCGAACCAGCTCCGGTAGTCCAGGGCCGCCCGCAGGTGGACGGCGTACCCGGCGGACGGGTCGGAGCGGCGCGCGTCCTCGACCCGCCGGGCCAGCGCCTGCCGCAGCCGGTCGTTGTCGTCCCGGGTCCGCAGTTCGAGCGGGGTCCGCAGCAGGTCCACGGCGCTGCGGGTGTCCGCGTCCGCGTCGTCGCGCAGCGCCCACACCAGCCGGGCGCCCAGCCCGTGCGAGGTGCGGACCTCGGCGAGGGTGCTGTTCATGGCGGCGACCAGGGCGGAGGCGGACCGGATCTGCCGGGACAGCGCGTCACCCAGTTCACCGAGCAGGAACCGTTCGAAGGCGTGACGTTCCCGGTCGGCTACCGCTGACCGTTTCTGATCCAGCTCGGCGCCGAGCCGGGCGGTGGCGGCGGCCACCGGATGCCGGCCGATGTCGTCGCTGATCTCGACCACCTTGACCCCGTCCCGGTCCTCCCAGAGCAGGTCGAAACCGCCGGGCAGCCGGCTGCGCACATCCGTGTACCGCTGGTGCAGCGCGTTCTCGCCGAGATCCTGCTGCGCCCGGCCCAGCGACTCCCGCAGCCGGGCGGCCAGGGCGTCGAGGTCCCGGATCCGTTCCGGCGGGGTGCCGGTCGACACCCCGGTGGGCAGATCGCCGGGCAGGTCGAGGGCGGGACCGACACCGGGCAGGGTCAGCACCCGCGGCAGGGCGGTGCCCGCCTGCAGAGCCGCCTGTTCGAATTCGGTCAGCCGTAGACGGGCCTGATCGCGGGCCTCGACCGCGCGCACCCGCTGGTCGCGGCGCTCCTCGTAGTCGCGGCGGGCGGCCGGGGTCCGCTGCCCGGCCACGCGGGCTCGTGCCTCAGCCGCTGTCTCCTGCCGCAGGATCTCGGCCGGTTCCGTGCCCAGGGACCGTTCCAGGACGGCCAGCTCCTGCTCAGCGGTCAGATGAGCGGCAGCCGCGGTCTCCGCCTCGTCGGCGGTCTCGGTGGCCCGCTCGACCGCCCTGCCGTGCCTGTCGATCAGTTCCCGATAGGGGAGCAGGTCACCGGTGAACCGTTCGATCTCCTGAGCCTGCCGCGGCACATCAGCCGCCAACTGCCGCAACCGCTGATCAATGAGTGCCAGCTGCGCCCGGTCGGTGGGCAGCAGATGTGCGGCGGCAGCGGTCGCGGCGTGCGCGCGCCGATCGTCGGCGGCGGCCCGCAGCTCACGGGCCCGCCGCCGGGCCTCGGCGACCTGCCGCGCCGCCCGCCCCGACTGGCTCTCCGCCTCGTCGCGGCGAATCCAGCCGGTACGCAGCGCGACACCGTCGGGCAGCGCCCGCACCGCCGCCACCAGACTCCGCCGGCGCTCCTCGACGACGGCGATGCGCTCGGCGATCCCGGCGAGCACGCCGGTCAACTCGTCGATGCGCGCGGAGAGTTCCGCGAGGCGGCGCTGTCGCAGGACCACGCGATTGCCGGCGCCGACGTACTCGACGTCTGATTTGGACCATGCACCGTACGCCACCCCGAGACGCCACCTGCCATCCGCGGCGATCCAGCTGGTGGCGTCGCTGCCGGCACCCCAGCCGATCGTGGCCAGCAGCGCGGTGACCGA
This sequence comes from Actinoplanes sp., assembly GCA_035562875.1. Classification (GTDB taxonomy): domain Bacteria; phylum Actinomycetota; class Actinomycetes; order Mycobacteriales; family Micromonosporaceae; genus Actinoplanes. Next base: position 21,261 of record DATMVU010000841.1, on the reverse strand, counting down.
TTCGGCACCCTGCACCGGCACCAGGGCATCACGCAGGCTGGGCCCGGACACCGCGGCCCCGGCCCGCAGCATCACCTCCCCGGACCCCGGATCCACCACGTCCTCGCCGGTGAACAGGGCGTCGATCAGCCCGCTCGACTCCAGCGCCGCCTCCACCCCGGCCCGCGCCGCGGGGTCGAGACCGTCGGCGAAGTCGACCAGCCGGTACAGCGGGGTGCCGACCGGCTCGCCGGAGCGGAACCGGGACCGGGGTGGTTCCGGATCGGTCAGGGCACTCCAGTGACCGTGCTCCGTTCGTACCGCAATCAGGTCGTGCTCTGTCTGAAGTTGATCGGCGCGCAGCCGGTCCCGCGACGCCTCGGCCGCTTCGTGCAGCGGCTCCGCCGCGGCCTCCGCCGCGGACCGCACCGCCTCCGGCGTGTCCACCGCCAGCGGATCATCGGTGAGCAGGGCCTCCGTCACCGCGGTCAGGTCCGTGCCGGCCCACACGTCACCGGCACACCATTGCCGTACGTCCGACGCATACGCCCGTCCCGTCGCGGCGAGGTCGGCGGTGACCCGGTCGAGCCGGTCCTGCGCGTCGGCGTGCTGGCCGTCGAGCAGGTCGCGTTCGTCCTCGGCCCGGGTCGCCGCCCGGGCTGCCGTCTCCGCCTCGGCGAGCCGCCCGTCGACGTCGGTGACCGCCGCGCGCCGGCCCCGGATGGCGTCTCCGGCGGCGGTGAGCCGGTCCCGCTGGCGACCGAATTCGTGCCCGGCCAGCTCGTGATCGATAACGGTCGGCGACGCCGTGTCGTGGTGACGCAGCTCCGGGATCGCGCCCAGGTGGCCGACGTCGAGGCCGGACTCGGTGGCGAGTTCCCGCAGCCCGTGGTGGGCCTCGCGGATGCGGGTGACGGCGGCGGCGAGCCGGCCCGTCTCGTCGCGCAGCCGGTCGGCGAGGGTGCCGGCGGTCTGCCGGTCCGCGGCCGCCGCGTGCTGCGCCGACCGGGCCGCCGCCTGCAACGCGTGGACCGCGAGGCGGCGCTGGGCCAGCTCCTGCACCGCCCGGTAGCCGGCGCTCTCCCGCAGCGCCCGCAACTCGGCCGACGCCTGCCGGAACGCCTCCTCCAGCTCGTGCACCCCGGCGAGGGCCTCGTCCTCGACGGTGCGGGCCTGGTCGACGTCGCGTTCGGCCTGACCGGCCCGCCGCCGCTGGGACCGCAGCCGGGTCAGCGCCTCGTCCACCGCCTCCACCCGTCGCCGCAGCTCGCCGCGCAGATAGCCGCGGTAGGCGGCCATCAGATCGGACAGCGCGCCGTGCGTGGCTTCGAGCCGGCCCAGGTCGGCGCGCACCGTCTCCAGGTCGTCGAGGTTGTGCGCGACCGAGTCGAGCACGTCGTCGTCGACCGGCGGCAGCGCCTCACCCAGTTCGGTGGTGAGCTGACCGGCTTCGATCCGGTCGCCGATGGTCGGCCGCCGCAGCCGGTAGAGCAGGTGCACCAGGTTGCGGTAGCGGCCGGCGTCGGCGATGCCGAACACCTCACGGCCGACCCGGGCCCGGTACTCGCGACCCGAATTGATCAGCGCGCCCTCGCCGAGGGTCTCGCGGAGCCGGTCGATCGGCACCGGCTGACGGCCCTCGACCAGCGGCACGTCGATCCCGACCCGTGCCGCGGTGACGAAGTAGGTCAGCCGAGCCTCCGCCGTCGACGACGACCACCTGACGATCGCGCCGAGCGTCACGAACCGCTCCACACCCTCCTCGTCGACGCGCCGCAGTTCGAGCCAGACGAAACCCTGCCGGTTGACACCCGACGCGCCCTCGCTCATCAGCCAGCGGAACGTGGTCCGGCCGCCACCGGTCGCGTCCAGGCGTTTCGTGTCGCCGTCCAGCAGGAACGGCAGCAGCAGCTCCAGGGCCTTCGACTTGCCGGCGCCGTTCTTGCCGCGCAGCAGCAGCCGGCCGTCCTCGAAGTCGAAGACCTGATCGTCGTACTGCCACACGTTGCAGATCCCGGCCCGGTGCAGACGGAAACGGTGCGGGTGCATCAGCGGATCACCTCCGCCGGGGCGTACCGGGCGGCCGCTGCCAACAGCACCAGACCGCCGTCCGGCGCGCCACCACGGGCGTCCCGGGCGTCGACGGCCCGGTCCGCGACAGCCGCCGGGACCTCCCCCTCCGGTTCGGTGTCCGCCACCGTCGGCGCCGCCCGGGCCAGCAGACCCATGCCGGTCAGCAGCGCGACGACGTCCTCCCGCAACAGCACCGGATCCTCCACATACCGGCCGGCCCACCGCCGGGCATGCCGCTCGGCCAGCTCACCGAGGATCTCGGACAAGACCGTTTCCGGTACGGGTACTCCCACCGCCAGCCGCCCCGGCTCCGGGCGCAGTCGCGTGACCAGCTCACCGACCGTGAGCAGGGCGGCCTGCGCCACCGTGCCCCCGCCGGGAAACGTCACGTCGGTGAGTGTCTCGTCCGGATCCAGCATCGCCACACCCTCCGCCCGCAACTCCGCCTGCAGACCGGCGTAGTCCAGAAACGACCGTTCGTCGCGTCGCTGTTCCCGCCGCAGCCACACCCGGTCGGCAGCCGTCAGATCGTCGACGTAGACCACCGGCAGCTCGATCAGACGCCGCCGCACCGTGTGCCGGGATCCGCCCGGCCCGCCGTCCGCCGCCTGCGCCACGAACTCCTCCGGCGACGCGGCCCGCCCCGGCGACGTCGACAACAGATGCGCCGCGATGTCCCGGTCCACCGTCAGCAACGCCTCCGCCTGCTCGTCGTCGGCATAACCGGCCACCGAACCCTGCTCCTCCCGCAGCACCGACCACGCCACCATCTGCCGCAACGCCGCCCCGAGAGCCCGCCGCTCGGCCGGTCGCTGCGCGTCCCCCAACTCGATGCCGGCCTCCACCGCCGCCGCCCGGATGTCCGCCACCAACTGCGACAACAGCACCTGCTCCGGAGAGGTCAGCAGCACCGCCGTGGTCAGGGCCAGGTAGGCGTACGCCCGCGGGGTTTTCAGCAGTGGCCTGCCGAGTCCCGGCCCGAGCCCCGGTTTGAACAGGCGGGCGAAACCGGCCTCCACCACCAGGCGGTAGCCGAGGAACGTCCCGAACCAGGTCCGCAACCACTCGGCATGCCGCCGGACCAGCGCGAACTCGTCAACCGACGGCAGCAGCAGCGGTGTGGCCAGCAGGGCCCGGATCGCCCGGCGCCGCTCTGTCTCCAGCGCGATGTCGTGCTCGTCAGCCATCCGCGGACTCCAGCCGGGTGATCACGATGTCCAGGTCGTCGGCGGTGAACGTGCCGGTCGCCGACCGGATCGTCGTCTCGTGCCGCGGCTTGCCGATCAGCTCGCAGCGCAGACCGAGGTCGACGTCGGCGGTCACGTTGCCGGAGCCGAGCGCCCGCGCCATCAACTCCAGCAGCAACCGGACCGCCGGCTCGGACAGCAGCACCGTGCCGAGATCGGCGGCCGCGGACAGCAGTTCGGCAGCCGCCGCCGTGCGAGCCTGCTGCCCGGCCGCGGCCTGCTCGATCAGCGCCCGCTGCTGCCCGGAACGGTCGGCGATCCCGGACATCCGCCCCCGCGCCGCCCGCGCGCCGCGCTCCCGCAACGACACCGGCACCTCGACCGCCGCCTGCGGCCACCAGCTCGTCGTCGCCGGCACCACGAGCTGCGCGTCGGCGGCGATCCCCAGATGCCGGGCCGGATACAGCCCGTACGCCGCGGTGAACAGGTCCGCGGCGCCGTCCTCGTCCGCCGTGTCCAGCCACGCCGCCAGCCGCAGCAGCTCCCGCCGCCGCGACGTGCCCTGCGCGCCGGAACGGATCATCCGTTTCGCGTTCGCCAGCAGCGACTGCAACGCCCGCAGGGTGGCGTCCCGGAGCTGGGTCACCTCACTGCGCCGGCCGTCGACGTCACTGAACCAGGCCCGCAGACCGGCCCAGTCGGCGAGATCGTGACCCCGGCTGTGCTGCACCGCCACCCCGAGATCGGCGGCCGCCCCGGCCAGCCCGCCCTCCCGCAACGTCGACACCAGAGCCGGCAGGTGCGGCCAGAGCCGGTCCAGATGCCGTTCGATCCGCGGCGCCAGCAGCACGATCTCCTCGGTGATCGACTCCACGTAGTCCAGCAGCAGCTCCTTGAACCCGGTGTATTCGGCGCCGTCCAGGTCGTATCGGGCCAGCACCTGACCGAGGAACGCGTAGAAGTCCCGCACCGAATCCCGGAACGCCCAGAACTGCGCGAACACCGTCGCCACCGTCTCCCGGGCCGTCCCGCCGCCGATCCCGCCCGGCTGCTCCAGCCGGTCCGCCAGCTCACTGAGACCGTGACTGATCAGGCCCAGCAGCTCCCGGCTGATCTCCCGGGCGGCGTCCGCACTGGACAGCACCTCGTCGGCCTGCCGCTGCACCCGCTCACCGAGTGCCGACAGCTGGTAACGGGACCGGGCCCGCTGGTACTCCTCGATGCTCTTCACCCGCACGGTGTGCGAACTGGGCAGCAGGTTGCCCCAGGAGACGAGCTTGTTCAGGCGGCTGACCGCCGTGTCGAGCGGGATGCCGAGCTCCTCGGCCACCTGCTGCGCCGACAGATCGGTCATCAGCGACGCGGCGAACAGCCGCATGATCGTGAGATAGGAGGACCGCTCGGGAACGGTCAGATAGGTGAACGCCTCGAGCCGGCCGAGTTCCTCCCCAGGCGCACCCACCCCACCGACAATAGGCGACCGGACACGACAACAGAATGATCGAACGATGCGGCGAGTCATGAGTGACGGCGAAACGACACCCGGCCGGCGGCGAACCAGACGATGATGCCGATTCCGGGGGCCAGGACGACGAGCCAGATCCAGCGGGTACGGGAACGCCGGTCCAGCCGTGCGCGGGCGATGCCGGCGATCGTGGCGACGAACAGGGTCACGTAGGCGGCCAGCAGGGTCGTCCAGAACGCGATTCCGGTGAGGGTCGTGGCGAGGTCGCTCATGGGGTCTCTCCTGGGAGAAGTGGTCAGGTGTCGCGGCGGGTGAAAACGAGGGCGCCGGCGGTCAGGGCCAGCAGCACGTAGGCGGCGGTCACCGCGGCGGCGCCGCCCTGCGAGAGCAGGTAGGGGTGGTCGCTTCCGGCCAGTTGCGGGGTGAGGTTGGGCAGCAGCACCGAGGCGAGGCGCAACTGCCACACCGTCGGCAGGAAGTGGGCGAAGATCGGCGCCACCAGGACCAGCGCGCCGATGATGGTCAGTGCCGCGGCGGTGGACCGGACGACGGCGCCCACCCCCATCGCCACCAGGCAGGTGACCAGCACGATCAGGGCCGCGCAGGCCACCGTCGGGACGGCGTCGGTCCACTGCGGCCACGGGTTGAGGGGCTTCGGGCGGTCGCCGAGCAGCAGGCGGGCGTCGGCGAAGGCGAGCAGGGCGAACAGGACGCCGCCACCGAGCCCGGCCAGCCCGGCGACGGTGGCCTTGGCGCCGAACAGCAGACGGCGCTGCGGTACGGCGAGCAGGGCCGGCCCGATCGAGCGGGTGGCGTACTCGCTGGTGACGAGCATGGCTCCGACGGCTCCGACGAAGAACATCACGAACGGCATCGTCACCACCGTCGGATCGGCGGTCTCGTAGTTTGCCCGGTCGGCGGGGGTGGCGGCGTCGTAGGAGCCCACCAGCAGGAACAGGATCAACGCGCCCAGAGCGGTCGCCGCCATCCCGCCGGCGAGGAACGCCCACGTCGACCGGAGACTGCGCACCTTCATCCACTCCGCGGCCACCGCGTCGCGCCATTGACGGTCCAGGAGGGCGGTCATCGGACGGTGGCCTGGTACTCGGCGGCTGAGCCGGTCATCTGCAGGTAGACGTCCTCGAGGGTGGCGCTGCGCGGGGTCAGCGCGTGCAGGGGGATCCCGGCGTACGCGGCGGCGTCACCGATGGCCGGGGCATCAACGCCCACCGCGACCAGGTCCCCGTCGCCGGTGGCCCGGACGGTGGCGCCGAGCCGGGTCAGGACCGCGGTGAGTTCGCCGGGGCGCGGGGTGCGGACGAGGACGTCCCGCTCGAACCGGTCCTGCATCTCGCGGACCGACGTGTCCTCCAGCAGCCGGCCCCGGCCGATGATCAGGACCCGGTCGACGGTGACCGCCATCTCGCTCATCAGATGGCTGGACAGCAGCACCGTGCGGCCCTCCGCGGCCAGTGACCGCAGCGTCGAGCGGATCCACCGGATCCCCGCGGCGTCGAGACCGTTGACCGGTTCGTCGAGCAGCACCACCGCCGGGTCGCCGAGCAGGGCGCCGGCGATGCCGAGCCGCTGGCGCATGCCGAGCGAGAAGCCCCCGACCCGCTTGCCCGCCACACTCTCCAGGCCGACCTGCCGCAGCACCTCGCGCACCCGGGCCCGGCCGATGCCGTTGCTGCGGGCCAGGCACGCCAGGTGGGTGCCGGCGCTACGGCCGGGATGAGCGGCGTCCGCGTCGAGGACCGCACCGACTTCGTGCAACGGGTGCCGGATCCGGTCGTACCGCCGCCCGTTGATCAGGGCCACACCGGAGGTGGGGCGGTGCAGGCCGAGCATCATCCGCATGGTGGTGGACTTGCCCGCCCCGTTGGGGCCGAGGAAGCCGGTCACCACACCCGGCCGGACCTCGAAGGACAGTCGGTCGACCGCTGTCGTCGGTCCATATTGTTTGGTCAGCTCTTGCAGCTCGATCATGCGTCTCATGGTGTCGGCCGGGCCGTGGTGCGCGCGTCTGACCGAGGTATGGCTCGAAGATATGACCTGGGTCAGACGCGCCCGGCCGGCAGCGCGGATAGCGTGGCCGAGTGACCCGGTTCCTCGCGTTCCCGGGCCGCGGCACGCTGATCGACGTGGCGGTCGCTGTGGTCCTGACGTACCAGATGATCGCCGCCGCTCTCGACCCACCGGGCCCGGCGTACTCCGGTCCGGCCGTGCTGGTGTGGCTGGCCGGCTGCGCGACCGGGCTGCCTCTCGTGGCCCGCCGCCGCTGGCCGCTGCCGGTCTTCGCCGTGGTCACCGTCGCCGCCACGATCGCCACCGCGGCCGGGGTCACCGGCTTCGGCGTCATCTTCCTGACCTGGGTTCCAGTCGCGTTCGCCCTCTACAGTGCGGCCGCCGATGCCGGCCGGGTCCCGGCGGCGGTAGTGCTGGCCGCCGGCCTGGCCGCGCCGGCGGCCACCATTCCCTGGCTCTACCAGCGCACCGGCGTCACACCCGGGTCGGCGCCGCAGAGCGAGGCGCCACTGTGGTGGCAGGTGGAGACCGGCATCGCCGTCGTCGTCATCGCCGTGGCCTGGGCCGGGGGCCGGCTGATCCGGTGGCGGCGCGCCCTGCAGGCCGAGGCCGCCGGCCGGCTGGCCCGGGACGCGGTCGCCGTCGAGCGGCTGAGGATCGCCCGTGAGCTGCACGACATCGTCGGCCACAGTCTGAGCCTGATCACCGTGAAGGCGACCGTCGCCAACCACCTGGCCGACCATCGGCCGGACGAGACCCGGGCCGCGTTGCAGACGATCGAGCGGACCAGCCGTGCGGCGCTCACCGAGATCCGGCTACTGCTCGACGTGATGCGCGACGACGGCGAACCGGCCGCCGAGCTGGCGCCCGCCCCGGGCCCGGCCGATCTGACCGAGCTGGTGGAACGGCTGCGGTCACCGGAACTCCACATCGATCTCGACCGGATCGGGGAGGAGCGGTTGCCGGCGGCGGTCGGGCTCACCGTCTACCGCATCGTCCAGGAATCGTTGACCAACGTGATCAAGCATGCGGGCGCGAGCCGCTGTCGTGTCGCGGTGCGGGCCGGCTCGGGTGAGGTCCACATCGCAGTGACCGACGACGGGCGGGGGCCGGTGCCGTCCCGTCGCGGGCGTACCGGTCAGGGGCTGATCGGCATGCGCGAGCGTGTTTCGATGTACGGCGGCCGGCTCTCCACCGGCGCCCGCCCGGACGGCGGGTTCCAGGTGACCGCGGTGCTTCCTTACACGCCGGCTGAGGAGGAAGCGTGACCGCCGGGCTTCCCCGCATGCCGGCTGAGGAGGATGCGTGACCGACGTCAGAGTGCTGCTCGCCGACGACCACCCGTTGATGCGGGAGAGCTTCCGGGCGCTGCTCGACGCGTCGCCCGGCCTCACCACCGTCGGTGAGGCCGGCACCGGCACCGAGGCCGTCCGCCTGGCCCGCGAGGTGCGACCCGACGTGATCCTGATGGACGTGCGGATGCCGGAGATGGACGGCATCGAGGCGACCCGCCGGATCTGCGCCGATCCGGACACCGCAGCGGTGCGGGTGCTCATCCTGACCACCTTCGACCTCGACGAGTACGTGTACGCCGCGCTCCAGGCCGGGGCCAGCGGATTCCTCGTCAAGGACGCCACCGCCGCCGAGTTGATCAACGGCGTCCGGCTGGTGGCCGCCGGCGAGGCACTGCTCGCGCCCCGGGCCACCCGCCGGCTGATCGACGCCTTCACCGGCCGGAACAGACCGCCCCAGGGCCTCGACGCCATCACCGGACGCGAACGGGAGGTGCTGTCCCTGATCGCGGCCGGTCTGTCCAATACCGAGATCGCCGACCGGCTGTGCCTCGGGGTCGGCACCGTCAAGACGCACATCGGGCGTCTGCTGCACAAACTGGCGGCCCGGGACCGCGCCCAGTTGGTGATCACCGCCTACGAGTCCGGCCTGGTCACCGCCCGTGGTGCCGGGCCGGCTGGGGCCCGCTGACCGGCCCGGTGGTGCGGACCGGCGTAGCCTTGTGATGTTCGATGCCTGGCACGTTGCTTCCCGGCGATCCGTCGCCGACTCCCGAGGAGATCAATGCCCCTGACACCCGCTGACATTCACAACACGGAGTTCACCCGAGCGTCGTTCGGCCGGCGAGGCTACGACGAGGACGACGTCGATACGCTCCTGGATGAGGTCACCGGGGAGATGATCCGTCTTCTCGAGGAGAACACCGCGCTGCACGACCGGCTCGCCGCCGACAGCTCCGGCGATCAGGACCGGAACCAGGACCAGGCCGCCACGGTGCAGCTGTCGGGCCTGGCGATCGACCTGGGCCGGGCCCGGCAGGCCTGCGAACACGCGGTGCAGCAGGCCCGTCTCGCGCGGCACCAGCTCGACGAGGCCCGCCGGACCGCCGTCGCCCCGGCCGCCGTTCGGCCCGGTACGCCCCCACCGGCGATGCTGCGGATGGCACAGCGGACCGCCGACAGCTATCTCCACGAGGCGCAGGAGAAGTCCGGGATGCTGCGCACCGAGGCACAGGAGCGGGCCGGCCGCACCCTTCAGGACGCCCGGGACACCGTCGACGCCATCGGGCGCAGGTCCCGGCAGCATCAGGACGAGGCCGCGGCGGAGCTGGCGGCGGACCGGGCGAGCATGACACGGGACATCGACGAGATGACCCGGTGGATCGTGCGTCACCGGGCCGGCCTGCAGAACCATCTCCGCCACCAGGAAGAACTCATGGACGATACGACCGGCTGAACCGCTGTCGTGAACCGCCGTCGTGAACCGCCGTCGTGAACCGTCCGGCGGCGCGGCGGTGGGCACTCTGCGCGGCGGCGGGCGAGGATAAAAATCAGAACCGACGGGCCCCGAAGGGGATTTCGGTAGGTGGCCGTGATTTCTGTGCTACGGTTGCCCGGTTGCAGTTTTGATTTCCGTAGACGTTTTCAGCGCCTGATGGATTTGTGATCCATCCGGGCGCTTTTTCGTTTTGTGTCGAATCCGGCGCGGGTGATCAACGCGGTGGCGTGCGAGCCCGTAGATGGCGGTCTCGTTTGGCCTGCGAAGGAGCAGACATGGTTACAGGTACTGTGAAGTGGTTCAACGGCGACAAGGGCTTCGGCTTCATCTCGCAGGACGACGGCGGCGCCGACGTCTTCGCCCACTTCTCGGCGATCTCGGCGAGCGGATTCCGCAGCCTCGACGAGAACCAGCGCGTGGAATTCGACGTCGCGCAGGGCCAGCGGGGCCTGCAGGCGGAGAACATTCGCGTTATCTGATTCCGTAATCTTCGAACGGCGGCCCGACTGGTTCAGCGGGCCGCCGTTCGGCTTTTCCGAACTATTTCGCCGGAGCAATTCTGCGATTTCCGTGACGTGCGGCACGTGTGCTGTCGGTTACGCGACGCCTTCGCCGTGCGGTTTCCCGCGGCGTTCCGTGGCGAAGACCGAACCGGGGCGCCGAGTGACCGCTTCGTTGCGGAAAGTTTTTCGATCATGTCGGCAGCAGGTGGGCTCGGTCAGCGCGTTCATCAGGGGAAGTGGTTCCCTGAGCGCTTGAGGAGTTCGATCGATGGCAGTCGACCGTAAGAGGATCAAGGTGGGCGCCGTCATGGCGGGCGTCGTGGTCGTGGCGCTCGGTGCCGGGATCGGCACCGCTGACGCGGGCACCCGGCGTTCCTGGTGGGGTGCCGTCAAACCGGCGAAGACCACGAGCGCCCCGGCGGCGAGTGCGGCACCTGGCATTTCCCCGAGCGTGAAGGTGTCACTCGGTGCGAGCGCTACGCCGACCGCGAGCAGGACCGCGAGCGCAAGCCCGGCCGTGAGCGCATCAGGGAGCCCGGCCGCGAGCCGGACGAGCGCTACCCCGAAGGCCACCGCGACGACGGCCGGCTGGGCGCCACCGCCTGCCGGAGCGGGTGTCGACTACCAGCTCGGTGGGGCGTACACCCTGCCCAAGGGTGTCACCGTGGTCAGCCGGGACCGGGAGGCGAAACCGGCTGCCGGGGCGTACAACGTCTGTTACGTCAATGCCTTCCAGGCCCAGCCGGGCGACGAGGCCTGGTGGCGGAAGAACCACCCGGACCTGCTGCTCAGGGACAAGAACGGCGACCTGGTCGTCGACGAGGACTGGGACGAGCTGATGTTCGACGTCTCGACCGAGGCCAAGCGCACCGCGCTGACCGCGATCGTCGGCGAATGGATCGACAAGTGTGCCGCCGACGGGTTCCAGGCGATCGAGTCGGACAACCTCGACTCGTTCACCCGCTCGAACGGCCTGCTGACCCAGGCGCAGGCGGTCGCCTTCGCCACGGCTCTGAACGGCCGCGCCCACGCCAACGGGCTGGCCAGCGGTCAGAAGAACACCGCCGAACTGGGCAAGGCTGCCGCGCAGCGGGCCGGGTTCGACTTCGCGGTGGCCGAGGAGTGCGGGGAATGGGACGAGTGCGGGACCTATGCGGCGACGTACGGGGACAATGTTCTGGTGATCGAGTACACCCGGGACGGCTTCGGTAGGGCCTGCGACGAGTTCGGTGACCGGCTGTCGATCGTGCTGCGGGACCGTGACGTGTCGGCGCCGGGTTCCGGGACGTACGTGTACGAGGCGTGCTGACCGATTTCGACGAGTTCGTCAAGGGCCGCGGCAGTGCACTGCTGCGGTTCGCCTTCGTGCTGTCCGGGGACGCGCACCTCGCCGAGGACCTGGTGCAGGAGGTGCTGGCCCGCCTGCACCGGCGCTGGGACCGGATCACCGTGATGGACCACGGCGAGGCGTACGTCCGCACCTCGATCGTCCGGCAGTTCCTGTCCTGGCGACGGCGCCGGGCGTACCGGGAGGCGGTCCTCGCCGAGGTCCCGGAGCCGGTCGTGTCCGACGAGCCGCAGCAGAACCTGGCCGCCCGGGACCAGATGTGGCGGCTGTTGCGCGGCCTGCCCCGGGCGCAGCGGGCCGTGCTGGTGCTGCGGTTCTACTGCGATCTGCCGGACGAGGAGATCGCCGCACTGCTGGGCTGCCGGCAGTCGACGGTGCGTTCGCACGCGGCCCGGGCGCTGACCCGGATGCGCACGCTGATGACCGAGAATGAGGTGCACGGACATGGATGACCTCGACCGTCTGCTGTCCGAGACGATGCACGGTGCCGCCGGTCACGCACCCTCCGGCAACGGCCTGCTCGGTACGGTCCACGACCGGTCCCGTCGCTACCACCGGCGCCGCGTGGCGACGGTCGCCGGAGTCTCGGTCGCGGTGGTGCTGGCCGCGGGCATCCCGTTCCTGACCGCGGCCCCGGAGCCGGTGCTGCCGCCGGCGGCGTCCACTCCCGCACCGAACGTGACACTGGTCGACGGCTGGGCGGCACCGGAGTTCCCGTACACACTCCCGCTCACCGGCGGCATGCGCGAGCCGGTCGTCACGGCGGAGAACGGCCGGCTGAGCGCCTTCTTCGAAGCCACCGAACTGCGTGACCACGCCGACGTCACGGTCACCGTCTCCACCGACGAGCCGGCCTTCACCACCGAAGCCACCGAGACAGAGATTTCGGTACGCGGTCACGCCGGCACCCTGCGAACCGTCGACGTGAAACCGGCCCGGCAGCTCACCCTCGTCTGGAGGGAGTCGTCGAGCCGCTGGATCCGGCTGGCCACCGACGACACGTACACCACGTCGCAGGTCGTGGCGATCGCCGATTCCCTGAGCAGCGCCGCCCTCCCCGTACAACCGCCGTTCGCATTGTCCCGCAGTCCGGCCGGACTGGTCACCGACACGGTCAGCGCCTCCCGGATGACCTTCCGCGCCCCGAACACGAGCACCGCCGGGTTCCGCACGGTCCTGCGTGAGAGGCAACCACTCGCCGGTACGAACATTCAGGTCGGCGGGTCCGGAGCGGTACTGAACCGGAGTGCGGGGACCGTCACGCTGACCGTGGACGTCCCCTCCTGGAACGCCACCCTGGAGGTCACCGTCACCGGCGGCCTCACCATCAGCGACACCGACCTGATCGCCTATGCCGAGGGGGTGAGGATCCTGAACCGGTCCGATCCGGAATAGGACCGTGGTCCTCAGAACCAGGAGAACAGGCGCGAGAACAGTCCCCACGGTTCGAGGACGAGCACCTGGGCGATCCGGTCACGGTTGGTTCGGACAGTCGCGCGACGAGCCAGTCGCGCGTCCTTCTCTCCGGACTCGTTGATGTTCATCAGCAGGTCTCCCTTCGTAGTGATGCGGATATCGTTTCTCATCGGGCTCCGCGCCCGCGTCTGCCGGACGGATGACGCCCGTCGCGGCCGGGTCAGACTTTCGTTGACGTGCGGGCGGGTCAGCTCGCCGGCACCGCTGTCGCCGGGGCGGTGACGGTGACGATGCCGACCGGGTCGCCGTCGCGGACCAGGAGCGCCCGGGTCGCCGGGCCGGAACCGCTGTCGTCGGCGTCGGTGATCCAGCCGGTCACGGCCTGCCGGCTGTCGGCGGGCAGTTCGATCTGCTTGCCGTCGTTCCGGAGGGTGACGGTGACCGTGCCCAGCGGGCCGTTGAGCGAGGCGCAGACGGCGGTGCCGGCCGACTCGACGTGCCACGCGTCGACGCCGCAGGGGAAGGAGAAACGACCGAACCAGCCGTCCTCGGCACCGATCACCGACGGGGTGGTCAGGGCGGGATGGTCGCTGATCGTGTAGACCTCCACCTGCGACGTGCCGTCCGGCACGGAGGTGGGCGACTGCGGCCAGCCGAACCAGAGCGCTGCCGCGGCGATCGGCACCGTCATCGCGGCGGCCGATCCGAGCAGGATCGGAGCGGTGCGCGACCTCGCCTGCTGGCCATTCATAGTGGTGACTCTTTTCGTCCGGCTGGGAGCGTTGCTTCGTTGACGTGAACGACGCTACGGAAGCCGGACGGCGGGGACATCGGACCGCGGTGCCCTGCACGAGTGGTACCGCGGTACTACGGCTGGGGGACGGGCCCTGAACGGCTCGACCTTGACCGGCAACAGTTGCCGGTCAGGTGTTCGCCGTTCAGATCGACCCGTGGATCCCGAACGGGTCAGCCGGCTGCGGCCTGTGGCTTCAGCTCCTGCCAGGCCTCGCCCGAGCCGCGCCATGCATCGGCGACGATCAGCGCTGCTCCGCGGCCCGGGCAGTCCTGCACGCGGTAGCGGCCCTCCGCTCCACCGATCTGCACCATGACGTCCCACTGAGCGCCGTCACTGCGGATGTAGACGTCACGCCGGAAGCGGGGTGTGCTGCTGCCGTTCCACCAGTGCTGCTGAACCATCATGTGGCGACCCTACCGGCGGGCGGCCGTAGTAGTGGAATCCGCTGGTGGTGGGGAAGTCGGCAGATCGCCGAACAGGGCTTCCGGAAGCGGGCGGCGACGCCTCACCCGGGCACGAATCGTGAGGTGATGATCACACTGTGATCAACGATTCGCCGGACTGTTCGCGCAGGTGCGGCCGGGGCGATCGACTCGAACTGCCGGTAGGTATAGATGCTTATATCTGACAGTGGCCGCCTGAGGTGTACTTCTGCGACCTACGCTGTTCGTCCGCCGCGTATCGAGGAGAGTGCATGCTGGAGACGGTTTTCCGGGTGGAGTTCGGGGCTCTTCCGGATGATGACGAGTTCCAACTGGACCGGGTCACTGAAGAACTCGCCGACGATCTGCGCAGTGTGGGAGACGTCGAACGGGTCGCCGTCGCGCCGGCGCCCGGTGCCAAGGGGACACTCGAACTCGCCCTCGGGTCGTTGAGCCTGCTGGCCGGCACCGACCCGTCCGTCGTACAGGCGATCGTGGATCTGCTCGTCGGTTTCCTGAACCGCAACAAGGGGCGCACCGTGCGGCTGCGGGTCGCCGATGTCGATCTCACTCTGGAGCAGGCCACCAAGGCCGAGGCCGCCGAGGTGATAAGGATCGCCCAGGCCGCGATCGAGCGACTTCCGCGCTGATGGGACGCTACGCACTTCTGATCGGAACCGCCTCCTACGACGCCGATCCGCAGCTCACCGGCCTGCCGTCGGTCCGTAACGACGTGCACCAGATGAAGGCGATCCTGGACCAGGCCGGGCGATTCGACGACGTCGCGCACTATCTCGACGTGACGGCGAACGAGTTCGTCAAACGGGTCGAGGATTTCTACGACGCCCGGAAACGTGGCGATCTGGCGCTCTTCTACTTCTCCGGGCACGGCATCAAACACGCGGACAATCAGTCGGTCTTCCTCGCCGCCCGTGATTCGGTGACGGCCGGTCTGCATGCGACGGCGCTGGACACCGACGGCCAGTTGCGGCACCTGCTCAATCACACCAAAGCCAGCCACAAGGTGGTGCTTCTCGACTGCTGTTTCTCCGGAGCGTTCAGCCCGCGGGCCCGCCTCAGCGGCGGAATGCGGGCCGAACCCCGCCGGGGAAGGCACGAAGAGGGCACGTTCATTCTCACGTCCAGCACCCATCAGCAGGCGTCCAAGGTGCAGGGGCCGGACGAGCCGTCGGTCTTCACCGAGGTTCTGCTGAACGGGTTGCGGGGTGGTGCCGCGGCCGGTCCGGACGGCTGGCTGACCACGAGTGAACTGTCGCGGTACGCGATGACGGAAATGGCCCGGCGCCCGAAGCAGACACCCGTCGAATCCAGTGAAGGGGTCACCGAAGCGGCCCGGCTGGTGGTCACCACGGAGACCGGCGGCACCGCGGACCCGGCCTACGGTGGAGGCGGTGACGACGACGCGGCCTTCGACGCCGACCAGTGGCGCCGGCTGCTCCGCTACTACATCGGCTGCCTGCGACGTTCCGCGGTGCTCCAGTCGTTCATCGACCCGAGAGTCCCGAACTCGTACGCGCCGTTCCCGGCCGGACCCGAACGAGTCCTCTCCTCGACCGGCGCGGTGCAGTTGCCGGAGAAGCTCGCGGATCTCGCCCGGCGGGCCGCCGCGAACGGCAGGAGTCTCGTCTACGGTTACGCCGTCGCGGCGGTCCGCCCGCAACCACGGTCGGCCCCGCTCCTGGCCCCGCTGCTGCTGTGCGACGCGGACGTCGGCCCGGACGGCACCCTGCACGTCACCTTCCCGCCGCGGCCGAACCTGGCGCTCGCCGACGCCCGCAAGCTCTCCGACATCGAGGTCGAACAGCTCACCAACGAGGTGGCCAAGATCTTCACACCTGGCGATCAGGCGTCCCTGGTGGCCACCGTCGACCTGCTCCTGAACACCTTCGATCTGCGCCGGTCCGGCACCGGGGATCCGGCCGAGCTGGCCGGCACGGTCCGGCCCGGGCCGGTCGACGGGGTGCAGAACGCCGCGGTCCTGCAGTTCACCGAAGATGCCGGCGGTCCGCAGCGGGCTCTGTTGCAGGATCTCGAAGACATGATCAAGAACCCGGCGGCGATCGCCGGTACGGCGCTGGCCGCGCTCGCTGACGCGGCCGACACCACCCCCGGCCGGGACGTCATGGTGGTGGCACCGGACCGGCTGAACGAGGCGCAGGAGGAGATCATCGCCGCCGCCATGTCCCGTCGGGTCACCGTGGCGCAGGGACCGCCGGGCACCGGAAAGAGTCAGCTGGTCACGGCGCTGCTCGCCACCGCCACCGCCGCGGGCGAGAAGGTCCTCGTCGGCTCCACCGGGAACCAGGCGGTCAGCTCGGTGTCCGAGAAGGCGACGAGTCTGGTCGGCGACGGGCTGCTCGTGCGTACCGGCAACAAGACCGTGCGGGCCGCGGAACCGGAACTG
Source organism: Actinoplanes sp. (assembly GCA_035562875.1). GTDB lineage: Bacteria > Actinomycetota > Actinomycetes > Mycobacteriales > Micromonosporaceae > Actinoplanes. The sequence goes on along the minus strand of DATMVU010000841.1, from coordinate 4,829 downwards.
CTCAGCGAACTGCTGCACACCGCCCGGGACGCCGACCGCAGCCCACCCGACGAGCAGACCCCGGCCGGTGTCCTGCGGATCCTCGGCCGTGAGATCGCCGATCTCCGGGCCGGCCTCGACCAGCGCAGACTGCTGGAACGCGACCTCGCCGACCTCGCACCGGAACGCGCGGAGAAACCGGCCGGTCTCGCCCTGCCCGACACGGACGCCGACCTGGCCCGGCTCGTCGACCGGACCGACCGCGCCCTCGGCAGCCGCCTGTTCGGCTGGTGGCACCGCTGGGCACTGAAACGCCGCTACCAGGTCCGGGATCGTGCCGCCATCGAGGAGTTGGCCCGGCACGCCTGCGTCGAGGCCCGCTGGCGCGACCGGACCACCGCCCTCACCCTCCTGCCCGACCAGGAGAAGGACTGGCGGCGGCTCACCGAACTGACCGGCACGGACCGGCCGCGGCACAGTGTGGAACTGCTCCGCGCCCAGATCCTCCGCCGGGTCGCCACGCACGCACCCCTGCTGCGCAAGCGGATCGAGGAACTGTCCAAGGACCGCCCGGACCGGTACGCGTGCTTCCCCCACCTGCTGAACCCGCTACCCGGCTGGGCCACGACCGCGATGTCGGCGCGCCAGTTCCGCCCGACGCCGGGACTGTTCGACCTGGTGGTGATCGACGAGGCCGCGCAGTGCACCATCCCGGCGATCCTGCCGATGCTGTACCGGGCCAAGCGGGCACTCGTCATCGGCGACCCGCGCCAGTTGCAGCCGGTCGTCACGCTGTCCGAACACGACGACCGGGTCCAGCAGGACCGGGCGGGACTGTCCCGCCGGTGGCTCGACGACCGGGGTCTGGCGTTCACCCGTCATTCGACGTACGACGCGTTCGCGCAGAGCACCGGATTCGCCTATCTGCTGGACGAGCACTACCGCTGTCACCCGGACATCGTCGAACCGTCGAACCGGCAGGTGTACCAGCGGCGTCTCACCGTGCTCACCGACGTCCGGCGCCTCACCGCGGCAGCTGACCCGGCACTGCGGTGGCGTCACGTCAGCGGCGCCTTCGAACACGGGCACAGCGGCTCCGGCCGCAACCCGATCGAAGTCGACGAGGTCGTCCGGCAGGTCGCCGAATCCCGTGCGGCCCATCCGGGCGCCACGATCGGGGTGGTCACACCGCTGGCTCCCCAGGAACGGGCACTGCAGGCCGCCCTGCGCACCGCGGGTTTCACCGCCGAGGAGATCACCTGCGGGACCATCCACAAGTTCCAGGGCAGCGAACGCGACATCATGGTGATCTCGGCAGCCGGCGCGAACGGCATCCAGGGGCCGACCCGGAACTGGCTGGTGAACCAGACGAACCTGTGGAACGTGGCGATCACCCGGGCCCGGTCCCAACTCGTCGTCGTCGGCGACCAGTCCTGGTGGTCGGCCCAGCGCGGCCTGCTGGCGGCCGTCGCCCAGGGCACCGGCGCTGACGCGGCCGGTCACGGCCGGCCGGAGGAGGCGGCCGACGAGCTGCACGCCGCGCTCCGGGGCACCGGCCTGACCGTCCGGCGCAACGTCGCCGTCCAGGCGACCACCTTCGACCTGCTGGTGAGCGGCCCGGCGGGCGAGATCGCGGTGCTGATCGACGATCCCGCCGGTGATCCCGACGGCCGGGCCTTCCGCAAGATCCTGGCCCGGCTGGACGTCACCGGCGAGGAGCGGACGGTGCTCCGGGTGCCGGTCTGGCGCTGCCTCGCCCAGCCCGCGGACGTCGCTGCGGAACTGGCCACCGCCCTTTCCGGGTGAACCCGTCGCCCGCGGCCGGGACGACCGGCCGCGGGGTCAGGGCACCGCGGTGATGGTGAGGTCGGTGACGGCCTGGATGATCAGGCCGCCGTCGGACCAGACCACCGGCTCGTTGAGCCGCTGCAGGGTCATGCGAACCCGCATCCGAGGTCGCCCCAGATGCGCATGTCCGACCACTCGGCGAGGAACTCGTACGGGTAGGCGGGGAAGGTGGGCGCCGACACCCGGGTCAGGTCGTCCAGGTCGCCGGCCGTCAACTCCAGGCCGGCGGCGTCCAGGTTGGTCTCCAGCTGGGCGACGGTGCGGGCCCCGACCAGCAGGGACGCGACGCCGGGGCGGGACAGCAGCCAGGCCAGGGCGACGTGCGACATCGGGCGGCCGAGCCGGTCGGCGATGTCCTTGACGACACCGAGGACCGCGTACGTCGTCTCGGTGTTGCGCCTGTCGTAGGCCTCGACCCCGCGGCCGGGATCCTCACCGAGCCGGGTGGTGCCCTCGGGACGGGAGTCGGGGGTGTATTTGCCGGTCAGCCAGCCGCCGCCGAGTGGGGACCAGGGGATCAGGGACAGGCCGGCTTCGACGGCACTGGGCAGGACCTCCAGTTCGATGCCACGGTCGAGCAGGTTGTACTGCGGCTGCAGGGCGACGGGCACCGGCACGCCGAGCATCCGGGCGGTGAGGACGATCTTCTGGATCTGCCAGCCGGACACGTTCGACCAGGCCAGGTGGTGGATTCGGCCGCGCTGGATCAGGTCGCCGAGGGTGGTGACCGTCTCCTCGATGTCGGTGTGCCGGTCCCAGCCGTGCATGTAATAGACGTCGATGGTGTCCACCTGCAGGCGCCGCCGGCTGTCGTCGACGGCCCGCACGATCGCCCGCCGCGAGCCGCCGTGACTGCCGGGGGTCGGCCCGAACCGGCCCTTGGTGGCGATGACCAGGTCGGACAGGCCGCCCCGCTGCTTGCCCCAGCGGCCGATGATCTCCTCGGAGACACCCTGGGAGTAGACGTCGGCGGTGTCGATGAAGGTGCCGCCGCGTTCGGTGAACAGGTCCAGTTGCCGGTGCGCCTCGGCTTCGATGGTCTCGGCGCCGAACGTCATCGCCCCCAATGCCAGGCGCGACACGATCGGCCCGTTGTTACCCAGCTGCTGTGCAGAAACGGTCATCGGATTACCCATTCGTTATTCGGTGACCACCAGGTCAACGGACTGGACCAGGTGATCGGAGTTGCCTTCGGGATCGAGGCTGCGGAACTCCGCCACCTCGACGTCGTTGCGGATCAGGTACCAGTCGTTGCGCCACAGCATCGGGAGCCGGCCGCGTCCTCGGTGACGTCGAGCAGGCCGCGGTTGTCACCCATCGCCGGGCTGGTGTTGAAATCGCCGACCCGGACGTCCACCTTCAGCTCGAACGGTGGCGGCGGCAGCGCCAGGTCCGAGCCGGTCTCGGTGTTGACGATCTGGTGGCCCACCACCGGCAGACGGCTGAGAGTGATCAGGGTTCCGGCGGTGATCGCCGGGTACTCCGGGAACACCCGGGCGACGTCCGACAGGTCCGTCACCGGCGGCGCCTGAACGCCGGCATCGACTCCTTGTCCCGCGGATCCGACAGGGTGCCCTCCCGCAGCTGCCCCCAGTAGTCGGTGCTGCGCCTGGGTCGAAGTGCATCGGTTCCTCCTGGATGAGGGGTGAGGGGAAGGTCACTCGGTCCGTCCGTTTCGGACTACTTCGGTAACCTAAGTTCGACCGTCATCGTTCGATCACCACCTCGTCACCACGAGTGGCGGACGAGGTGTGGGAGGCTGCTCAGTGGAGTTCCGGGTCCTCGGACCGGTGCAGGTTCTCGCAGATCAGGGGCCACTTCCGCTGCGCGGTCCCCGGGAACAGCGGATCCTCGCCGTCCTGTTGCTGAACCCGGACCGGCTCGTACCGCTGGATCAGCTCGTCCGGGCCGTGTGGGACGACAACCCGCCGGCCACCGCCGGCACCCAGGTCCGCAACCGGGTCTCCGAACTGCGCCGCGCCTGGGCCTCCGCGGTGCCCCGGCCGGACGACGTGCTCACCACCGAGAGCAACGGCTACCTGCTGCGGCTGAGTGGCCACACCCTGGACCTGGCCGACTACGAGAGCCGGGTCGCCGAGGCGCGCACCGCCGACCGGCCGGCTGCGGTACGGCTGCTGCGGTCCGCGCTCGGCCTGTGGCGCGGACCGGCCTTCGCCGGTGCGGGCGGCGCCCTGGTCGACGCGGCGGCGGCTCGGTGGGAGGAACACCGGCTGTCGGTGACCGAGGACTGCCTCGAGCACGAGCTCGCCCTCGGCCGGCACAAGCTGGTCGTCGACGAGCTGGCCGAACTCGTGCAGGCGCAACCGTTCCGGGAACGGTTCGTCCACCACCTGATGCTGGCGCTCTACCGCTCCGACCGGCAGGCCGACGCCCTGGCCGCCTACCAGCGGTACATCGAACTGCTCCGCGACGAACTAGGCCTCGACCCCGGCCCGGACCTGCGCGGACTGCACGAGGCGATCCTGCGCCGGTCGGCTGAGGCGGCCGCGCCCGAGGAGACGCCGGCGCCCCCGGTGACACCGCCGGCCCCGTCCGGGGTGGTCGCGCACCCCGCCGAGCTCCCGGCCGACGTGGCCGACTTCTCCGGGCGCGTCCGGGAACTGGCCGCCCTGGACAGACTCTTCACCCAGGGCCGGGAGCGCCGCCGGGGCGTCCAGATCATCGCCGTCACCGGGACGGCGGGTGTCGGCAAGACAGCGCTCGCCATCCACTGGGCACACCGGGTCGCCGGCGAGTTCCCGGACGGTCAGCTGCACGTCAACCTCCAGGGCAACGCCCAGGCCCCGCCGACCCGGCCGATCGAGGCGCTCGCCTCGATGCTGCGGGCCCTCGGAGTCGGCGCGGAGCAGATCCCGTTCGAGCTCGACGACGCGGCCCGGCTGTTCCGGTCCCTGCTCGCCGGCCGGCAGGTCCTGCTGATGTTCGACAACGCGATCTCCGCCGAGCAGGTGCGGCCGCTGCTGCCCGGCACCTCCGGCAGC
>DATMVU010000840.1:0-31505 GCA_035562875.1 Actinoplanes sp. | reverse complement strand
TGTTGACCAGGGCCCGGTCCGGCTGGGTAGGGCTGTAGACGGTCCAGTCGACGATCCGCAGCGCCTCCTGGCCGATGGTCGGCGTGTGGTCCGGGTAGCGGTGCTCCATGTCCCGGCCGACCATGCCGGAGATGATCTTCTCCTCGGTCAGATCCGGGGTGTTCTCGGTCCAGATCGTCTTACCGTCCCGCAGGATGGTGACCCGGTCCGAGATCGCCATCACCTCGTTGAGCTTGTGCGAGATGATCACACAGGTGATGCCCTCGTCGCGCAGGCCGCTGAGCAGTCGCAGCAGGTGCGCGGAGTCCTCGTCGTTGAGCGCCGCGGTGGGCTCGTCGAGGATCAGCAGCTTGACCTTCTTGGAGAGCGCCTTGGCGATCTCCACCAGCTGCTGCTTGCCGACGCCGAGTTCGATGACCGGGGTGACGCCACTCTCCGAGAGGCCGACCCGGCGCAGCAGCTCGTCGGCGGCGGCGTTCGTCTTGTTCCAGTCGATCCAGCCACGGGTGGCCTGCTCGTTACCGAGAAAAATGTTCTCCGCGATGGAAAGATTCGACGCGAGCGCCAGCTCCTGGTGGATGATGACGATGCCGCGGTGCTCGCTGTCGCGAATGCCGGAGAACTTGCAGGGTTCGCCCTCGAACTCGATGTCCCCTTCGTAGGTGCCGTGCGGGTAGACACCCGAGAGCACCTTCATCAGGGTCGACTTGCCGGCCCCGTTCTCCCCGCAGATGGAGTGGATCTCTCCTCTGCGTACTTCCAGGTTGACGTCCTGCAACGCCTTGACGCCCGGGAACGTCTTGGTGATACCGCTCATCCGCAGGATCGTGTCGGTCATGCCAACCCTCCTTGGGCCGGTGAGGGCCGCGCCCCGCCCGAGACCAGCCGGGCGGGGCGCGGAACCCGGATTACTTCAGCTGGTCCGCGGTGTAGTAGCCGCCGTCGACCAGTTCCTTCTGGTAGTTCTCCTTGGTCACGATGACCGACTCCAGGAGCTGCGCCGGAACGACCTTGTTGCCGTTGTCGTAGTCCTTGGTGTTGTTGGTCGCCGGGGTCTGACCCTTGAGGATCGCGTCGGCCATCTCACCGGTGGTCTTCGCCAGCTGGCGGGTGTCCTTGTAGATGGTGGAGTACTGCTCACCCTTGATGATCGACTTGACCGAGAGCAGCTCGGCGTCCTGGCCGGTGACGATCGGGTACGCCTGGGCGGCGGTGCCGTAGCCACTCGACTTCAGCGCCGAGAGGATGCCGATGGAGATGCCGTCGTAGGGCGAGAGAACGCCGTCGACCTTGGCGCCACCCTTGTAGGTGGAGGTCAGGACGTTCTCCATGCGCTTCTGGGCGGTCTCCGGGTCCCAGCGCAGGGTGGCGACCGTCGCGAAGTCCTTCTGGTTGGACTTGACGACCAGCGTGCCGTCGGTGATGTACGGGTCGAGGATGCTCTTGGCGCCGTTGAAGAAGAACGTGGCGTTGTTGTCATCCGGCGAACCGGCGAAGAGCTCGATGTTGAACGGGCCCTTCTTGTCACCCTTGCTGCCGTCGGCCTTGAGCACGCCGAGACCGGTCAGCAGCGAGTTGGCCTGCTGCACGCCGACCTTGAAGTTGTCGAAGGTGGCGTAGTAGTCCACGTTCGGGCTCTTGCGGATGAGCCGGTCGTACGCGAGGACCTTGATGCCGGCCGCGGCCGCGTTCTCCAGCTGGCTGGAGATCGCCTCGCCGTCGATGGAGGCGATGATCAGCAGCTTGGCGCCCTTGGTGATCTGGCTGTCGAGCTGCTGGGTCTGGGTCGGGATGTCGTTCTCCGCGTACTGCAGGTCGACCTTGTAGCCCAGGCCCTCGAGCTGCGACTTGAGGTTGTCGCCGTCGTGGATCCACCGCTCCGAGGAGCGGGTGGGCATGGTGATGCCGACCAGGGCGCCGGTGTTGTCGCCGCCGCCTGCGGCTTCCTTGTCAGCGGTCTTCTCCGCGTCGCCGCAGGCCGCCATGGTGGCGGTCAGCGCGGCGGCGGTGAGAACGGCCGCGATCCGGGTGAATTTCACGGTGGATCTCCTCTTTGAGAACGGTGTTACAGGGGGCGAGCCAGGCGGTGGTACGCCTGGTTCCAGCGCACCCGGTCGGAGAAGTCGGCCGGCGTGGTGCGCTCATCGATCATCAGCAATTCGGTCTGGACCATATCCGCGAAATCACGCAGAGTCTCCGCACCGACCGCTTGAGTCAGCACAGTGTGATGCGGACCACCCGCCATGATCCAACATTCGGCGGAGGTGGAGAGCGACGGGGCAGGCTTCCACACGGCACGAGCCACGGGCAGGTTCGGCAGCGGCTCGTCCGGCGGGATCACCTCGATCTCGTTCGCGACCAGCCGGAACCGGTCACCCATGTCGGCCATGCCCATGACCACCGCCGGGCCCGGGGCCGCGTCGAAGACCAGGCGCACAGGGTCCTCCCGGCCACCGATCCCCAGCGGGTGGATCTCGGCGCGCGGCTTCGCCGACGCGATCGACGGGCAGACCTCGAGCATGTGCGCGCCGAGGATCTTAGGCTCGCCCGGACCGAAGTGGTAGGTGTAATCCTCCATGAACGAGGTTCCACGGCCGGTTCCGGAACCCATCGCCTTGACCGTGGTGACGAGGACCGAGGTCTTCCAGTCACCCTCGCCGCCGAAGCCGTAGCCATCGGCCATCAGGCGCTGCACGGCCAGACCGGGCAGCTGGCGCAGACCGCCGAGGTCCTCGAAGTTGGTGGTGAAGGCGCCGAAGTCACCCTCGGTCAGGAACTGCCGCAGGCCGGCCTCGATCCGGGCCGCGTAGCGCAGCGAGTCGGCCCGGTCGCCGAGCAGGGCGGCGTCGATCTCGTACTGGTCCCGGTACTCGGCGATCAACTTGTCGATCTCGGCGTCGGCGACCGCGTCCACGACCTCGACGAGATCGTTCACGCCGTACGTGTTCACCGAGACGCCGAAGCGCAGCTCGGCCTCGACCTTGTCGCCTTCGGTGACCGCCACGTTGCGCATGTTGTCACCGAATCGCGCCAGCCGCAGTCCGCGGACGTGCTGCAGACCGGTGGCGGCCCGCGCCCAGGAGTCGATCCGGGCGATCACCGCAGGGTCGGCTACGTGCCCGGCGACCACCTTGCGAGGGACGCCGAGACGCGCCTGGATGAACCCGAACTCCCGGTCGCCGTGGGCGGCCTGGTTGAGGTTCATGAAGTCCATGTCGATGGTCGACCACGGCAGCGACCGGTTGTGCTGGGTGTGCAGGTGCAGCAGCGGCTTGCGCAGCGCGTCCAGGCCACCGATCCACATCTTGGCCGGGGAGAACGTGTGCATCCAGGCGATGATGCCGATGCAGTTCCGGTCGGCGTTGGCCTCGAGCATCACCTGTTTGATGGCGCCCGCGTCGGTGAGCACCGGCTTGGTGACGATCTCGGCGCCGGAGAGGCCCGCGGCAAGGGTCCGCTGGATCTCGGCGGACTGGTCGGCGACCTGCTGGAGGGTCTCCGGGCCGTAGAGATGCTGGCTTCCGGTCAGGAACCAGATCTGCGGTTTCATCGGCATTCCTTCGTTCGATGGTTCAGACGGACTCGATGCCTGCGGCGCCGGGCTGGTGGCGGTTCGGCGCCGGGCGCAAAGGGGCACGGGTCATGACCGACTTGTCGATCTTACGTGCGCGGAAGGCCTCGAAATCGCCCAATAGCAGGGAATGCACCTCGGAAACGGGCCCGCACATATTGATGATCATGTGGGGATACCTCCGGCGGGACGCGGCCGGGAGAGTGGCCGTGGCCACATCCGGCGGGAACAGCCTCAGTGTTATCGCTAACAAAAGAGGTGTCAACGGCCTCCGGCAACAAGGAGGTAACGGCCCCTTAACGTAACGCTCAGACCCGTGCGGGCGCGCTCTCCCTGATCACCAGGTGGGCCGGCACCACGATCTGGCGAGCAGTACCCGCCTCGTCACCCAACTGACCCAGGAGCAGGCTCAACGCCGCCCGGGCCACGTCTCCGAAGGCCTGCCGGACGGTGGTCAGCGGCGGGATGAAATAGGCCGCCTCGGGCACGTCGTCAAAACCGACGACGGCCACGTCGTGCGGCACCCGGCGGCCCCGCTCGCTCAGCGCCCGCAGGATGCCCAGCGCCAGGTGATCGTTCGCCGTGAAGATGGCGGTCACCTCCGGCATCCGGGCCAGCATCTGGCCGGTGCGGTAGCCCTCGGACGCCGACCAGTCGGCGGACAGCAGCGGCGGCACCTCCCGGCCCGCCTCCTCCAGGGTCTGCCGCCAGCCCTGGATCCGGCCGGCCGAGTCGAACCAGTCGGTCGGCCCGGAGACGTGCCAGACCGTCTCGTGCCCGGAGTCCAGCAGATGCCGGGTCGCCGCACGGGCCCCGGCCACCTGATCCACCGTCACCACCGGCCGGCCGCTCGCCGGGTCGCCGTCGATGAAGACCACCGGCAGGTCCTCCGGGATCTCGGCGAGCGCCGCCACCGCCGAAGCGGTGTTCGCGATCACCACCAGGCCGGCCACCCGCTGGTCCAGGTGCCGCTCGACCACCGAGTTCATCGAGGACCGGTCCAGCTCCCGGACACTGCCCACGCTGACCGCGAAACCGGCGTCCGCGGCGGCCTGCTCGAACTCGCTCAGCATGGTGGCCGGGCCGTACAGCGTGCTGTTGCGGGCCACCACCCCGATCAGCTGGGAACGGCCGGTGACCAGCGCACGGGCCGCCCGGTTGGGACGGTAGCCCAGCGCGGCGATGGCGGCCCGGACCCGGATCCGGGTCTGCTCCTTGACGTTCGGGTGGTCGTTGAGGACACGCGAGACGGTCTGGTGGGACACACCGGCGAGGCGGGCCACATCGGTCATGGCCGGGCTGCGGCTGATCCTGTCCACTTGTGCACCTCGCCAGATCCGGTTCCCCGACAGCGTACTCGCTCCGTTGCACAAATGTTATCGATAACATCAGCTTTTCACGAGCCCCGCGCGGATGATGTCTCGCGGCACGTACGCTCGGCAGCGATGGAACCACCGTTGATCAACGGTCCGAGTGTGCTCGGCAGCCTAGCGGACGAGGGCTTCACCTCGTTACGCCGGGCTGCTGCGCCCCGGGCCCAGCGTTACGAGATCGGCCGCTCCCTGCGGGAACGGTCGCCCCGCTCGGACATGGCCCACTGGCGGGCACCGGACCGGCGCCCCGACCCGGTCGCCCACGTCGTCGCGTCCCACGAGGGCCGGGTCGAACGGCTCGTCCCGGTCCGGATCGGCCGGATGATCGCGTCGCCGTACGCGTTCCTGCGCGGCACCGCCGGGCTGATGGCCGACGACTTCGCCTACCTGCCGAGCACCGGCATCACCCCGGTCATCTGCGGTGACGCCCACCTCGGCAACTTCGGCTTCTACGCCTCCCCGGAACGCGAACTGGTCTTCGACCTGAACGACTTCGACGAGGCCCACCCCGGCCCGTGGGAGTGGGACCTGCGCCGGCTGGCCGTCAGCGTGCACACCGCCGGGCGGCACAACGGGTTCCGGGAGAGCGCCTGCTCCGACGCCGTCCAGCACTGCGTCGAGGAATACCGCGAACAACTCCTGCACCTGGCCGAACAACCCCTGTTGCGGCGCTCCTTCGACCAGCTCGACGTCGCGGCCATGCGATCCGCCGCCAGCCGGGACAGCTTCCGCGACGAGATCGAACGCGCCGCCCGCCGGGCCCGCCGCCGCACCAGCGACCGGGCCCTGCCCCGCTTCACCGAGCGGCACGACGGCACCGCCCGCCTCGTCGAGGAGCCGCCACTGATCACCCGGCTGCCGCACCACGAACGCGACCATCTGGCCGCGGCCCTGGACGGCTACCTGACCACGCTCAAACCACACTGGGCGCGGATCCTCGGCGGCTACCGGATCGTCGACATCGCGCACAAGGTGGTCGGGGTCGGATCGGTCGGGCTCCGGGCATACGTAGCACTCTGTGAGGGCAGCAGCCCCGACGACGTGGTCTTCCTCCAGCTCAAACAGGCCCGCCGGTCGGTCGTCGCGAAACACCAGCACGGCGCGCTCGCCTGGCACCGGCACCAGGGGCAGCGGGTCGTCGAGTACCAGCAGGCGCTACAGACAGTCAGCGACCCGCTGCTCGGCTGGACCACCGTCGGCGAACACCAGTACTACGTGCGGCAGTTCCGGGACATGAAAGGCGCCATCCTCATCGAGGACATCGACGCGGGCGCCCTCGCCGACTACGCCGGGATCTGCGGCTACCTGCTCGCCAAGTCACACGCGCGGACCAGCGGGGCGTCCATGATCGCCGGCTACGTCGGCGGCTCCGGCAAACTCGACGAATCCCTCGCACGCTTCGCCCGGTCGTACGCCGACCAGGTCGAGAAAGACCACGCGGCACTTGTCGCGGCAGTACACCGGGGCGACCTCCCGGCCGAGACCCCTGAGGTGAGACAGTGAGCGGCAGCATCCCCCTCGACTCCCCCGCACTGGCCGCGTTCTGGACCGAACGCCACCTGTGCACCCTCACCACGCTGCGCGCCGACGGCTCGCCGCACGTGGTCGCGGTCGGCGCCACCCTCGACGTCACCACCGGCATCGCCCGGATCATCACGTCCGGCGCCTCCACCAAGGTCCGCAACGTCCGGCGCGGCCACCAGCGGGTCGCCGTCTGCCAGATCGACGGCCCGCGCTGGAGCACCGTCGAAGGCCTCGCCGTCATCCGCGACGACCCCGCATCGGTAGCCGACGCCGAACAGCGGTACGCCGGCCGCTACCGGATCCCGCGCCCCAACCCCGCCCGGGTGGTGATCGAAATCCAGGTCACCCGGATCCTGGGCTCGGAGTCGCTGCGCTGAACCCGCCGCGCCCCCGGCTCACCGTCCGCCACCTGGCTCACCGTCCGCCGCGCCGGCTCACCGTCCGCCCGCTGCCCCTGACGCAGTGGACGGACGGGCCGGGCGCGTCGTGGTCCGGGTTCGCCGCCGGCCGCGTGGCCGATCCCCTCCCGGTGCCAGACCCTGCTGCGGTACGGGGAAAGCCCCGCGACCGGCACGGTGTGACCCACTGACGTACCGCATCGTCCAGCTGTCCCGCCTGATGGGCCGGGACACTGCCGCCCGCCTCGTATTCACCGGTGGCGCTTTACCTTTCATCGGGCGATTGCCATGATCACCCGATGACGCCCGCCCGACTCCTCACGGCGCTGGCCGGCGTTCCCGGCCTGCACCCCCGCGCCGACCAGCGGGTCCCCCCGGTGATCACCTGGGACGACGGCCCCTCCGGCCACACCGCCGCCACCGCGTTGCACACCGCCGGTTTCGACGTCACCGACCCGTTCTGGGGTGGCGCCCTCGTCGACACCGGAGGCCTGGAACCCTGCGTGTTCCAGCGGGTCCTGCGCCCGGAGACCGCCGCCCTGCTCTACCTGCACGGCACCGAACCGGACACCCCCGACGGTGACGCCCGCCTGGCCGCCCGCGTCTTCGGCACCGACCTGCCCGCCGAGGGCCACCTGCCGACCGGCCCCGAAGACGAACTGGCCGTCCACCTGCTGGTCGGCGAACTCAACGCGATCACCGAATGCGACTTCGGCAGCGACACCCTGTTCACCCAGATGGGCGAAGCCATCCGCCGAACCTTCGGCGGCCGCAGCGGCCTCCTGGAGATCACCCGCAAGTCCGTGATCTGACCACCCCGGACAACCTCCCCACCCACCTCCTCCTGCCTTCGTGGCCAGCGGCCGGTCATGGCGCAAGTCATCGCCGGGGTGACCCCGTCGCGGGCACACGCCAGCCGACTGTGCGCTCGCGGCGGCGTCCCCGGACCGGCGGATCCCCACGATCCGCCGACCGTGCCGCCACATCCGGCCCGGTAGCCGTCACCGCCACCCCACGCGCGGCGAACAACCGGGTCGCCTTACCCGTCCCCGCCCCGATCTCATCGGCGTCCCCGGCCCCTACTCGTGACCGCAGCCCACAGCGGGCGCATTCCCCCAGCCCGCCGACCACTCCTTCCGCCCCTCCCTGCCCACTCCTTCCGCCCACTCCTTGCCCCCTCCTTCCGCCCACTCCTTGCCCCACTCCTTGCCCCACTCCCTGCCCACTCCTTGCCCACTCCTTGCCCCACTCCCTGCCCACTCCTTGCCCCACTCCCTGCCTGGATCTTGGTCAACCACCCACCGATCCCGGTAGCCACTCGACCAAGATCGGAAGCTCCGCCCCGACCGCCTCGGATCTTGGTCGAGCGACCACCGATATCGGTGGCCAGCCCACCAAGATCCGAGCTCAGCGGGCATGGAAGCGAGCCCAGCAGGCACGAGGGCGAGCCCAGCAGGCACGAGGGCGAGCTCAGTGGGTACAGAAGCGAGCTCAGTGGGCGCGAGAGCGAGGTTGGCAGGGCGCCGGATCAAGGGCTTGACATGCGCACCCGCAGCAATCAAGCAAGAGTCTCTCCCGGCCCACCGGCACACACATCCCCGATCGTGCGCGCTCACCGTGCCCGGGCTCGGCTGAGGACTGGGCGCAGCCGAGGACTGGATGCAGGCGAGGACTGAGGGCGTGCGAGGACTGAGGGCGGGCGGGCCGGTCGACGCCGTGATGTCGAATGAGCACTGAAGGTGACGCCGGGCCTCTGGCGATCACTCTGTGTCCAGGGTGGTCACCCTGACTCCCGGATAGGTCATGCCGGGAGCTTCGATGGTCACGCCGGGAGCTCGGGCGGTCATGCCGGGAGCTCGGGCGGTCATGCTGGTCGCCTGGGTGGTCCTCTCGAGAGTGGGACGGCACGGCGGGTGGCTGAGTCGCACAAAGTCCGTTGACGGGCGGCGGGCGGCACAGCAAGGTCGTGGGTAGACCAACCGCACTTCGGTGGAGGAATCGCCTGTGACGCTCCTCGATGCCAGCCGGCTCGCTCTCGTCATCGTCGCTCCGGGGCTGGTGATCGCTGGCGTCCGATATGTGCCGCGCTGGTATGCGGCCGCCGCCGAACGGCGCCGCCGCAGACAGACACCCGAGCCCGTGCCGTACGGTCCGCCGATCGAACAACTCGCCGCCGACCTGCGCCGCCTCCTGCGACTGCACGGGAAACTGGCGGCCTCCGCCCAGTACGGCTTCTGCGCCCAGCGGCTGTGGGCCGTGGAATCGGCGATCGGCATGTGCGCCGTCGAAGCCGCCACCGCCCTCGACGTCCCCCACCCGTCAGCGGACCGTGCACCCTCCCTGACCCGCACCGAACTGTCGGGGCTCCTCAGCACCCTGGCCGCAGCCGGCCTGGTCCTGCCACCCCGGATAGCCGGCTTCACCATCAACGACCGAATCTGATCAGCCCTGCCCCGACGGCACACGACGGAAGCGGCCATCAGTTTCCCATCCGGCCGCAGCGGGAATGGTTGGCGGCCCCATCCGACCACGGCGAAAATGGCCGATGTCTCCCTCCATCCGACCACAGCGGAAATGGTTGGCGGCTTCCCCGATCCGATCGCGGCGGAAATGGTTGGCGGCTTCTCCGATCCGATCGCGGCGGAAATGGCTGACGGCTCCCTCGATCCGATCACGACAGGGACGTACGGCTGATTTCGTTTCCTTCCGACAGGAACGGTGAGGCCTCCCCGTAAGAACGGTGAGACCTTCCAATAGAAACGGCGAGGTCTTGCGGTAGGAACGGCGAGGTCTTGCAAGGTTGCGGAGGGCGCGGCGATGGAAGGCCGGTTCCAGCGCCGCGCCCTCCCCGCCCGCGCCCCGGAACCGCGGCGAGACGGGGGTGCTCGCTGACGGTCCCAGGGCGCGGCGGTGGCCCCTCACCACGGCTGGGTGGCGTCGGGTAGGGGCCCAGGAAAGCTGGGAGATGGTTCTCGACGTCCGGGTGGATGACGTCTGGATGGATGTGACCCCGGCAGGCCCGCGGAGACGTCTGCTGTTCGGGGCCGCGGTAGGCGGGTGGGTGGCCCTCCACATCCGAGCCGAATCCCGGCGGAGGTGAACGCGGCAGGGACGAGACGACCGCTCGACCCAGCCGCTGTTGTGAAACTGATCCAGCCGTAGTACCCGGAGCCGGTCCAACCGCAGTATCCGAGCTGGACCAACCGCAGTACCCGAGCCGGTCCAGCGGTAGTACCCGAGCCGGTCCGACGGGCAGGACCGAGCAGGCCCATGGGACCTGACCGTGCTGGGCCGGCGGACAGGACCGTGTTGTCTCCGTTGTATCGCCGGCGACCGGTTCCGTCGGTGGGTCTGTGCGCGAGCAGGTCAGGAGGCGGTGGTGGGAGATGGGCTCCCGCCACCGCCTCCCGGTTCCCCGGTCGGGCACCAGAACTCGGCAACCGTTGCGCGGCGAGGGGGATCGCCTGCACGGCATGCTCTCGGGTGCTCCTCGGCCGCCAGGAGCAGGGGTGCGGCGGCCAGGTACCCGGGGAGTTCAGGACGTTCGAGCATCGGGGCGTTCAGGAAGTTGGCGTGTGAGTGGCCGCGGGACGGCTTCGAGTGATCACACGGGGAGGTAGGCGAGGGCGGGACGGGCGGGGGCGGGGGACGTACAAGAAAGGAAGGGTGTGGGGCTTTGGGGGTGGCCGTCGGTGACATGGGCGTGAGCGTCTGGGAATCTCTGTTGCTCATCAACCGTGCCAGCAACGAGAGTCATGATCCGTGAATGCCCGGGGTGTCCTTCGCCACGCGGCGGGTGGGGAACGTGGGGGGCATGGCGTGGGGACGGAACCGTAGCGGTGCACGTCAGGGTGGGTGGGGTGTCACCTGTTCAGGGTCGGCCGCGAGTCCTTAGGCGGGTTAAAGAGAGGCTTAAAAAGTTCTTAAGTCGTCACGTGGGCCGTGACCGGGCGGCGACTGTCCGAGTTGACCTGGACAGGCCTTCGGGGCACCTCGGAGGCTCTTCCCGATCATCGTCATAGTCACTGCTCAACCCGTTGAACCGGGGGGCCCCGACAGACGTATACCCCGGTGATCGCGCGCTACCGGCGAACTGCGGCGCCGGTGTGATCGAGGCTCACGGAGTGTCCGTGCGGCCGGTGACGGGGGCCCGCGGTGCGGTGGCGCACTGCGCAAATCCGTGGTTAACCTTCCACATCCACCACGTGGCAGGCGTTGATCCGGAGCGCGAGGGGCGGGCACCGGTGTGCGGAGGTGGTACAGGGTGAGGACGGTGGCTTCCATGCGGCGTCGGGGCGGTGGGTTCTTCCCCAGCCGGTTCGGAGCCTCGTCATGAGCTACGAGGACGACGAATACTGGGAGGACGAGTACAGCGAGTACTCGTTCATGCCGAGTTCTGCGGTCATCCAGGAAAGGCACTACACCAAGCGTGAGGTGCCGGACGCCGTCATGCCGACGCGACGCCGCGCCGACCTCTCCGAGGACGAGCTCGCGGCCCGGCGGCAGAAGAAGGCCTCCTTCGACTCCGAGCGGCCCAGCTGGCTCGACGAACCCGACTTCGTACCGGTCGACACCAACGTCGACAACCTCGTCGGCGACGACTTCGACGACATCGACTTCAACCGGCCCGAAC
Organism: Actinoplanes sp.; assembly: GCA_035562875.1. GTDB lineage: Bacteria > Actinomycetota > Actinomycetes > Mycobacteriales > Micromonosporaceae > Actinoplanes. The sequence goes on along the minus strand of DATMVU010000840.1, from coordinate 20,006 downwards.
TGGGCATCGACTTCGACAAACCGGACTTTCCCATCGTGGATCCGGCGGCCCGTCCCGACCTGCGGCGTGGTGCCCCGGGATCGCGGGGGGAGAACCGGTACGAGCGTAAAGCGGGCGATCGGTACGCTTCGGACCACTACCAGGATGACGCCCGCAACGACCTTCGGGATCGCCGGGACGACCGGGACCGCCGGGATCGGCGTGACGACCGGGACCGGCCGGCCGCACGAGACCGCCGGGACGAAGCGCCCCGGGCCCGCCGGGACGACAGCAGCCGGGACGACGTGGCCCGGGACCGCCGGGACGACCTCGGCCGCGATCGGCGCGACGATTGGGATCGCCGGGAGCAACGCGACGACCGGGACCGGCCCGCCGCACGGGACCGTGATGACCGCCGGGACGAGGTTCCGTCCCGCCGGGGCCGCTCCCGCACCTCCTGGGAGGACACCCCCGACCGCTGGGACGAGCCGGCCGCCCGGCGCGAGGAGCCCGGTATCCGGCGCGACGAGCCCGGTATCCGGCGCGACGAGCCTGCTGCCCGGCGCGATGAGCGCTGGGACGGGTATGACAGGCGTGACGACCGGCGGGACCAGCGGGACGAACGCCGGGAACCGCTCGACGACCGGCGCTCCCCCGGCCGGGACGACCGGCGGGGCCGGGGCCGGCGCACCGTCGAGATCCGGGCCGACGAGATGTGGGACGACGACGGAGTCATCGACCACGGTGACCGGGCGGGCCGCGACGACGAACGGCACCGCACCATCGAGCTGGCCAGCGACGAATACTGGGAGGAACCGGACCGCTCGGCGCCGGACCGTCGCCGGGGGCACGCCCCGCAGGCGTGGGACGACGACGACTTCGGGCCGATCCGGCCCGCCGGTGGACGGCGCCCGCGACGCGACGACGCCGACATCCGGCGTCCCGCTGCGCAGCGTGACGAGCGGGCGGTCACGGGGCGTGCTCAGGTTCCGGGGATCACCGGTGCTGACGACACTCCGCAGCCGATCCGCGGGACCGCTTCTCCGGCACGGGGCGAGGCGCCCCAGCCGATTCGGGGCGAAGTGCCTCAGCCGGTTCGGGGTGAGGCTGCCCAGCCGGTTCGGGGTACCGCGTCGCCGGCCCGTGATGACGTCGGCCAGCCGGTTCGCGGGACTGCCTCGCCGGCACGTGATGACGTGGCTCAGCCGGTTCGCGGGACTGCCTCGCCGGTTCGCGGCGACGGCCGGCCCGCGGCCGAGGCCGGCGACCGGGACCTGGACGACCGGCGTGTCACCTCGGGCGAGGGCGACGACCGGACGGCCCGGAAGCGTGCGGCCGATCGTCCGGAATCCGAACTCGCGGGAACGTCTCGTGGGCTCGGCTCCGACGCGGCTGTGGACGGCGGCCTGGACGGGCGCGACGCTGTCGATCCCACGGTTGCCGGGCGCGAGACCGGGCACCGCGAGGGTTTCCCCACCGGCGATCCGGTACGGGGCACCGACGGTCACGGGGCTACCACCGAGGTGGGTGACCGTTCGCCGGCCGGTACCGGCACCACCGGGCCGCAGACTGCTGGGGACGAGACGCGTGGGCGCTCCGAGGTTCCGGTCATGCCCGGTGCCGACGGCCGTGGTGGCTCCGCTTCCGGGCCGGGCGGCCGGGAAGTCGCCGAGTCTGGAGGCCGGGAGGCCGCCGGGACGCCCGGCCGGGAGGTTCCGGAAGCCGACGGCTCCGTGGCGGGACGGGAGACGATCAATCACCGGGAGCCGGGACAGCCGGGCGGTGGAGTCGGCGGGCCGGTAACGCCACAACGTGCTCCGGAACAGTCCGGACCGGCTGCGTACGGGACGGGACAGCCCGGACCGGCGCAGCGAGGACCGGAACAAACGGGACCGGCTGGTTACGGAACAGCGCAGCCCGGTGCCGGGCAGCAGCAGGGACCGGCCGGCTACGGGACGGGTCAGCCCGGCTCCGGGCAGCAGGGGCCGGCTCAGCACGGGGCTGCTCAGCACGGGGCCACTCAGCACGGGCATGAGGGTTCGGAGCGGGAGGACGGGCACAAGGGTGGCTGGCGGGCTGCCATGGCTCGTCTGGTTCCCGGGCAGCGGCACAGTGCGGGCCCGGCGGGCGCCGAGACGGCTGCCGAACCGTCGGGACGGCAGCCGCATGGGGACGACGGTGCGGTATCCGGAGCCGATGGGGATGGGCCGCGGGTCGTCCGGCGGGCTGAACCACCCGTACCGCCGAAGGTTGTCAGTAAGTCCGCGCCGCCTCCCGCGCCGCGTGTTCTCAAGGCCGATCCGCCGGTTGCGCCGCGTGTCATCGCGGCGCCCTCGCCGGTTCCGCCGGCCCGGGTGATCGGGGCGCAACAATCCGGCCTGGACGGGTCTGCCACCGCCAGTGGCGGATGGGCGGCCGGGACCGGATTCCCGGCTGCGGACCGGCGGGCTCCCGAGAACATCGGCGGCGAGCGCGGGCCCGGTCCGGCAGCGGTGGAGAGCCAGGGTGGCCGGGGGGCCGGGATCGTTCCCGGTATGAACAACCGGCCCGGTGGTCCGAGCGCTGGTGGGCCGGTCGACGGTGGCCGGATGCCCGGTGGTCCGATCGGTGCCGAGGGTCCTGGAGCCGGTATTCCGGTCGTTCCGGGTGTCCGGCAACCCGATGGTCCGACGGTTCCGGGTGGTCCGCGGGCCGGTGATCCGGTCGGCGCGGGTGGACAGCCGAACAGTGGTCCCCTCGGCCCGAACAGTGGTCCCCTCGGCCCGGACGGCCGGGCGACCGGAACACGGCCGGGCGAGAACGGCCAGGGCACCGGAGCACGAGGGGCGAACGGGCCGGCTGCTGACGGGTGGGCTGGTGACAACGGCCTGGCAGGTGTTGCCTGGGCCGGTGAGAACGGGCGGATCCCCGGTGACTGGGCCGGGGACAACGGTCCGGGCTCCGGAGGCTGGGCCGGGGACAACGGGCGTGGCTCTGCCGGGCGGCCCGGTGACAGTGGGCGGATCGGTGGTGGGCCGGGCGGCGAGAGCGGGCGGGTTCCGGGTGGGTATCCGGAACCGGCGGACGGTCGCCGTAGTGGGGACGAGGCCTGGGGGCATCCGGGTGAGGGCTGGGCGGATGTTCCGCAGCAGCGTTCGCGGCGGACGCCACGGACCGCACACGTGTTCCTCGAACAGGGGGACGGGCCGTGGGCGATGGTTCCCGACGCGTCACAGCCGCCGGCTGGATCGCGGCCGGTGTCGCCTGCACGGCCGCAGGTTCCGGGTGAATTCGGGCCCGGCACGGTAGGTGCGCCCGGCGGGTATCCCGCTCCGGAACAGGCCTGGCCGCCGGCCGCACGGCCCGCAACGGCCGGAGACCGGTCGCCCGGCGCGATGCCGCCCCAGGGCTGGAGCATGCCCCAGCCCGGGATGCCCTATCCCGACGCTTCCCGGGACCCTGCGGTTCCGGGCCGGCAGTCCGGTCCCGGACAGCCCGGAACGGGTGCCCAGCCTGGAACGGGTACCCATCCCGCAGCCGGGCAGCACGGGGACGCGGGCCAGCACAGACTCGGGCAGAACCTGGGCTCGGGGGTGCAGGCCGGTTCGGTCTCGCCGGAGAGTGCCTGGCCGCCCGCGGTTCGGGCGGAACCGGCCGCCGGTCGGCACAGCTCGGCGGCCTCGGACTCCCCCACGCGGGGGAACGCCGCGCCGGGCTGGGAGCCGGGCATGTCGCAGGCCGGTACGGGTGCAGCCCCGCAGTCCGGCAGCGGCTGGCACGGGAACACCTCGGCACCCACCTCGGGGATGTCGGCTCCGCGTTCGGGAGCGGGTGCGCACGCCGCGCCGTCGACCGGCTGGAACGGCGACGGGCGGCACTCGCCCACGCCACAGTCCGGTACCGGCTGGGACTCTGTCGCGCCCACCTCCGGCGGAACCATTCCGGCAGCGCCCACCTCCGGCGCAGACGTGCCGGGAACCGATCCCATCGCCGGCCGGGGGCCGCTCAGCTCGGCACCCACCTCGGGACGCGGACCACTCGGCACGGCACCCACCTCGGACCGCGGACCGCTCAGCTCCGCACCCACCTCGGGACGCGGACCGCTCGGCTCGGCGCCCGCATCGGACGGGGGGCCGCTGGGAACGGCGCCCGCACCGGATCGTGGGCTGGTCGGGCCGGCGCCTGTCTCGGGTGGGGCGGTGCCCAGGTCGGCACCGCCGGCGCAGAAGGGCCGTGGGGCGCACGCCGCGCCCACCGGTGAGTGGAGTGCGATCGGGCAGCAGGAGACGGGCGGTGAGCGGGGTTCCGCCGCGCCGGTCTCCGGAGGGACGGCCGGGACCGGTGTGGTTCCAGGGGATCGGCGGGAGGCGGAGGCTCGGCCGGTCAACGAGCGGCCCACCATCGCCCTGCCGAACTCGGGACGGCCGCAGAGTGCACCGGACGGGGCCGGGCGGGAGAAGATCGGGTTCCCGCTCAGCCGGCCGGAGCAGGAGAGCGGCCCGCGAGCGGTTTCCGAGATCGAGATCGAAATCGGACACGGGTTGTCCGCCGGGGCTCCGGTCTCGCCGGCCGTGCCGGGTGCTGCGGCGGGTGCCGCCGAGTGGACCGGTTCCGCGGCGGGCGAAACGGCACTCGCGGGAACACCGGGCGCCGGAACGCCGGAGACGCCGCCGCCCGGAGACTCCGGGACGGAACACGGCGGGATTTCCGAGCCGGCCCGCGGCGGGTTCCTGAGCCCGGCTCGGAACGGATCCCCGAATCCGGCACCGGCTGGGGCTTCCGGACCGGCTCAGGGTGGGAGCTCCGGACCGGCTCAGGGTGGGAACTCCGGACCGGCTCAGGGTGGTTCCGGCGGCTCGGCGCAGGACGGGACGTCCGGGTCGGCGCAGGGCGGGCAGGCCATGTCTGCTGTGCAGGCGGGTACCGGCAGCTGGCCGCATGTCGGCACGGAGATCGACAACTGGCCGCGGGCCGGTGCCAAGCGCACCGGGGATCCGTCGGCGAACGACGGTGTGGATGTCACGGGTACCGCGAGTGGCGACGGAACGGCCGTCCCGGACAGCAGCGGGAACGGGGCTGACGAGCAGTTCCCGGCGGATTCGCCGTACATGGATCCGGATGGCACGCTGCACAATCTGCGGCCGATCGGCCGGCTGGAGAACGCCGGGCCGACGGTGCCGGCCCGGACTGGTGACAGCGCGTTCGGCAGTGGCTGGTTCGTCGCCAAGGCAGGGGCGGAGACGACACCGGCCGCGGACACGAAACCGGCACCGGCGGTGGAACCAGCGGCGGAGGCGAACCCGGGCGATGCGGCGGACTCCGGCGCGACGGCGGACCTCGGGGCGGAGGACGCCGCTTGGGTGCAGACCGCCGGGGCGGAGGACGCCGCCGGGGCGGAGGCCACCGGGACGGAGGGTACGAGCAGCGCGACGGCGGCCGGGGCGGCGACCAGCGGGACCGCCGGGGCCGGCCCGAAGTCGACGGCCGCGAAGATCACCGAAGGACTCACCGGCTTCGAGCCGGCCGGGACCGCGGTGACCGGAACCGGACCGGATCAGGCCACTGACAACGGGGCCGAGAAGGGCCGGGCCGCGAACGGCAGCACCGGACCTGAGCCGGTGGCACGGGCGGCAGACAGCCCTGAGGAGCCGACGGCGGGTACCCCGGAGAGCCGGACTCCGATGGCGAATGCCCCGGAGGAGCAGCAGGGGCCGGACCTGGCCCCGCATCTGCCGCTGACCGCCGCCGACCTGTCCGCGATCCGGTGGCGGCTGGACGGTGGGACGCTGCGTGAGGTGGTCGACGACCGGGACGCGCTGCGGGAGTTGGGGGAACGCCTGGACGGCCCGCTCACCGACGAGGCGGACAACATCGTCAAGGCGGGTCTGCTGAGTGTCCGGGCCGAGGTGTATCGCCTGCTCGGGGAGCTGGGGATGGCCGCGGCGGCTAGCCGGCTGGCGCTGGCGCACGCGGAGTCGGCGCAGGATCTGCAGTCGCAGGTGATCGCGCAGGCCGAGTTGGCGCACGTGTTGCGGTTGCGGGGCGACTACATGGAGGCGGACCGGCTGTTCCAGCGGGCGGTGGAGGCCGATGTGGCGGCGGCGGTCCGGAGTGTGGTGCACGAGAACGCCGGCCGGAGCTGTTTCGACCAGGGGCGGCACATGGAGGCTCTGGACCATTTCGCGCGGGCGATCCGGCTGGGCGCTCAGGAGGACAGCGACCTGGTGGAACGGGTCGGGGTGTGCCTGGAGGCGGTGTACATCCGGGTGCTGCGGGACGGTTGGGGCCCGTACCCCCGCAGGTCTCCGGAGATTTTGGCGCCCCTCAATGGGAAGAACGGGAAGAAACCGGCGAACTAGGCATGTCGTCGACGTTGTGGCGAGGCGGTCCGTATCGTGCGGTCCGGCCTCGGCCATCGGCTTTGGCCTGGTAGAGGGCATCGTCGGCGACCCGCTGGAGGTCTTCGGCGGTGTCCGCGTGGTCGGGTGCGGCGGCGACGCCGATGCTGAGGCCGAGCGGGCCGCCGGGTAGTCCTTCGGCGGCTCCGGCCAGGGTCCGGGCGCGTTCGGCGAAGAGGACTGCCTCGTCCGGCCCGGTCTGCAGGAGGACGGCGAACTCGTCCCCGCCGAGCCGGGCCACGCAGAGGGCGCTGCCGGCGGTGCGGAGGGCGTCGGCGACGGCACACAGGGCCCGGTCGCCGGCGGCGTGACCCCAGGTGTCGTTGATCGTCTTGAAGTGGTCCACGTCGACCACGATCAGGGCGAGCCGCCCGCCGCCGACGGCCCGGTGGAGTTCGGTGTCGAAGGCGCGCCGGTTGGCGACTCCGGTGAGGGCGTCCGAGGTGGCCTGGTGTTCCAGTTCCCGGAGCAGGTTCTCGTTGCGTTCCCGCAGGCCGACGACGACGGCGGCGGTCATCGCCATGGCCACGGTGATCGAGACCCAGTCGAGGAGCAGGCCGCCGGGTTCGGCGAACTGGAACGCGGTCAGGGCGTGCCCGGCGGAGATCTGCACGACGGTGAGGCCGACGAGCAGGCGGCTGAGGAACGAGGCGGCGTAGAGCAGCGGCCACAGGTAGAACAGCTGCGGTCCGAGGTCGGCGTCGGCGGTGACGACGTTCAGGAGGGTGACGACACCGGTCGCGGCGAACGGGACGAGCAACCAGAACACGCGGGGCAGCCGGTCGGGGCGGCGCAGGCAGAGCAGGCCGACGAGGAACAGTACGACCGAGGTGAGGCCGAGGACGAGCAGTTCGGGCAGCGGGTCGCCGAGTTTCAGCAGCACGCCGGTGATCAGGTTGTAGGGACCGGCGACCAGCATCAGCCAGGCGACGGCGCGGGATCCGCCAGCGATGTCGCGCATCCGATGTTCTCCCCGGGGCCGGTTCGCCTGCTATTCGACCTATTGCGGCCGGATCTGAGGCCTTTACCCGGTGCGGCCTTACCCGGTGCGGCTTTACTCGGTGCGCAGCGCGACGACCGGGTCGAGGCGGCCGGCCCGCTGGGCGGGTACCACACCGAAGACGATGCCGACGGCGGCGGAGACCCCGAAGGCGAGGGCCATCGACCACCAGGTGACGGCGGCCGGTACCGGGGTGAGCCGGTCCACCAGCAGCGCGGTTCCGGCGCCGAGGAGCATGCCGAGGACACCGCCGGTGGTGGTGAGCAGGACGGCTTCGAGGAGGAACTGCAGGCCGATGTCGCGGGGCCGGGCGCCGACGGCTTTGCGCAGCCCGATCTCCCTGGTGCGTTCCCGGACCGAGACGAGCATGATGTTGGAGACGCCGACCCCGCCGACGAGCAGGCTGATCCCGGCGATGGCGGCGAGCACCCCGGTGAGGACGCCGAGGATGTCGCCGAGGACGCCGAGGATCTGTTCCTGGGTGACGGCGGAGAAGTCGGTGTCCGGGTGGCGTTCGGTGAGGGCGGCGACGATCGCGGTGGAGAGGGCGCCGATCCGGTCCCGGTCGGGGGCGCGGACGGCCAGGCCGTCGACCCGTTCGGTGCCGAGCAGGCGCTGGGCGGCGGTGACCGGGACGTGCACCTCGCCGTCCCGGTCGACGCCGAGGCTCTGGCCGAGCTGTTCGAAGACGCCGGTGACCCGGAACCGGACGCCGCCGATGGTGATCTGCCGGCCGATCGGGTCGCGGTCGCCGAACAGGTCGCGGGCGACACCGGCACCGAGGACGGCGACCCGGCGGCCGGTGCTGACGTCGGAGCGGGTGAAGTAGGCGCCCCGGTCCAGCCGCCGGACGAACACCGTGGGAGTGGTCTCCAGGACACCCTGCAGGCTGGCGTATCCGGTCCGCGTACCGGCCCGGACGGTCTCGCCGGAGGCGATGGTGACGGCGACCCGGCCGCGGTCGCCGACGATCCGGATGACGGTGTCCAGGTCGTCGAGGGTGAGCGGGGACGAGGTGGGTGCGGCGCCGGCCGTCAGCCGCCCGGGGACGACGATCAGCAGGTTGGAGCCGAGGCCCTCGACCTGGTTCTCGATCTGCTGTTTGGTGCCGGTGCCGATGGCGACGAGGGCGACCACGGCGGCGACACCGATGATGACCCCGAGCATGGTGAGCATGCTGCGGAGCCGGTTGGCCCGGAGCGCGTCGAGGGCGACCCGCCAGGCTTCAGCGAGTCTCAACGATCCGTCCGTCCCGCATCCGGATCTGCCGGTGGGCGCGGGCCGCGACGTCCCGGTCGTGGGTCACCAGGACGACTGCCACCCCTTCGGCGACTAGGGATTCCAGCAGCTCCAGCACGGCGGAGCCGGTGGCCGAGTCGAGGTTGCCGGTGGGTTCGTCGGCGAGCAGCACGGACGGGCCGGTGACCAGGGCCCGGGCGATGGCGACCCGCTGCTGTTCGCCTCCGGACATCTGGTTCGGCCGGTGGGTGATCCGGTGGCCGAGGCCGACCCGGTCCAGCATGGCGGCGGCACGGTCCCGGCGTTCCCGTCGGCCGGCCCCGCGGTAGACCAGGGGCAGGCCGACGTTGTCCTGAGCGGTGGTGCGGGCGAGCAGGTGGAACGCCTGGAAGACGAAGCCGATGGTGGTGTTGCGCAGTTCGGCCATCTCGTTCGGGGTGAGGCCGGTGACGTCCCGGCCGCCGATCAGCAGGGTGCCGCCGGTGGGCCGGTCGAGGCCGCCGAGCAGGTGCATCAGTGTCGACTTGCCGGAGCCGGAGGTGCCGATGACGGCCAGGTAGTCGCCGGGGTCGACGGTCAGCGACACCCCGCGCAGCGCGGGCACGGAGACGCCGTCCAGCTGATAGGTCCGGCTGACGTCGGTGGCGACGATGGAGCTGGATGACTGCCCGCTCATGGGACCTCCTCCCCCGCGGTGACCTGGTCGGCGCCGGCGACGACGACCCGCTCGCCGGCGTTCACCCCGGAGGTGATCTGCACGGTGTCCTCGCCCTGCACACCGAGCCGCACCGGAACCGCCGTGTACCGCCCGTCCCGCACGGTCCAGACCGTCTCCCGGCCGCCGTCACTGACCACCGCCGAGGCCGGAACGGTGATCGCGCCGGCCGCCTGCCGGACCTTGAGCCGGATGACGGCGCTCATCCCGGGCCGCGGGGTGGGCACGTCCCCGTCGAGCGGGCCCAGGTCGAGCCGCACCTGGTAGGAGACCCCACCGCGGGCCGAGGTGGTGGGCAGCAGGTCGACCGAGCGGACCCGGCCGGTGAACATCGCGCCGGGTGCGGCGTCCAGGTCGATCTCCGCTTCGACACCGTCCTCGACCAGCAGGACGTCGGTCTCGTCGACCTCGGCGGTCAACCCGAGACGGGTGGTGTCGACGACTGTCACGATCGGGGTACCGGCGGCCACCCAGCCGCCCTCGGGCACCGCGGTGTCCACCCCGGCGAGTGGGACGCTCCCGGTCGCGGGCACCTGGCCGGCCGCCAGCAACCCCGCCAGGGAGCCGCCGGAGGAGGGCTGGGCCGGGCCGCCGAGCTGCACGATCCCGCCGACCGGGGCGCGCAGGGTGAGAGCGTCCACGGCGGCGTCGGCCAGCTCGTACGCCTGCTCGGCCTGCAACCGCTGAGCGGCGGAGAGCGAACCCATCGCCTTACCGAGGGTGACGACACCGTTCTGCACCGATCGCAGGGCCGCCGCCGAAGCCGCCGAAGCGGTGCCGTAACTCGCCTCGGCCGCGCCGACCTGGTCGAGCAGGGCCTTGCGGACCTGCGGATCGGTGATCTCGGCAGCCGCCTTCCGGGCCTGCTTGAAAGCCCGGGCCGCCTGCTCGTCGGTGCGCCGGCGGACGGCGGCGAACTCCGCACTGTCACCGGCTGTCACCGGCGCCCCGGACGGCACCTGGGCGAGGGCCTCGCGGGCTGCGTCCCGGCGGCGGGTCAGTTCCGGCGAGTCGAGCACGGCGAGCACGTCGCCCTTGCGGACCCGCTGCCCCGGCTCGGCGTGGAGTTCACCGAGGGTGCCGGTGGCGGGCGCGGTGACGGTGGCGGCGGTCCGGGCGGTCACCGTGCCCGGCGCCTCGACGATCTCGTCGACCGTCCCGACCAGCGCGTTCCCCAACTGGACGGCACTGGTCTCCGCGTCGCACGAGACAGCGGTCTGCGACATCAGAACCAGAACCCCGGCGATGATCACTGCACGTGAGCGGCTGCGATACACAGTGGCCACTCTAGAGCCAAAATCAAGACCGCCTATATCGTACGGTCGACAAAACGGTGACGTGCCCCCGCGCGAGGTACGCCGGACGCGCGGTATCCCCGCGACCGCCGGGCCGGATGCGGTGGTCCCGCGAACCAGAACTCACCACACCGGCCCGGGAACACGACAGCGTGGTGAGTCCGGGTTCGGATCGAACCCGAAGTCACCACGCTGAGCGGGCGGTGTGGATCAGGTGCCGGGACGGCGGCCGAACGTCTTGACCGTCATACCGATCCTGCCGACGCTGTAGTACGCCTTGGCATCGGCCTGGAGAAGGTTCACGCAGCCGTGCGACCCGCGCCACTTGTCGTGGATGTAGGTCGTGGTCTGGTGGAATCCGATCCCGCCGATGAACCGCTGCCAGTACGGCAGCCACACCTCGTACGGGTCGGACCATTCCTTCTTCGTCCGCTTGTTGATCTTGTAAGTGCCGGCCGGCGTCCGGTAGCCCTTGTACCCGGTCCGGACGATGGTGGGCTTGTGGAGCACCTTGCCGTTCTTCATGACCCAGCTGGTCTGCAGGGTCAGGTTGACGCAGAAGGTGATGCCCTTCTTCTTCGGCTTGCAGACCGCCGTCTTCGTCGACGCCAGCCGCTTCGCCACGTCGACGGTGGTCGGGCCGGCCAGGCCCTTCGCGGGCTGGATCCCGTACCGCTTCTGGAACTTCACGATCGCGGCGCAGTCGGCGGCGGACTGCTTGCCGTCCACCGTGACAGTGCCGAATCCGCCGAGCTGCTTGAGGTAGCCCTCGACCTGTTTCTGGTATTTGCCGGTCGCGCACGACGCGGCAGCCGCCTTGGTGACCACCGTGGTGGTCACCGGAGCGGCGGCGCTGGCGCTCACCGGTGCCAGCGCGACAGCGCCGAGTCCACCGGCGACCACAGTCGCCACCGCGGCGCCGGCGAGCCGGGCAATGCCCCGTCCCCTTGCCACAACGTCCTCCCCAGGATGTATGTCCGCACATCGAAGCACAGCCATCCCAGGAATCACGTATTCGGAAGGGCGGTGACACGAAACCGGTATGCCATCGGCACGGGGAGTCCGGCGCTTGAGGAATTCAGGGGGGCAGAGCTTGAAGGCTCAGAGCGGGGAGGCGAAGTCCTGCACCCAGTACGGTGTCCGATTCGACGACACGGCCAGCCCGGTGCCCATCTCGTCGAGGGCGCAGTCGAGGATGTTCTTCCGGTGCCCGGGGCTGCCCATCCAGGCGCTCACCACCTGGTACGGGCTGGCCTGCCCGCGGGCGATGTTCTCCGAGTATCGGCTCCACGAGTACCCGGCGCCGGTGACCCGTTCCCCGGGATCCCGGCCGCCCGGTGACTCGTGCTCGAAGTATTCGCGCCGGGCCATGTCGGCGGCGTGCCGGTTGGCCGCCAGGATCAGCCGCGCGTCGAGGGTCAGCGGGCCGCAGCCGGCCTTGCGGCGGTTGTGGTTGACGAGGGCGAGCACCTGCTGCTGGAAGGGTGCCGCCGGACTGGACGAGACCGATTCGGCGGTCACCACGGTCCGGGACGCGACCATCGGATCCTCCGAGCCGGCCCACGCCGGCGAGCCGGCAGCTACGGCCGGCCCCAGTAGGGAACATCCGGCCAGACCTAACGCCACGAGTGGTTTCCGCATGTCGATGCCCTGCTCCTCCGGTCCGCCGACGTTCACCGGTTGACCAACGGCACGCTTCGGTAACGGTCACGCATACGTGTCGCACAGACGCACACGGATCCGATGATCTTCCCTCGGCCGGGGTAAACCTCTCCGGCGGATCTGCCGCCCGGCCGGTGGTCCCCGATGGACCGGTGCCGTGGCTACCGTTCCCCGGTGCGCAATCGATACCTGGACATGCTCCGAGCCGCCGCCATCGTCCGGGTGGTCGTCTATCACCTGTTCGGCTGGCCGTGGCTGTCCATCGTGTTCCCGGCGATGGGCGTGATGTTCGCGGTGGCCGGTTCGCTGACCGCCGCGTCGTTGCAGCGGCGTCCGGCGGGCCGGGTGGTGGCGTCCCGGGTGCGCCGGCTGTTGCCCCCACTGTGGCTGCTGGGGGCGTTCGCGGTTCCGGCGATGATCGCCACCGGGTGGACTCTGGAACAGGGCGGCACCCACCCGTACGACCAGTTGAAGTTGATCTTCTGGATCCTGCCGGTGAACGATCCACCCGGCAGTGAGCTGGGCATCGACGCCTGGGAGACCCTCTGGTACATCCGCGCCTACCTCTGGTTCGTGCTGCTGTCCCCGCTGCTCTGGGCCGCGTGGCGGACCCTGGGCGGAGCCGCCTGGCTGCTGGTGGCCGCGCCGTTCGCGGCCATCGCGGCGCTCGACCGCAGCGGCCTCGAACTGCCGGGCGACCTGGACGCGGTGATGTGGGACCTGGTCACCTTCGGCGCCTGCTGGATCGCCGGTTTCGCCCACCGGGACGGCCTGCTGGCCCGGCTGCGGCCGCGCACCGTGCTGACCACTGTGGTGCTGCTGGGCGGCGCCGCGCTCTACTGGCAGAGCGGCCATCCGGGCGAGGAGCATCCGTGGGATCTGAACGACGTGCCCGAGTCGCAGGCCCTGTGGTCGCTGGCGTTCGTGCTGCTGGTGCTGCGCTGGCAGCCGGAGATCAAACGGTTCCGGCCGCTGGACCGGACGGTGGAGGTGCTCAACGCCCGCGCGGTCACCGTCTATCTGTGGCACAACCTGGCCGTCGCGGCGATCTGGCCGCTGCTCACCTGGCTGGCCGTCGACGATCTGGGCCGGCTGGAGAAGCCGGTCACCCTGGTGGTGGCGGTGCTGCTCACCGGGCTGGCGGTGGTGGCCTTCGGCTGGGCCGAGGATCTGGCGGCGAAGCGGCCGCCCCGGCTGTGGCCACGGGCCGTCCCGGCACCCCAGGTCCGGATCCCCCGGCACCGGGCGCCCGCGGAGCAGCGGGTGCCACAGGTGCCGGGATGGTTCGAAAACGAGCGAAGCTCGCAAAACGGTGGCTAGCCTGAGGCCGTGACGGGGCATCCGGGTGGCGTGGCACAGGCAGTGGACACGGGGGTCCTCGCCCTGCTCTTCCATGCCGGTCCGCTCTACTGCGCGCTGCCGCTGGACGAGGTGGTGGAGACGATGCGGCCGCTGGCGACCCGGCCGCTCGCCGGCACCCCGCCGTACGTCCGCGGGCTGACCATCCTGCGCGGCTCGCCGGCCCCGGTGGTGGACGTGACCCGGCTGCTGACCGGGGTCGCCGGGGAGATCGAACGCTACGTGGCGGTGCAGGCCGGCCGCGGCATGATCGTCTGCGCCACCGGTCTGGTGATCGGCGTCCAGGAGATCCACGTGGTGCCGCCGGAGGGGCCGTCCGCGCTGCTCACCGGCGCCGCCAAGGCCCTGATCGCGGCGGTCGGCACGATCGGCACCGAGCCGCTGATCCTGTTGCGCAGCATCCGGGCGGTGCCCGACGAGGTGTGGGAGGCGGCCGGCAGCGCGCCGGAGGCCGCCTCATGACCGGCTCGAAGTCCCTCGCCCGGTTCCGGGACCTGCTACAGAAGCGGCTCGGCTGGACGTTCGCCGACAACGACCTGGCACAGACCGCCACCGTGCTGAGCGCCCGTGCCAAGGCGCACGGGCTCAGTGAACGCGACTACCTGGACCGGCTCGAAGGCCGGCGCTGGACGACCGAGATCGCCGAACTGGCGCAGGCGCTGAGCATCACCGAAACCTACTTCTTCCGGCACGAGGAGCAGATCCGGGTGCTGCGGGACCGGGTGATGCCGGAGTTGATCGGGTCCCGCTCCGGGCAGCGGGTCCTGCGGATCCTCTCGGTCGGCTGCTCGTCCGGGGAGGAGCCGTACTCGCTGGCCATCATCGCCGCCGAGACGAAACCCACCGACGACTGGATCGTCACGGTGACCGGGGTGGACGCCAACCGGCAGATGCTGGCCAAGGCCCGGTCGGCGGCGTACTCGCCGTGGTCGCTGCGGGACACCCCGGAGCACGTCCGGGATCGATGGTTCCGGCGAGTCTCGGACGGTTACCGGGTGGACGACCGGGTGGCCGCCACGGTCCGGTTCGTCGAGCACAACGTGGCCGGGGAGGACCCGCAGTTGTGGCGGGCGGCCGGCTACGACCTGATCTTCTGCCGCAACCTGCTGATGTACCTGACCGAGGACGTCCGGGCGAACCTGTACCGGAAGATGACCCGGGCGCTGGCCGACGGCGGTTTCCTCTTCCTCGGGCACACCGACTCGATGGGGCCCCGCCCGGACGGCCTGGCGGTGTGTCACATCGGCGGCACCGTCTACTACCGGCGCCAGATCAGCCCCTCCGCCCCCGAACCGGCACCGGCCGCCGTGTCCGCTGCCGTGCCGGCCGCGGCACCCAAGGCTCCCCCGATCCCGCGCCCGGACCTCGACGCGGACTCCTACCGGCGGGCGGTCGGGCTGCTGCGCGACGACAGGTTCGCCGAGGCCCTGGCCGCTCTCGGGGAGCGTGAGGGGCTGCTGCGCGGCGTGCTGCTGGCCCAGCTCGGCCGGGTCGACGAGGCCCGCGCCACCGCGCACCGGCTGATCGACACCGGCGGGCCGCAGCCGGACGCGCATCACCTGCTCGGCATCTGTCACGAGCTGGACTGCGCCGATCAGGCGGCCGGGCAGTACAAGCTGGCCGCCTACCTGGACCCGCAGTTCGCGATGCCCCGGCTGCGGATGGGGCTGCTGGCCCGTCGGCGCGGTGACGGCAGCGGGGCCACCGACCATCTCGAGGCGGCGCTGCGGCTGCTCGCGAGCGAGACCGAGGACCGGATCGTGCTGTTCGGTGGAGGGTTCGGCCGGCTCGCCCTGACCACCCTGTGCCGGACCGAACTGGATGCGTGCGGGGTACGGCGATGAGGACCGACGTCAGCGGGCGGGTCGACCAGTTACGGGATGACTTCGACAGGTCGTTCGCGCAGCCGGCCCGGACCCTGGACGGCGACTCGATCGAGCTGCTCGCGGTCGGGGCCGGGGGCCGGCCGTACGCGCTGCGGCTGTCCCAGGCGTCCGGCGTGCACCCGGACCGGCCGGTGACGGCACTGCCGACGACCGTGCGGGCGCTGCTCGGGGTGGCGGGTTTCGCCGGCACCGTGGTGCCCGTCTACGACCTGGCCGCCCTGCTCGGCCACAGCATCGGACAGCGGCCCCGCTGGCTGCTGCTGACCGCCGGCACCCCGCCGCTGGCGCTGGCCTTCCACGAACTGGACCGGCATCTGCGGGTGCCGCTCGGTGACGTGGTGACCGCCTCCACCGACGACGACGGGCAGCGTGGCTGCCTGCAGGGGCTGGTCCGGCTGCCGGACGGCGACCGCCCGATCATCGACGTGTCAGCAGTCCGCGCACTCGTCCACCAACTGGCTGGACACCAGCCCGTCCCCGAGGAGATCCGATGATGGCCGGACGCACGTTCGGAGGCAAGCTCGCCTTCGGTGTCGGTATCACCGTGCTGCTGACCCTGCTCACCATCGTCACCTCGGTCCTGGGCCTGGTGTTCGTGGTGAACTCGAAGGACGCCGCCATCGCCTCGGCGACCGAGGACCTGACCCGCGCCGAGAACCTGAAGAGCCTGATGGAGGCGCGGATCGCCGACTACCGCGCCTACCTGCTGGTCCCGTCGGACGAGAACGCCCAGCTCACCGCTGCCAACCACACCGAGTTCCGGCAGCAGCTCGACGAGTTGAAACGCACCCTCACCGACGCGGAGATACAGCAGCTCCTGACGCAGATCGCCGGCATCGACGACACCCACGCGGCGGCGGTGGCCAAGATGATGGCGGTGCGCAAGGCGGACCCGGACGCCAGCAGCATCAAGATCATCACCGACATGAACGCCACCGAGGTGGCCCCGGTCCGCAAGCAACTGCAGAACGCGCTGGGCACTCTGATCATCCGGGTGCAGGCGCTGGTCACCGCCGACCGGGACGCGGCCTCCGCGCGTGCCACCCAGGCAATCGTGATCATCATCATCCTGGGTGTGCTCACCACGATCAGCGCGTCGGCGGTGGCCTGGCGGCTCAGCCGGGACCTGAAACGGCAGGTGGGCGCCGCCGTCGGCCACATCCAGAGCTCCTCGGCAGAACTGGAGGCCGCCGCCGCCCAGCAGGTCAGCGGCGGCCGGGACCAGGCCAGCGCGATGAGTGAGATCACCACGACCATCTCCGAGCTGCTGATCACCTCCCGGCAGATCGCCGAGGCCGCCCAGCGGGTGTCGAAGATCGCCGAGGACACCGAGTCGGCGGCCCGCAACGGCGACTCCACCATCGACCAGACCCGGGCGTCGATCACCGCGATCCGGTCCCAGGTCGACCAGATCGTTCAGCACATGCTGGCGCTGGGTGAGAAGTCGCAGCAGATCGGCCTGGTCGTGGATCTGGTGTCGGAGCTGGCCGAACAGACGAACATCCTGGCCATCAACGCCACCATCGAGGCCAGTGGCGCCGGCGAGTGGGGCCGGCGGTTCGCCGTGGTGGCCGAGGAGATCCGCAAGCTCGCCGACCGGACCGCCGCGTCGGCCAAGGAGATCCGGGCGCTGATCGAGGACGTCCGCGGCGCCGTCAACACCACCGTGATGGCCACTGAGATCGGTGCCAAGGCGGTGGACGCCGGGTCCCGGCAGTTCGACGCGGCCACCAGCTCGTTCCGGGAGATCGCCCAGCTGGTCTCCACCACCAACGAGGCGACCCGGGAGATCGAACTCTCCACCAAGCAGCAGACCACCGCCGTCGAACAGGTCAACGTGGCCGTCTCGGACACCGCCCGGGTGTCCCGGGAGACCGAGGCCAGCGCAGTGCAGACCAAACAGACCGCGGCCCACCTCTCCACCCTCTCCGGGGACCTGCTGGAACTCGTCGGCACCGGACGGCACTGATGGCCGAGGCCAAGGATCCGCTGCGCTACTTCCGGGTGGAGGCGCGCGAACTGGTCGATCAGATCAGTGCCGGGGTCCTCGACCTGGACCAGCGGCCCGGCCCGGAACCGGTGGCGATGCTGCTGCGGGTCGCGCACACCCTCAAGGGCGCGGCCCGGGTGGTCAAACAGAAGGAGATCGCCGACCACGCGCACGCGTTCGAGGAGATCCTGGTCCCGCACCGGGGTGACGCCGCCGGGCCGCTGGCCGCCGGGGAGATGCGCGAACTGCTGCGGCTCAACGACGCGATAGCCGCCTGTGTCGGCCTGATGGAGAAGCCGCCGGCCGCGCCGCAGACCGAGAAGACCCCGGAGCGGGCGCCGGAGGTGAAACGCGAGGAGATCACCAAACCCGCCCCCGCCGACCTGGACGAACTACTCGACGCGATCGGCGAGACGAACACCCGGATGGCCCCGCTGCGGGTCGGCTGCTCCACCGTGGAACGGCTGCACCGGTCCGCGGAGAACCTCGCCGACCAGCTCCGGGTCGGCCGGGGCGGCGCGGCGGCCACCCGGGCGGCCGCCGAACGGCTGGCCGGTGAACTCGGCTCGGCCGGGCGCCGGTTCACCGACGCGGTCGACCAGATCGAACGGGAACTGGAGGACGTCCGGGCCCGCGCCGAAGGGCTGCGGCTGGTGCCGGTCAGCTCGGTCTTCACCACGCTGCGGCGGGCCGTCCGGGACGCCGCCGAGGCCGAGGGCAAACGGGTCCGGTTCGAGGCCCGCGGTGCCGGGCTGCGGATGGGCGCCCACCTGCTCAGCCCGGTCAGCGGCGGGTTCCTGCACGTGGTCCGCAACGCGGTGGTGCACGGCATCGAGCCGGCGACGGAACGGGCGGCGGCCGGCAAACCGGCCGAGGGGACGATCACCGTCGAGGTGGAGCGGCGCGGGCGGTTCGCGTTGTTCCGCTGTGTCGACGACGGCCGCGGTTTCGATCTGGACGCGTTACGGCGTACCGCCGAAGCCCGTGGCCTGCTGGCGGCCGGAAGCGAACCGCCGGACAGTGACCAGCTGCTCGGCCTGGTCCTGCACGGGGGCATCAGCACGTCACCGTCGGTGACCGAGGTCGCCGGGCGGGGCATCGGCATGGACGCGGTCCGCGAGGTCGCCGCCCAGCTCGACGGCGAGGTCCGGGTGCACAGCACCCCCGGCCGGGGCGCCACCGTGGAACTGATCTTCCCGCTCGCCCTGCTCGCGATGACCGGGCTGAACGTGGAGGCGGCCGGCACCGTGGCGACGCTGCCGCTGGACGTGGTCCGGGCCTGCGTGCGGCTGAGCCCCGAGGAGGCGGCCGCCGCCGCGATCTCCGGGCGGATCGTGTACGACGGCAGTGCCGCCCCGTTCCTGCCGCTGGCCGAGGCCCTCTACACCGGTTCGACGGTCCCGGACTCGCCCGGCATCGGGGCCGCGGTGGTGGTCAACGGCACCAGCGGGACCTTCGCGATCGGGGTGGACCGGCTGGCCGGCACGTCCGGGCTGGTGGCCCGCCCGCTGCCGGAACTGGCTCCGGCGTCGGCGGTGGTGGGCAGCGTGTCGGTGGACGCGGACGGCAACCCGCGGCTGGTGCTGGACCCGCAGGGGCTGGCCGACGAGGTGTTCCGCGGCGAGAAGGCGGGAGCCCGGCCGGTGGCCGCGACGGTCGCCGCGCCGCTGCCGATCCTGGTCGTCGACGACTCGCTGACCACCCGGATGCTGGAGCGCAGCATCCTGGAGTCGGCCGGCTACGAGGTGGACCTGGCCGCGTCCGGTGAGGAGGGCCTGGAGAAGGCCCGGGCACGGCGGTACGGGCTGTTCCTCACCGACATCGACATGCCCGGCATCGACGGTTTCACGTTCGTCGAGCGGACCCGGGCCGACCCCAAGCTCGCGGTGGTGCCGGCGATCCTGGTCAGTTCCCGGGCCAGCGCCGCCGACCGGGACCGTGGCCGGGCCGCCGGGGCCAGCGCGTACGTCGTCAAGGGTGAGTTCGATCAGGAGCTGCTGTTGAATCACATCCGGCGATTGGTGGTCCGTTCATGACCCGGGTGCTGATCGTCGAGGACTCCTCCACCATGCGGCACCACCTGCGGGAGGCGCTCGCCCCGGATCCGCAGCTGGAGATCGTCGGCGAGGCCCTGGACGGGGAACGGGCCGTGCAGATGACCGCCCGGCTGCGGCCCGACGTGATCACCATGGACATGATGCTGCCCGGGATCAGCGGGCTGCAGGCCACCGAACAGATCATGGCGACCCATCCGACACCCATCCTGGTGGTGTCGTCGGCGGACCGGCAGGAGCTGTTCAGCACGTACAACGCGCTGGCCGCCGGGGCCGTCGACGTGATGGAGAAACCCCGCGGCGACGACTCGGACGCCGACTGGGCGGCCCGGCTGCGCATGTCGCTGCGGGTGGTGTCGCGGATCCGGGTGATCACCCACAACCGGGCCCGGCGGGCCGGCGCGGCACCACCGCCGGTGCCGGTCCCGGCCGCGGTACCGGCCCGCGGCG
>DATMVU010000839.1:0-5368 GCA_035562875.1 Actinoplanes sp. | reverse complement strand
ATGCGGGTTGTTCTCAGGGGGAGCCGATGGTAGGCGCGACGCTAGCCCTAAGCGTCGTGTGACGAGCGACACACTCTACTCGGTGGTAGTTTTCCGGCGGGCTCAGATGATCGTGGGCGACGCTGCTCGATTGTGTTCGTTGTCAACGTTAACAACGCAAATATGAGCAAACTTTATTTGCGCATTCAAGTATGACGAAGTGCAACTTGCATGACTTGATTGGCGATGGTGGATGCGAAAGGTGGCGAAATCCGGAGGGTGATGAATCGGGTACCTTACGTGACCGTTTCATTCCCCGTGTCTGGTGGCGGAAAAATTCTCGTGGGAGCGCGCAACCTTTCCGGGCCGGCGGACCACAGGGGTGTGGATCAATCGTCGCTCCCCGGGAGTCACCCCTCATGTTCGCGAAGCGCATCGTCGTACCGCTCTCGGTGCTTGCCGTCGGTGGGACGGCGGCCGTCGCCGGTGTTCTGCACGCTGACGCCGCCGAGGTCACCGCCTGTTCGGTCGCCTATTCCGTCCCGAATCAGTGGGGATCCGGGTTCACCGGTGGCATCACGATCAGGAACAGCGGTGGTACGGACATCGAAGGCTGGAGCCTGGGCTTCGGTTTCCCGTCTGGGCAGAGGCTGGCCGGGGGCTGGAACGGCGTCTTCACCCAGGACGGCACCCGGGTGACGGTGACCGACGTGGGCTGGAACCGGAGCATCGCCCCCGGCGGTCAGGTGACGGTCGGCTTCAACGGTGTGTGGAGCGGCACCAACACGAGCCCCACCACGTTCACCGTGAACGGTGCTATCTGTACCGGAGGCGCGACACCGAGCACGACGCCGAGCACGACGCCGACGACAGCCCCGGCGGCCACGAGGTCGGCAACCCCCGCGGCTACGAAGTCGGCAACCCCGGCGGCTACAGGATCGGCGACGCCGGCGGCCCCGGCGACCACGGGCCCGGAGGACTGCACCGATTTCGCCGCCCTGGTCAGCGGCAAGTACTGGGTGAACAACAACGTCTGGGGTAAGGCCGACGGCACCGGTTCCCAATGCGTCCGGCAGAACGGCCTCACCGACGCGAGCCTGAGCTGGGACACGAGGTGGACGTGGGCCGGCGACAACACCAAGGTCAAGTCGTACGCCTCGGCTGTCCTGGGTTGGCACTGGGGTTGGAAGGTCCCGAGCGGAACCGGTCTGCCGGTCCGGTTGAGTGAGGGGAAGGCCGTCGAGACGAACTGGGACTTCACCGTCACGCAGGAGTCCGGCGGTGTGATGAACGTCGCCTACGACTTGTGGCTGCACGACCGGGCGAACCCGGACTGGCAGGACAACCCGACCGACGAGGTGATGGTGTGGCTGTACAAGTCGGGTGGGGCCGGGCCGATCGGCACCAAGCAGGCCACCGTGACGATCGGCGGGGCCACCTGGGATCTCTACCGGGGGAACATCGGCTGGGAGGTCTACTCGTTCGTGCGGACCGGTGACACGTCCTCGGCGCGCCTGGACCTGACCGGGTTCACCGACGAGCTGACGGCCCGCGGCTGGTTGGCGAAGACCAAATATCTGTCCAGTGTGCAGGCGGGCACCGAGGTCTTCACCGGGTCGGGGCGGCTCGAAACCTCCGCCTACTCGGTGCGGATCGGCTGATCCCGGCCGCCCCGGGTTCGTCCCCACGGCCCGGGGCGGCTGTCGTTCCCCCATCCCCCGACGGTCAGGAACGGTCCTCGTGTCCGAACACGCTTTCCGGCGCTTCTTCGACGACCACCACACCGACCTGTCCCGGCTCGCCTATCTGGTGACCGGGGATTCGCAGGCCGCCGACGACCTGGCGGCGGACGCGTTCGTGGAGGTGTGGCGGCACTGGGGGCGGGTGCAGGCGGCGGACAGCCCGATCGCTTACGCCCGCGGGATCGTGACGAACCTGGCCCGGCAATGGATCAGGAAGCGGACCCGGGAGCGTTCCGGTCTGCTCCGGCTCGGCCTGCTGCGCCGGGACCGTGGGGAGAGTGACACTCCCGCGGTGCTGGACGTCCGGGCCGCCCTACAGCGTCTGCCGCAGCGGCGCCGGGAGTGTGTGGTGCTGCGGTACGCGTTCGACGTCCCGGAACGGGAGGTCGCCTCGATCCTCGGCATCTCGGTCGGTGCGGTGAAGAGTCACACGTCGCGGGGTGCGGCCCAGTTGAGCGGATTCCTGCAGGGAATGACGAAGGGCGGACCCCATCAGGGGATCCGCCCTTCGTCGACGCCGGGGGAGAACCGTCAGTTCAGGTAGCTGCCCTTCTTGTACTCTTCCCAGCTCATGTTCCAGTCGGTCCAGCCGTTGCCGTTCTTCAGCTTCTCCTCGGTGCCGGAGACGGTGATCACGTCACCCATCATCGTCTTCCCGAACAGCCACTCACCGAGCGCCTCGGAGACGTTGACACAGCCGTGCGACACGTTGGTGTTGCCCTGCTTGCCCTCGGACCACGGGGCGGCGTGGATGAACTGGCCGCTGTAGGTGATCCGCTGAGCCCAGTCGATCGGGGTCTTGTAGCCGTTCACCGGGTCCTCGTCGGTGGTGTCGAAGATGGTGTGCGCCTTCTTCTCCATCACGACCATGGTGCCGCTGGACGACGGGGTGCTCTTCTTGCCGAGGCTGACCGGGATGGTCTTGATGACCTTGCCGTCCTGCTTGACCGTCATCTTCTTGGTCTTGTTCGACACCGTCATGATCAGCTCGCGGCCGATCTTCAGGTCGACGGTCAGGTTGGACCGGCCGTACCACCCGTCACCGATCTCGACGCCCTTGAGCTGGACGTTGTAGAAGATCTTGGTGCCGGACTTCCAGTACGTCTTCGGCCGGTAGTGCACCTCGGTGGCGCTGATCCAGCGCCAGGTGCCCTCCTGCTCCGGGGTGGCGGTGACCTTCATCCGGCGCTCGACCTCGGCACGGTACTTCTCCGGGATGGACCGGCCGAACTTCATGATCAGCGGCATGCCGACACCGACGGTCTGACCGTCACCCATGAAGCTCGTCACCCGGACGACCTTCGACGGCTCCTTCATCGTG
Organism: Actinoplanes sp.; assembly: GCA_035562875.1. Taxonomy (GTDB): domain Bacteria; phylum Actinomycetota; class Actinomycetes; order Mycobacteriales; family Micromonosporaceae; genus Actinoplanes. The sequence continues at coordinate 2,326 of DATMVU010000839.1, read as the reverse complement.
GTGAAGGCGCTGGTGGTGGTGTTGGTCTTGCCATCGGCGGCCGGCGTGCTGACGGTCACTGAATACTTCGTGCCCCAGGCCAGCGACTCGCTCGGGACCCAGACGTTCTTGTCCTTGTCGACGGTGCCCTTGACCTCGTTGCCCTTGGGGCTGGTGACGACGACGTCGGTGTTCGCCGGGTCCTCACTGGTGTACTTCACCTCGGACCAGAGCTCGACACTCTTCGCGTCGGCCGCTGGTGAGGTCACCGCGACGGTGCTCAAGGTCGGCTCGGGCGACGCCGCGTCACCCGTCGCCGTGGTGGACTCGGTGCCACCACCCTGCCAGGACGCCTTCTCGCTGCCGCTGCACGCAGCGGTCAGCAGAAGCGTGCCGGCCAGCACCGCGCTCACGGCCAGGTGCAGGCGCCCCCGGCCGGATCGCTTCGCAGACCGATTCTCAGACATGTCCATGGTCCCCTCACGGCGTCGTTCTCCCCGGCGCCCAATAGTGCTCCACAATCAGCGTGTCACCAATCCCGGTTTCGTGCCGTGACCAGTGCTACGCCATCGATGTACCCCGCCGGGGAGACGAATCCACAGGTGGACTCAGAGAGCGCTGCCCTCCTGGAACTTCTCCCAGCTCACGTCCCACGGCGTCCAGCCGTTGCCGTACGACAGCTTGTCCTCGGTGCCCTTCACCACTACCGGGTCGCCGATCAGGCTCTTCTCGAAGATCCAGCGGGCGTTCGCCGGTGCCAGGTTCACGCAGCCGTGCGAGACGTTGCGCCGGCCCTGGTCGCCGACCGACCACGGCGCCGAGTGGATGTACTGACCGCTCCAGGTCAGGCGCTGCGCGTACTCGATGTCGGTCCGGTACCCGGCCGCGCCGTCGGTGTCCGTGGTGTCGAAGACGGTAGCCGCCTTCTTCTCCATCACGACCAGGTGGCCGCTCGACGACGGGGTGCTCTTCTTGCCCAGGCTGACCGGCATCGTCTTGATCACCGAGCCGTTCTGCAGAACGGTCATCTTCTTGGTCTTGTTGTCGACGTTCATCTCCAGCTTGCGGCCGATCTTGACGGTGGCCGAGCGATCCCGGTCACCGTAGATGCCCTTGCCGGTGGGCAGGCCGCCGACCGCGATCCGGACCTTCATCCTGGTGCCGGTCTGCCAGTAGTTCTCGGCCCGGTAGTAGGCCTGGGTGCCGGAGCTGGTCCAGGACCAGACACCCTCCTGGGCCGGTGTGGTCTCGACGAACATCCGCTTCTGTACGGCGGCCCGGTCGGCCTTCTTGATGCCCGGGTTGAACTCGACGACCACCGGCATGGCCACGCCGTAGGTGTTGCCGTCGAACAGGTAGAGACCGGTCCCGGTCTTCCGCCCCGCCTCACCCATCGTGGTGAACGACGTGGTGGCGGTGGTGGTCTGCCCGTTCGCACCGGTGGCGGTGACCGTCGCCGCGTACTCCTGCCGGGTCTTGAGCGGTTTGGCCGGCACCCACGCCGAACCGTCCGCGCGCATCTCGCCGGAGACCTTCTTGCCCTTGGCGTCGGTGAGTGCGACCGAGGAGACCTCGCCGCCGCTCACCTTGATCCCGATCTCGGCACTGACCGGGACGTTCTTCTTGTCGGGGGCCGGCGTGACGGTCAGGGTGACCGGGCCGGAATCGGTGGTGCTCTCGGTGGCCGGTGCGCCGGAGGCTCCCGTGGCGGGGGCGACGGCGGAGACCGGGTCGGAGAGATCGGGGGTGGAGTCGTCGCCACTGCAGGCGGAGAGGGATGCGGCCAGGCCTGTGGCGAGTATCGCCGCCAGGGTGCGGCGGAGGTGAACCATCGTCGGGCCCCGTTCTGGAGTTCTCAGCGCAGCCATCCTGTCGCATGCATGCAAGTTGCGGGTCCCCCTTGTGGGGGTAACGGGCCGATTTTAAGGATCTTCTTAGACCGTGCTAGCTTTGTCTCGTTGCACGGCAAGCGCTGCTAGCTCAACTGGCAGAGCAGCGGACTCTTAATCCGCGGGTTGTAGGTTCAAGTCCTACGCGGCGCACCAGTCAATGAAGCCCCATCCGTTTCCGGATGGGGCTTCATTGCTTCCCGGGCCGGCCCCGATTCGCCTCCCAGGCTGGTCACCCCCCGATTCGCGACCTCCCTCCACCGGGTGTTAATGTTCTTCCTGTCGCCAGGCGCCGCTAGCTCAACTGGCAGAGCAGCGGACTCTTAATCCGCGGGTTGTAGGTTCAAGTCCTACGCGGCGTACTGGTGGAGAGGCCCGGTCTTCGGACCGGGCCTCTTCCTTGTGACCTGCGGCTTTACCTGTTCGCGCCGCGTTCTGCGGCCCTCGGCGGGACTGCG
>DATMVU010000838.1:0-4308 GCA_035562875.1 Actinoplanes sp. | reverse complement strand
CCGAGCGTGGTGTACGCGAGCTGGCGCGCCCCGTCCCCGCTGCGCCTGCCCGAGGTGACCCCGCTGCGGGCCCGCCCGATGTCCGAGCCGGCCGGTCCGCGCTACGCGGTCGCCCCGTTCGGCCGGTCCGGCCTGGTGCTGGTGGTGGCCCGGACCGACGAGGACGACCTGCCGGCTGCCGCCTTCCACGTGACCGAGGTCGACCGGGTGGCTCAGCTGGTCAGGGCCGCCGCCGTCATCCTCGGCGACCGGCTGGACTCGGTGGCGGCACCCGCCGCGGTCACTCCGATGTGATCGTCGTAACGCCGTAATCCCAGCTCAGGCAATACCTGCGCAACAACGGTGGGGCACTCTGAGAAGGAGGAAAGGAGTGCCCGTTATGGCGTTGTGGCGTGTCCGGGCCACGGTCGACGACCGTCCCGGTTACCTCTCGGTGCTGACCGCGAGCCTGGCTCTGCGGTCGGTCAACATCCTCGCCGTCCAGGTGCACACCACCGAGGAAGGCGCGGTCGACGACTTCCTGGTGGACGCACCGGACTCACTGTCCGAGGCCGATCTGCTGGCCGCGGTGGCGAAAGGGCGCGGCCGGGAGGCGTTCGTGACCCGGGCCGATCCGCAGGGTCTGGCCGACCAGCCGACCCGTGCGCTCGCCCTGGCCGGCCGGCTGGTGCACGAGCCGGACGCGCTCGGTGAGGTGCTGGTCGCCCTGCTCGACGCGACTGAGGTCCGCTGGCGGCCGGGTTCGTCCGGGGACCGTCCCGGGTTCCACGGCGGCCGGATGACCCTCACCGACCCGGCCGGTGGTGCGCTGGAGGTGCTCCGGGCACTGCCCGCTTTCACGCCGGCCGAGTTCGCCCGGGCCCAGGCGCTGGTCGAGGTCGCCGCCTCGGTGCAGCGCCGGCACCGCGACCAGGTCGCCCTCCTGCTGCCGGACGGTGGCGAGGTGGTGCTCCGCCCGGCCACCCCCGACGATCTGGCCGCGGTCGCCGAGTTCCACGGTGAGTGTTCGGCGACCGGTCTGCGGCTGCGGTTCCCCGGTGGGGTGCCCGCCGACACCCGGCTGCGCCGGCTGCTGGAGCCGGCCGGCGGGCTGACCCTGCTCGCCGTCGCACCCGGCGGGGCCGTGGTGGCGATGGCGAGCCTGCTCACCGAGGGTGACCTGGGCGAGCTGCGGGTGCTGGTGGCCGACGACTGGCAGCGGCGCGGCCTGGGCACCGCCCTGCTACGGCGGCTCCGGGCACACGCCGCACGTGACGGGGTGGCGGCGCTGGTGGCGCACACCGGTGCGGGCAACGCGGGCATGCTGCGCACCCTGCGCCGGGTCGGGGCCGGCCCGATCGAACGGGACGGGGCGATGGTGACCGTCACGCTGCGGGCGGCCGCCCGCCCGGTCGGCGACGAGACTCCCGCCAATTCCGCCTGACCGGCGCGACTCCCGTGGTGTGGTGAGCCGCGGTTCGGTCCGAACCCGAACTCACCACACCACGGGCGGGCCATCGACGCGTGGTGAACTGCGGCTCGCAACGAACCCACCACACCACGGGCGGGCGTGGGTCAGGACTGGCGGGTGCCGTGTTCGACGCAGGTGGCGGACCAGCCCGTCGGGTAGACCTGCACCTTCATCCGGCGGCGGCAGTCCGGGCAGAACCGGGGCGGCTCCAGCTCCCGGGCCGCCACACAGGCCGCGTGGTCGCCCGCATCGGACGGCTGCCCGCAGCGGTCGCAGAACATCAGAAGGTCGCCGACAGGGACTTGACCGGCATCTTCAGGTCTTTCAACAGCTCCAGGTCAGCGGTGGCGGGGCGGCCCAGCGTCGTCAGGTAGTTGCCGACGATCATGGCGTTGATGCCACCGAGCAGGCCTTCCCGGGTGCCCAGGTCGCCGAGTGTGATCTCACGGCCACCGGCGTACCGCAGGATGGTCTTCGGCATCGCCAGCCGGAAGGCGGCGATGGCGCGCAGGGCGTCGCGGCCCTCGACCACCGGCCGGTCCCCGAACGGGGTGCCGGGGCGGGGCGACAGGAAGTTCAGCGGAACCTCGTGCGGGTCCAGTGAGGCCAACTGGGCGGCGAACTCGGCCCGTTGCTCGATGGTCTCGCCCATGCCGAGGATGCCGCCGCAGCAGACCTCCATGCCGGACTCGCGGACCATCGTCAGCGTCTCCCAGCGCTCCTCCCACGAATGGGTGGTGACCACGTTGGGGAAGTACGACCGGCAGGTCTCCAGGTTGTGGTTGTAGCGGTGCACGCCCATGTCGACCAGCTCGTCGACCTGCTCCTGGGTGAGCATGCCGAGGCTGGCGGCGACCTGGATGTCGACGGCCTCCTTGATCGCCGTGACGCCGGCCCGCATCTGCTCCATCAGGCGCTTGTCCGGTCCGCGGACGGCAGCGACGATGCAGAACTCGCTCGCCCCGGTCGCCGCGGTCTGCTTGGCCGCCTCCACCAGGGAGGGAATGTCGAGCCACACCGCCCGGACAGGGGATGCGAAAAGGCCGGACTGGGAGCAGAAATGACAGTCCTCGGGGCATCCACCGGTCTTCAGCGAGACGATGCCCTCGACCTCGACCTCCGGGCCGCACCACTTCATCCGGACGTCGTGTGCCAGCTGCAGGAGCTCCGGTAGGTCCTCGTCGGGCAGACGCAGCACCTCCAGGATGTCCGCCTCACCCAGGCCGGCACCGTCGTCGAGCACCCGGGCACGGGCCCGGTCGAGGATCTCTGGCATGCCCGTACCCTACAGAGTTCCCGGCCTGACCAGACTGTCGGAGCTGGGTGATAGTTTCCGTTCGCGTGATCACAGGGGGCGTCTTGGCGGACTGGTTGGTGGAGTTCGACCGGCTGGCCCATGAGCGGGCCAAGGCGGGGCTCACCCGTCAGTTGCGGCCGCGATCCGGCGACGACTCCGTCGTCGATCTGGCCGGAAACGACTATCTCGGTCTCTCCGGTCACCCCCGGGTGGTCGGCGCGGCACAACAGGCATTGGCGGCGTACGGGCTGGGCGCCACCGGATCCCGCCTGGTCCGCGGCTCGACCGACGCGCACACGGCGCTCGAGACCGCCCTGGCCGACTGGACCGGGGCCGAGTCGGCGCTGGTGTTCTCCTCCGGCTATCTGGCGAACCTGGCCGTGGTCCGCGCCGTCGCCGCCGTCTGCGACCTGGTCGTCTCGGACGCCTACAACCACGCCTCCCTGATCGACGGCTGCCGCATCTCCGGCCTGCCCGTGAAGGTCGCCCCGCACAACGACCCGGACGCCGTCGCCGCCCTGCTGGACGCCCATCCCGGCCGGGCCGCGGTGATCACCGAGTCGGTCTTCTCGGTCGACGGCGACCTGGCCCCGCTGGCTGCCCTGCACGCGGTCACCGCATCCCGGGGCGCGCTGCTGATCGTCGACGACGCGCACGCGCTCGGTCTGCTCGGTGACGCCGGAGCCGGTGGGGTGGCGGCCGCCGGGCTGGCCGGTGCACCCGACGTGATCGTCACCGCGACGCTGTCCAAGTCGCTCGGTGGCGCCGGTGGGGTGGTGGCCGGCCCCGCGGCGCTCACCCGCCACCTGATCGATACCGGTCGCACCTTCATCTACGACACCGCCCCTCCCCCGGCGGTGGCGGCCGGTGTGCTCGCCGCCGTCGAGGTGGCCCGGGCAGCCGACGACCGGCGGGCCGTGCTCCGCGACCGGGGCACGCTCCTCGCCGGACGGCTCCGGTCGGCCGGGTTCACCCTGCGCGACCCGGCGGCCGGTGTCCTGTCGGTGCCGGCTCCCGGACCGGAGGCCGCCGTCACCTGGGCCGCCGACTGCCGGGATCATGGGGTGGCGGTCGGATGCTTCCGGCCCCCGTCCACACCGGACGGCAGTTCGCGGCTGCGGCTGACCGTCAACGCGGGCGTCGGGAAAGAGGACTTCGCCCGAGCCCTGACCGTGATCCTGGAGTGCGCACCATGACCCCCGATCCCCCACCGGCATCCCCCCGCCGCCACCTGTCAGTGGTTCCGCCGCCCCCACCGAGCGAACCGCCGACGATCCCCGCACCGGTTCGTCCCCCGGTCCACACCACACTCCCCGCGGGCCCGCATCATCCGTCCCGCGCCTTCCCCACGCCGCCGCCGGCCGAGGCCGCCCACCGCACGCTGCCCCCGGCGCACCGCCCGGGACCAGCCGCTCGCCGACCGGAGCCGGCGACCCGCCGCCTCGAAGAACCACCGCCCGCCGCACACGGCCGGGCACTGCCACCCGTGGAGACCGGTGACGCCGGGCCGACTCTCCCCCCGCCGCCACCTGTCAGTGGTTCCGCCGCCCCCACCGAGCGA
>DATMVU010000837.1:0-15578 GCA_035562875.1 Actinoplanes sp. | reverse complement strand
TGCCAAGCCGAACCCGGACCCGAGCCCGACCACACTCATCCGGACCGTTGACGCACCGACCGGCATCCTGCCGACCGTGCCCGCCCCGGCCGCCAAGCCGACCAGCCCGGTGCCGGCGACGGCCCCCACCGCCGCTGCGGCCGGTGCGTCCCCGGCGCTGCCCGCCTTCTCCGCGCCGACGAGCATGGTGCCCGCGGTGCCGCCGGTCGCCGCACCGACGGGTCTGCTGCCCCTGGTGGCGGCCGCCGACAAGATGGCACCGGGTAACGCCGCGCAGGCGGCTCGGAAGGCGGCCGGTCCGGAGGCGTCACTCGGCGCGGCATCGGTCGCTCCCGTCCCGCCGGGGGCCCGGCCGGCGGCGTCTCTCCCCGAATCCGACGAGCCGGAACCCGGCAAGTCGGGCGAACGGGTGGTCAAGCTGCGCCCGGAGCAGACCGACGAGGGTTACAAGAGCGTCTATTCGGAGTTGACCCGCCCGAGCGTCGGCTCGCGGTTCCGGACCGGCATCCGGGCATCCGGCGAGCTGATGATCACTTTCGGTCTGGTGATCCTGCTCTTCGCCGGCTATCAGGTCTTCGGCAACTCGGCCGCTGTGGAGTCCGAGCAGGACTCGCTGGGCGCCGAGCTCGATCAGGCGTGGGCCGACCCGACCGTCGTACCGAGCGGGCCGATCAAAAAGGGACCCGCCGCACCCGGTGCCGACCTGGTCGGCCGTCTCTACATCCCGAAGTTCGACATGAAGTGGGTGGTCGTCGACGGCGTCACGCCGGAGGACATCCGCTACGCCCCGGGCCACTACCCGGACACCGCCAAGCCCGGTGAGGTCGGCAACTTCTCGGTCGCCGGCCACCGGATCCGGAAGATCTTCTGGCGGCTGGACGAGCTCAAGGACGGCGACGTCATCGGCGTCGAGACCCGCGACGCCTGGTACGTCTACCACGTCTACCAGCAGGAAGTGGTCCGCCCGCACCAGGTCGAGGTGGTCGCCGCGGTCCCCGGAAAGCCCAAGGCCAAGCCCACCCAGGCGCTGCTCACGCTGACCACCTGCAACCCGAAGTACAACAACTACGAGCGCCTGATCATCCACGCCGAGTTGGTCAAGACCGTCCCGCGGGACCAGACCAAGTCGGACGCCGGCAAGCCGGCTGAGATGAAGGGCTGAGCTTGTACGCGTGGATCTGGCGCAAGCTGCCGGGCGGGTTCTGGGCGAAGTTCACCTGCGCGTTCGTGCTGCTGACCGCCGTCGGCGCGCTGCTGTGGTACGTCATCTTCCCGTGGGCCACCCCGCTGCTGCCGTTCGACGACGTGCAGGTGGAGGCCACCACGGGGCAGGACACCGACGGTGGGGCGGATGCCGACACCACCATCCCCGGCGACGACGGGGGCGGCTTCGACCTGCCCTACAACACCAACTCCAATCAGCCGACCCCGAACTCCAGCAGGTGACGACGTGCGCATTCTGGTGATCGACAACTACGACTCGTTCGTCTTCAACCTCGTGCAGTACCTCGAACAACTCGGGGCACAGTGCGAGGTACGGCGCAACGACGAGATCACCGTGGCCGAGGTGGGCGGGTTCGGCGCGGCCGGCATCCTGCTGTCGCCGGGCCCCGGTGAGCCGACCCGTGCCGGGATCATGATGGACGTGATCCGGGAGTACGCCGGGAAGCTCCCGATGTTCGGTGTCTGCCTGGGTCATCAGGCGATCGGGGCGGCCTTCGGGGCGACCGTGACCAGGGCCCCGGAGCTGCTGCACGGCAAGACCTCGGCGGTGCACCACCAGGGCACGGGGGTGCTGGCCGGGCTGCCCGACCCGTTCACCGCGACCCGCTATCACTCGCTGGCCGTCGTCCCGGACACCCTGCCCGCCGAGATCGAGGTCACCGGCCGTACCGAGTCCGGTGTGGTGATGGCGATGCGGCACCGGGAACTGCCGATCGAGGGCGTCCAGTTCCACCCCGAGTCGGTGCTGACCGAGGGCGGGCACACCATGCTCGCCAACTGGCTGGCGTCGTGCGGTCTCCGGTCCGCGCTGGAGAAGGCCCCGGCCCTCGCCGCCGAGGTGGAGACCCGCCGTCGATCGGCCTTCGCCACAGCCTGAGACATGAGAAAGGCCGGTGCCCCTCGGGGCACCGGCCTTCGCTGTCTCTACGGCTTACGGGGTCTCACCCTCACCGCCGCCGTCACCTTCACCGCCGCCGGGATCGGATGACTCCGAAACGCTCGGGTCAGGGTTGGGCGGCTCGCCGATGACCTGAAGGTTCACGGTGCTGCCCTTCTTGACCCGATCGCCGGCCTTCACACTCTGGCTCAGCACCGTGCCGGGTTCACCGTCCACCTGAACGACCACGACCTCGAACTTGAGGCCGGCCTGACCCAGCAGCGTCTCGGCCTGAGACTGGGTCTTGTCGGTCACGTCAGGGACCTCGACCAGGGAGTTGTTCGAGTACTTCACGTCCAGAGTGGTGCCGAAGGGACGTGTCTCACCTTCGCCCTCCACCTCGATGACCTGGTTCTTCGGCTGGACGCTGTTGACCTCACGGGGGTTCACCTCGAAGCCGAGGTTCTCCAGGGTCAACGTGACGAGGCTGAGGTTGTTGCCCACCAGGTTCTTGGGAACCTGCTTCTCCTCGGGCTTGGTACAGATCGTGTAGGTGATCGGAGCGTCGAGCAGCACCAGAGTCCCCTTGTCGGGGCTCTGCTTGGTCACCTTGTCGTCGCAGTCGTCGCCGGTCTCTGGGTCGGTCGCGCTGTAGTTGGTGAACTTCGCCCCCTCGAGCTCGGCCACCACTTCCCTGGCCGACTTGCCGCTCAAGTCGGGCATGGTCACCTTGACCGGTTCCTGGGCGCCGGTCTGACCGGGATCCTCACTATTACTCTTGTTCAGGGCCAATGCCACCCCGAGAACCACCACGACCAGCACAGCCAGGCCGGCCACCACGGCCATCACCCACGAGGAGCGGCTCTCCGGTTTCGGCGCGACACCACCCGCGTACCCACCGGGCATCTGACGCTGGTGAACGGTGGTGGCGCCCTGCGGCGACCACTGCTGCTGCGGGCCGGCGTTCAGCGCCATGGTTTCGGCCTGGCTCATCACCGGGGTCGCCAGGACCGGGCGTCCGGAGACGGCGCGCAGTGCGTCGGCGCGCATCTCCTGGGCGCTCTGGTAACGGTTGAGCGGGTTCTTGGCCAGCGCCTTCAACGCCATCGCGTCGATTTCCGGCGGCAGGCCGGGCACCAGCGTGCTCGGTGGCTTGGGGTCCTCACGGACGTGCTGGTAGGCGACACTGACCGGGCTGTCCCCGACGAACGGGGGATGACCGACGACCAGTTCGAAGAGGACACAGCCGGCCGCGTACACATCGGAACGCGCGTCGACCGACTCGCCCCGGGCCTGCTCGGGGGAGAGGTACTGCGCCGTGCCGATGACCGCGCTGGTCTGCGTCATCGTGGTGGCACCGCTGGCCAGGGCCCGGGCGATGCCGAAGTCCATCACCTTGACCTGGCCGTTCTGCGTGATCATCACATTGCCGGGCTTGATGTCCCGGTGGATGATCCCGTGCCGGTGGCTGAACTCCATGGCCGCGCAGATGTCGGCGATGATCTCCAGTGCCCGGCGTGGCTGGAGACGCTGCTCCTGGGCCAGGACCTCTTTGAGGGTCTGGCCGTTGACGAACTCCATCACGATGAACGGGTGCTTCTCGCCGGTGGCCGAGATCTCTTCACCGGTGTCGTAGACGGCGACGATCGCGGGGTGGTTCAGGGCCGCGGAGTTCTGCGCCTCACGACGGAACCGTTCCTGGAAGGTGTCATCCCGGGCCAGGTCGGTTCGTAGCATCTTGATCGCCACGTCGCGGCCGAGGCGCAGATCGCGTCCCTTGTGCACCTCTGCCATGCCGCCGTAACCGAGCAGCTCGCCGACCTGATACCTGCCACCGAGCAGGCGGGCCTGAGCCGTCATAACGTCTGTCGTCCTTCGTTAGGTCGGAACCGACCGAGCTGGGCATCGGCCTTCTTTAGACGGTACGACGTCACCGACACCTGGTCGGCGACCACGCCCGAGCGGAGGATAGCCCCAGAGCTGCTGTGATGACCCAGCGTGCTGCTTGAGGCGGTGGTGCCGTTGCCGCTTCGTAACAGGAAAGAGATGACCCCGGCGCAGAGCAGCACCAGTAGTGCCAGCACCACGGCGAGGACGACCAGCACCTGACGCCCGAAGGTACTCTCCGGTTTGGCAGCCGCCGGGTGGTAGGGGTTGACGGGTGGAGCCGACTGCGGCCGGTACGGCGGCGGAGCCGGTGAGACGGGTGGCGCCACCGGCGGCAGCGGGGTCGGCACCGAGGCCGCGCCCCGGGCACCCGACACCGGCCGCGGGACCGCCGCGCGCGCCGCACCCGACGCCGATGCACCGGACTGCGAACGGTTCGGCGGAGCGCTGATCGGGTGGGAGCTCTGCACCGGCGGCTGCTGCGGGGTGATCGGCTGCTGCGCGGTCGTCAGCGAGGACGCTGCCTGCCGGGCCACCGCGGCCATCGCCGAAGCACTGGGCCACCGGGTCGACGGGTCCTTGGCCATCGCCCGCTCCACGATGGCACGCACCGCGGGCGGGATGTCGCCGGGAAGCGGGCGCGGGGTCTCCCGCACGTGCTTCATGGCGATCTCGATCGGGGTGGCGCCGTCGAACGGCCGGTGCCCGGAGAGGCACTGGTAGGCGACGACACCGAGGGCGTACACATCGGAGGCAGCGGTAGCCACGTCACCGGCCGCCTGCTCGGGAGAGATGTACGACGCCGTGCCGAGCACCGCGCCGGCCACCGTGAGCTGACCCACCAGGGCCGAGCGGGCGATGCCGAAGTCGGTCAGGACCAGGGTGCCGTTGGGGCGTACCAGCAGGTTTCCGGGTTTGACGTCCCGGTGCACGATGCCGTTGCCGTGTGCGGCCTGGAGGGCGTCGGCGGCCTGGGCCACCAGCGCCATGGTCCGGGCCGGGGTCAGCCGGCCGACCCGGCTCAGGGTCCGGGAGAGGGCGTCGCCCTCGACGTACTCCATGACCAGGAAGGCGATCGACTGGTCGCTCCCGTAGTCGTAGACGTCGACCACGCCCGGGTGGTTGATGGTGGCCATGGTCCGGGCCTCACCGCGGAACCGCTCGGCGAAGCCCGGCTCGTCGAGCAGGGCGGGCAGCAGGATCTTGACCGCGACGGTCCGGCCCAGGACATCGTCGATGCCCTTCCAGACGTCGCCCATGCCGCCCCCGGCGATCCGCTCCTCCAAGCGGTATCGCCCCCCGAGCGTGACCCCCGGGCGGATCATCTCAGTTCCCTCCCTGACCGGCCGCGGCCTTCATGATGAGCCCGGCGATCCGGGCCGCCTCAGCGCTGGCGCTCCCATCGGGCACGTTCTCCAGCATGACGCACACCGCGGAGACGGCCTTGCCGTCCTTGTCGTAGGCGAACCCGACGAACCAGCCGTGCGGGTCGGCGTCACCGTTCTGGGCGGTACCGGTCTTGCCACCGACGGTGAGACCGTTGACCTGGGCTTTCTTGCCGGTGCCGTTCTCGACGACACTCTCCATCATCTCGCTCAGCCCACCGGCCACCGTCGAGTTGATCGGCTCGCGCAGCGTCTTCGGCCGGGCGGTGTAGATGGTGCCGCGGTTCGAGTCGAGCTGCTGCTGCACCAGGTAGGGCCGCATCTGCTTACCGCCGTTGGCGACAGTGGCCGCGATCAGCGCGCCCTGCAGCGGGGTCATCCGGACGTCCCGCTGGCCGAGCGACGACTGGGCCAGCGCGGCCTTGTCGACGCTGCCGTCGCCGTTGGCGATGGTGCCGGTCTTGCTGGCCGCCACTGTCAGGCCCTTGCCGCTGTCCATGTCGCCGACTTTGAGCGTGTCGTCCTCGAAGCCGAAGTCCTTGGCCTTGTCGAGCACCACGTCACGGCCGAGCTTCACACCGAGCCGGGAGTAGGCGGTGTTGCAGCTCGTGGTCAGCGCGCTCTTGAGGTTGGTCTGCTCACCCGCGCAGACCTCGTCCGCGGAGTTGCGGATCGTCGCGCCGCCCTCCCGGTAGACGCTGCCGGCCGGGATCTCACTGTCGGTGCTGTAGCCGTTCTCCAGAGCCGCCGCCGAGACGATCACCTTGAACACCGAGCCGGGCGGCAGGGTGTTCGCCACCGTCCGGTTCAGCAGCGGCTGGTCCTTGTCCGCGTTCAGCTCGTTGTACGCCGCGCCGGCCACCTTGACGTCGAGGCTGGCCAGCGGGTTCGGGTCGTAGCTCGGCATCGAGACCATGGCCTGGATCGCGCCGGTGGTCGGGTTGATGGCGACCGCCGCGCCCTTGGTGGCGCCACGCTCGTTGTCGGTCATCTGTTTCCAGGCGACCTCCTGCGCGCGGGGGATCAGCGACAGAACGATGTTGCCGCCGGTCGCGGTGTCACCGGTGAACATCTCGCTGAGACGGTCCGCGAAGAGCTTGTCGCTGGCGCCGGAGAGGATGTCGTTCTCGGCCGACTCGATACCGACCGCGATACCGCTCAGCGGCTTGTACCCGAGGACCGGGGCGTAGACCTCTTTCTTCGGGTAGACCCGCTGGTACCGAAGTTCGCCGCCGGTGTCGGTGTTGCCGGCCAGCGAGACACCGCCGGCCTCGATCGACCCGCGGGGCCGCTCGTACTCGGCGATCTGGACCCGCTGGTTCCGGCCGTCGGTGCGCAGTTCATCGGCCTTGTACGCCTGGACCCAGTTCAGCTTCACGAAGATCGCGCCGAACAGGACCATGATGACCACACCAGAGCGTCTGAGTGGACCGTTCACGGCTTGATCACCTCCGTCATGGCGCCGTGTAGTTGTGTCGGTGCTTTCTTGGGTGCCCCGGGGCCCCGATCAGGTACGGCGTTCGCCGGTCGCCGGGCCGCATCGGAGATCCGCAACAGCATGGCGATCAGCATCCAGTTCGCCATCAGTGACGAACCGCCGGAGGAGAGGAACGGGGTGGTCTGGCCGGTCAGCGGGATGAGCCCGGTGATACCGCCGAGGATGACGAAGACCTGCAGGCCCAGCGTGAAGGCGAGACCGCCGGCGACGAGCTTGCCGAACGAGTCCCGGACCGCCAGGGCGGCGTGCAGGCCTCGCTCCACGATCAACAGGTAGAGGACCAGCAGCGCGACGAGCCCGAAGAGACCGATCTCCTCACCGAGGCCGGCGAAGATGAAGTCGTTGCGGACCTCGGGCACCCGGCCCGGGGAGCCGGCGCCCGGCCCGGTGCCGAAGAGGCCGCCGGTACCGAGCCCGAACAGGCCCTGCACCAGCTGGTAGCTGCTGCCGCTCTCCCGGTCGTAGTTGGCCTGGGCGAACGGGTCGAGCCACACCGTGGCCCGGTCGTAGAAGTTCGCGAACGGGCCACCGATCACGCTGCCGAGAAGGTACGCCACGTAGACGCCGCCGAAGAACAGCAGCAGACCGATGATCAGCCAGCTGGACCGCTCGGTCGCCACGTACAGCGTGACGATGAAGAGGCCGAAGTAGAGCAGCGCGGTACCGAGGTCCTTCTCGAAGACCAGGACCAGGACGCTGAACAGCCACACCGTCAGAACCGGGCCCAGGTCCCGCCCTCGCGGGAAGTCGAGCCCGAGGAAGCGGTGGCTGGCCAGGGACAGCACCTCACGCTTACGGACCAGGTAGTAGGCGAAGAACGAGACCAGAGCGATCTTGGCGAACTCACCCGGCTGGATCGAGAACGCGGAACCGAACTTGATCCAGATCTTGGCGCCGTTGACCTCGGAGTAGGCGGCCGGTAGCACCGCCGGGATCATCATCAGCACGATGCCGATGAGGCCGAGCGTGTAGGCGTACCGCGAAATGATCTTGTGGTCGCGGATCACCAGCAGCAGAACCGAGGCCAGAACCAGGGACAGCAGGGTCCAGGCCAGCTGACGGCCGCTGGTGTCGCCGAAGAACCCCGGCACCGGCAGGTCCCGGGACAGCGCCCGGGCGATGTCCAGACGGCGCAGGAACGCCACCCCGATGCCGTTGATCAGTGCGACCGACGGCAACAGCACCGGGTCGGAGTAGGGCGCGGTGAACCGGACGACGATGTGCAGACCGAGGAACAGGACGCCGATCAGCGCGGCCGGAACCCAGAAGTTCGCGTTGATCTTGTCGAACTGGTTGGCCTCGACCGTCGCGCCGAACACGGCGACGAGGCCCATGGCGAACACCAGCAACCCGAGTTCGGCGTTACGGCGCGTCTTCCAACCCCGGATACGCGACATCTCGCCCGTGGAGGCGGGCGTCGGAGCCGGTACGGCGGGCGCGGTCAAAAAAGTATCCCCAGACGTGTAGGCCGATGACTCAGTCGACGGTCCGGCACCCGACCGGGTCGACCGACGTCGGCGGAGCACTTGCCGAAGCACCGGCAGCCGGCGCCGAGGCGTTGGCACTGCGGTTCGGAGCCACGGTCGGACTGGCCGAGACGGAGGTCGGCGGCGTGGTGCCGGCGGCCGTACAGATCGGCTTGAGGTTCGGGTTCGGGTTCGACGGGTCGTCCTTGGTCAGGTCGGCCAGCGTGGTGCGGGCGTTCGCCTGACTCGCGGCGTGAATGCCCTGCTTGACCCGCTCCTGCGCAGTCGTGGTGAGGTCGTCGAGCCGGATCTGGCTGGTCTCGCTCACCGTCGACAGGTCCAGACCGGCGACCTGGCCGGGCACGCCCTGGAAGATGGCGAGCTGCCCCTGCTCGGTCGCACCGACGTAGTACTGACCCTGGGTGTACTTCCAGCCGGCCCACAGGCCGCCACCGAGCACCCCGAGCAGGGCCAGCACCAGCAGGGTGGTCCGCACCGGATGACCGGAGGGCTCCGCGTCCCGCTCGTAACCACTGGGCTGCTCCGGCTGGGCCGGGCGAGGTGCCTGCGGTTTCAGTGCGGCGGCGCGGGCTGCCGAGGTGGAGCTGTCGGCGACGGTGGTGTTGCCACGGTCGAGCGACGCGGCGCCACCCACGATCGGAGCCTGCTCGACGATGCCGTCGACGGCGTCGGCGATGATCACGGTGATGTTGTCCGGGCCACCGCCGCGCAGCGCGAGCTGGACCAGCCGCTCGGTGCAGGCTTTCGGGTCGGCCAGCTCCCGCATGGTCTGGCCGATGGTCTCGCCACTGACCACACCGGAGAGACCGTCGCTGCAGATCAGGTACCGATCGCCCTGGAGCACCTGGCGGACCGAGTACTCAGGGTCGATGTCCCGCCCGTCCAGCGCCCTGGTGAGCAGCGACCGCTGCGGGTGACTGCTCGCCTCCTCCGGGCTGACACGACCTTCGTCGACCAGCATCTGGACGTACGTGTCGTCCTTGGTGATCTGGGCGAACTCACCCTTGCGCAGCAGGTACGCCCGGGAGTCCCCGATGTGCACCATGCCGAACTTGCTGCCGGAGAAGAGGACCGCGGTCAGCGTGGTCCCCATCCCCTCGAGTTGAGGGTTGGCGTCGACGGTGTCCCGCAACTGCTGATTCGCGGTCCCGACGGCGTGCCGCAAGGCGTCGACCATGGCGTCCCCGGGGACGTCGTCGTCGAGCGGCGCCATGGCGGCGATGACGATGTTGGACGCGACGTCACCAGCGGCCATACCGCCCATGCCGTCCGCGACTGCGAGGAGTCGCGGCCCGGCGTAGACGGAGTCCTGGTTCAGGTCTCGGATCAGACCGCGGTCGCTCTGGGCGGCATAGCGCAGGGTCAGGGTCATGGCCGTAACTCGAGAGAAGTGCGCCCGATCCGGATCGGAACGCCAAGGGGGACTGGAGTGGGTCCGGAGACCTTACCGCGATCTAGGTAAGTGCCGTTGGTCGAGCCGAGGTCCTCGACGAACCACTGGCCCTCACGCGGGACCAACCGGGCGTGCCGGGCGGACGCGAAGTCGTCGGTGATGACGAGCGTCGAATCCTCGGCACGGCCGATCGTGATCTGAGCCTCACCCAGAGTGATCCGGGTGCCGGCCAGATTCCCGGCAGTCACGACTAGTTGCCGCGCCGCCTTACCGCGTTTCACCTTCGCCGGCCGGCCCTGGAGCACCGCGCCGCCCACCCCCCGAGGGCTGGCGACGATGCTCTTGGCCCGGCTGCTCGCGAAGAGGTCCCGCCGGATCACCCCGACCACCGTGAACACGAAGATCCACAGCAGGATGAGAAACCCGAACCGGGCGACGGTTAGGACAAATTCGGGCAAGGCCGCTAGCCGTCCACTCGGAAGGTGAGTGTGGTCGTCCCGAGCTGGATCATGTCGCCCGGGTTGAGAGCGACGGCGGACACCCGCTGGCCGTTGACCATGGTGCCGTTCGTCGATCCCAGATCGGTCAGCACGACCTGGTTGCCGTCATAGTCCAGCCGGGCGTGCCGGCGAGAGATGCCGACATCGGGCAGGCGAAGGTTCGCCTGGTCACCGCGGCCGATCACGGTCGAGCCCATCTGCAACGGGTAGGTCCGTCCGTCACCGGAGACCAGGCCCACGCTGCGCGGCCCACCATGATGCTGTTGTTGCTGCTGGTAACCGCCACCCTGCTGGTCGTAGGGCGAATACTGCGGGCCGGCGTCATACGCCGGCTGCTGCACCGGGGCGACCTCGCCACCGGTGTAGACCTCGGCCGTCACCCGGAACATCCCGGTGTCCAGGCCATCGCCGCGCTCGATCTCGACGATCACGTCGCCGTACACCGTCCAGGCCTGCTCACCGATGAACTCGGCCTGGGACTGCGCCAGCTCCTGCGCCAACGCGGCGGCGTAGGGCGCCAGACGACTGTGGTCGTAAGGCGACAGATCGATCACGTAGCGGTTGGGCACCAAGGTGCGGCCACCGGCGAGGATGGCCTTGTGCGCCTCGGCCTCCCGCTGCATGGCATTCAGAATCTCCACAGGGTGCACGACACCCTTGAAGACCTTGGCGAAGGCCCCTTCGACCAGGCCTTCCAATCGCTTCTCAAAGCGCTGCAGCACGCTCACCGGCTCCTCCTCGGGTTCCGAGGACATGATGGTATCCGGCGACCGCTTGCGCATCCTTAGTGCAAGAGCAGCCGGCACTTCTGACCCTCGTATGGCGCCCCATGACGCCGTGCTAGTGTTTCCTCCGTCGCGGGGCGAATACAAACTCGCTTAGTGACGTGCGACAGCGTAGTCTGTCGCAGCCAGTAACAAGAAGCAGGCCCAACCCGCCTGGTTCAGCCGAAAAGATCAGATGTATGATCTTGGAAGCACAGCACGAAAGCAACACAGTACGGAAGTCACATGGGGATGTGGCGGAATGGCAGACGCGCACGGTTCAGGTCCGTGTGTCCGAAAGGACGTGGGGGTTCAACTCCCCCCATCCCCACGAGAGCGAATGAGCGACCTCGGTCTGCGGAAAGCGCAGACCGTGGTCGCTCTCGTCATATCTGCTCCCGGAAACCCCTCATCACGGTGAGTGGGGTGGGCGAGCCGGTCGCGGTCACTTGATCTGGTTGCGGGCACGTCTCTGACGGCGTGTTTTTGAGATCAACACCATTGGGTTGTACGGGGGACCAGCGCGCTCGTCCGTTCGGTGTGGGGCGTTCTCTTTCGGGTGAAGGTGTGGGGAGCGTTATGCTCGCCGCCTCAATCGGTCTTCCAGGGTGGGGTGCGGTCGTGACTGCGACTGGTGTTCGGCAGGGCAAGCACAATGTTCTCGGCGTGCTGGTCGACGCCACGGACTATGCGACAGCCACTGCGCAGATCATCGAGGCGGCCCGGGAGCGGCGTGGGTTCGCCGTCACCGCTCTGGCCGTGCACGGCGTGATGACCGGGGTCGAGGATCCTGCTCACAACGCGCGGCTCAACTCCTTCGATCTGGTCACGCCGGACGGGCAGCCGGTTCGCTGGGCGCTGAACCTTCTGCACCAGGCGGGGCTCACCGATCGGGTCTACGGGCCGTCCCTGACCCTCAAGGTGGTCGAGCAGGCCGCCGTCGAGGGGCTGCCCATCTACCTGTACGGGTCGCAGGAACCCGTCCTGGAGAAGCTGGTTCCGGCGCTTCAGGGGATGTTCCCCAGTCTGCAGATCGCCGGGGTGGAGGCTTCGAAGTTCCGGAAGTCACAGCCGGGTGAGCCGGAGGCCATCGCCGAGCGGATCAAAGCCTCCGGGGCCCGGATCGTGCTGGTCGGGCTGGGCTGCCCCCGGCAGGAGATCTTCACCTACGCGATGCGGCCGCTGCTGGACATGCCGTTGCTCGCCGTCGGTGCCGCCTTCGACTACCACGCCGGCCTGTTGAAGAACCCGCCCGCGTGGATGCAGAAGTACGCCCTCGAGTGGCTGTGGCGTCTCGGCCTGGAGCCGAAGCGGCTGTGGAAGCGTTACATCCTGCTGAACCCGGCCTACCTGAGCCGTCTCGGCGCGCAGAAGATCGGACTGTGGAAGGCCACCCCGCCGGCTCCGGCCACCGAGCCGGTGCGTGAGTTCGCGGTCTGATCTTTTTCCGACACTGCGGTACAGATCACTTATCCGCGGAGCCTTCGTCCACATAGTTCACCCCGACCGCAACCGATGGTGATCATCTGATCACCATCAGACAGGCTGACCCCTACGGGTCCTCGTTCCGGGCAAATACCGGTTTCGAAGGTTGCCCGAGCGGTGAACGCTGTCGATGTGGACACCGTTGTGGACATCCTCATGATCAGCACGCTCGCTGCTGCCTGGCTCGCCGCCGGACTGCTCTCCGATGGGCTGTCGACCGCCGCGACAGCACACCAGTTCCGACGCCGAGCCGGGCTGGTGACCGGGCTGATCGTCGCAGGTCTCGCGGTGTTCATCGCGGTTCCGCTGGTCGCGACGGTGCTGCCGGGGGTGCAGGCCGCCCCGGCCGCGGCTCTGCTGCCGGCCGTCCCGGGTCTGCTCGTGGTGACCTCGACGGTGCGCCGGCTGGGGCGGGTCCGGCGCGGGGCGGGGGCTTTCGCCACCGCACCACTCACCCCGATTCCGCCGGGCCTGCGGGCCGCTGCCGCGCATCCGCTGCTTGCCGCACCGTTGCAGGTGACCGGCCTGGCCGCGCTCGTCGGCCTGCCGATCGCCGCTGATCTGGTGACCCTGCCGATCGGGGAGTCGGCCGGGGTGGCCGGATTCGCCGTCATCGGAGTCGCGCTGGCGATCGCCGGGATCGGGGTGCGGGCAGCGCTGCGCCACAATCGCCTGGCCCCGCTGGTGCTGGCCCCGATCGACCGTGAACGGATCCCGGCCGGAGTCCGCTGAGTCCGGTTTGCCGGCCGATGGATCAGTGGCGGCGGGCTTCCTGTTGGTAGAGAAGCTCCAAGATGGACCGGGTGGCTTCGAACCAGCGGTCCAGCCAGTCCGACGGTGGCAGGGTGCCCCGGGCCGGCAGTTCCATCAGCAGTCCGCGCAGCAGCGGGTGGTCGGCCATCGACTGGCCGGACGAGCCGCTGTCGTTCCAGCTGCTGGAGCTGAACGTGTCGCTCAGGCCCGCCATGTCCAGGGAGGGCAGTTTCGCCGCCCGGTCCAACGGGCTGCTCGGTTCGAGGCTGCTGTGTGACCGGCCCGGTGAGCGGGTCGGCAGGTTCGACGTGGTGCGGATCAGTTCACCGTCGGTGCTGTCCAGCGCCTCACGCCGACCCTGCCGGTAGGCGCTCACCCCGCCGCTGAACCGGTCCTGTGCCGTCGTCGAACCGTTGCTGAGGTTGTCGGAACCAATCGTCATCTGTCTGCCTTGCCTCGTTCGGTGGTGTGTCCCGGCCCACAGCGCGGTCCGGCCCGCGCTTGGACTCTTCAACGAGGCGATCCCGGTCCAGCGACGGAAATCCGGGCAAATAGCAGCGGCCGGCCCGAGCGATCATGTCGCCGGACCGGCCGTACCTAGGTTCTCAGAGGTCGAACTCGCCGTCTTTGGCACCACCCACGAACGCGTCCCATTCGGCGGCTGTGAAGATCAATGCCGGTCCGGTCGGGTTCTTCGAGTCCCGTACCGCGATCGCCTCTCCGACAAACGCCACCTCGACACAATTGTCGCAGTTGGGGCCACTGCGCGTGCTCTTGAACCACTGGGCCCGGTTCAGGTCGACCCGGAGGCCCTTCGCCTCGATTTCCACAATGGCTCCTCTACCAGCATCTGGATCATCTCGATGGAATCCTCCGGATCAAGGGCGGCAGCCCGGATGATGTCGAAGACCTCGCGGTACTTGCGGAGTTCGTCGTCCTTCTCCAGAAACAGGCCACCGGCCGCGTTCTCGGTGAAGACCACGGCGGGATCCCCGTCCGGGAAGTCGAGAATCGTGAACGTGCCGTCCATGGCGGCATGTGCGCCGACCTCGAACGGCAGGATCTGGAGAGTCACATTCGGCAGCTGCGCCGCTTCGGCCAGATGTCGAAGCTGGTCACGCATGATTGCGTCGCCACCGACGGGGCGACTCACCACCGCTTCATCGAGCACCACCCAAAGATCTATTGGATCGTCCTGAACCAACAACGACTGGCGTTGCATGCGGACGCGGACCCGGTGCGCGATTCTCTGATCGGTGTCATCCCATCGGGCGGATCCAATGAGAGCCAGTGCGTATTCCTCACTCTGCAACAGGCCGGGAATCACCTGCTGCTCGTACGCGTGAATTGATCTAGCTTCGGCTTCAAAGCCGACATAAGTGCTGTTCAGGACGGTGGAGAAGGGATGCCACCAACCTTTCTGGCGAGCATCCCGGGAGATTTCCACCAGTTCGCTAGCTATGTCAGGATTCACACCATAAATGACCAACATGTCGGTTACGTCGACCGGGCTGGCGCTGGTATGTCCAGTTTCGATGCGGGATATCTTCGATGGCGAACAACCGAGTCGTTCCGCCACCACGTCGATGGTCACGCCGGCCGCCTCACGATGTCTGCGCAGTTCCACACCGAGGCGGCGTCGACGGAGGGTGGGACTGCGGCGTCGATTCACCGATCCAGTCTCCCGGCGTCCCCATGATCGTTCAAGCACAGTGGATGATCACGCAGGATCACGGAAGCGTGACATGCAACTTGCATCGACGACACTGGTGGTGCAATCTTTCCGTATGGCCAGCGTCACTTAATGTTCTTGAGCGACCCGGCCAGAAGTGGTTAATTCGCACCAAGGCGACGTCCATCACGGGGCGCCGAGCCACTGGTCGTCCTTCATGGACTTCCGCCCCGACACGGGTGGGGCTGTTCGGCGGCAGTGACGTTCCGCAACCTCCTTCGATGGTGATATCCGTCGAAGGCTTGCAAAAGTGCACTCAGGCGGCAAACTGATGCACTTGTCACCAAGTCCACATCCCACATGAGTCTCAGGGCAGGAGATGACGTGGTTCTACCTCGGTCCGGTGATGTAATCCACGTGACGAAGGCGGCAAGCGTCCAATTCGCGTCACCGATGTTGTTCCGGGTCATTCGGGTGCACGACTGGCCGACCTATGAAGGATGGGTCTGGCTGGACGGCTACGAACTGAACTCGGCAGGTGACGCGGTCGAACGCCGCTCCATCTTCGTCCAGGTGAACGGTCTGCGCCCGGTCGGGCAGGCGCCCGATCCCCGGGCGCGCAACGGCCGTCAGCCCGCACGTCCGGCAGTCCT
>DATMVU010000836.1:0-3384 GCA_035562875.1 Actinoplanes sp. | reverse complement strand
GACCCGCCTAGGCATGGGCCTGGCGCCGATCGGCGGGCTCTACACCGCGGTCGGGGACCTTACGGCTGCCGCCGCGGTTGACGAGGCCTGGCGGCGGGGAGTGCGGTTCTTCGACACCGCCCCGCTGTACGGGGCCGGGCTGTCGGAGCGGCGCGCCGGGGCCGCGCTGCGGGATCGTGAGGGGTTCACCCTCGCCACCAAGGTCGGCCGCCTCGTGCCCGAAGTACCCGAGCTGCCCGAGCTGCCCGAGCTGCGGGATATGACCGACAAATCGGAAATATGGGCAGAAGGCAGCGGGACTGTCGTCGACTTCTCGGCTGCCGGGGTTCGCGCCTCGCACGAGGCGAGTCTTGCCCGACTGAAGCTCGACAAAGTCGACATCCTGCATCTCCATGATCCGGATGATCACTTTGATCAAGCGGTCACCGAGGCCCTGCCCGCCCTGGTCGAGCTGAAGCGCGAGGGCACGATCGGCGCCGTCTCCGCGGGCATGAACCAGTCGGAGATGCTGACTGAATTCGCCAAGACCGGGCAGTTCGACTGCCTCCTGCTGGCCGGCCGCTACTCCCTGCTCGACCAGTCCGGGCTGAGCGACATCCTTCCCGAATGCCACAGACGCGGCATCTCGGTGATCGTCGGCGGTGTCTTCAACTCCGGGATCCTGGCCGCCCCGGTTCCCGGCGCCACCTACGACTACCTGCCCGCCGCATCCAAGATCCTGGCCCGCGCCCAGGCGATGGAGCGGGTCTGCGCCCGTTATGACGTGCCGCTGCGCGCCGCCGCCCTGCAGTTCCCGCTGGGCCACCCGGCCGTCGCGTCGGTACTGATCGGCATGCGCTCGCCGGAGGAGGCCGCCGACGCCGTGGCGATGGCCGGCGTGACGATCCCCGGCGCACTCTGGCGGGACCTGGCAGCGGCCTGGCTACTCGACCCGGAGGTACCGGTTCCGTGATCATCGATGCCCACCAGCACTTCTGGACCGCCGACTACCCGTGGCTGCCGGACGCCCTGCGCCGCGACTTCACCCCCGACGATCTGCTCCCCCACCTGGCCGCCACCGGCGTCACCCGGACCGTGCTGGTCGAGGCCGGTCTCTGCGACGAGTCGGAGACCATCCGGTTCCTGGCGCTGGCCGCGCGCACCCCGCAGATCGCCGCAGTGGTCGGCTGGGCGTCACTGACCGATCCGGATCTCGCGGAGACCCTGGCGGCTCATCGCCGCAGGCCCGGCGGGACGCTGCTGGCCGGGATCCGCGATCAGGTCCAGGCCGGTCCCGACGATCTGCTGGACCAGCCCGCAGTACGCGTGGGTCTGGCCACCGTGGCCGACGCCGGACTGGTCAACGAACTGGTGGTCCGCGGCGCGCAGCTTCCGTCGGTGGCCCGGGCCGCCGCAGCCCTGCCGGAGTCCACGTTTGTGCTGGACCATCTCGGCAAGCCCTCGATCGCCTCGGGTGAACTGAAGCGCTGGCGGGATCTGATCACTGACGTGGCCGAGCAGCCGAACGTGACGGCGAAGCTCTCCGGCCTGGTCACCGAGGCTGCCGAGGGGTGGTCGGTGGACGACCTGCGGCCGTACGTGGAGACCGCCGTGGAACTGTTCGGCCCGGACCGGCTGATGTTCGGCTCGGACTGGCCGGTGTGCCGGCTGACCGCCACCTACGAGCAGGTGGTGGCCGCGACGACGGCGATCCTCGGCGGCCGTCCGGCCGGGATCTTCGGGCGTAACGCCGCCCGTGTCTACGGCTTGGCGGAGTGACCGGGGGCGGGACGTCCCGCCCCCGGCCCGTGCTCACTCCCGGATCGCCTCGACCCGGACCACCGCGCCGGGCGGGGCCGGCGGGATCAGGTTGCCGTCGATCCGCTCGCCGTCGACCAGCAGGTGTGTCACCCGGCCGGTGCCGCTGACGGTGATCTCGTAGGTGGCGTCCCGGAAGTGCCGGGTCGCCGCGAAACCAGCCCAGTCCGCCGGCAGCACCGGGTCGATCCGCAGGCCGTCGAAGTCCGGCCGGATCCCCAGGATCCACTGGGTGACGGCCACGAAGTTCCAGGCCGCGGTGCCGGTCAGCCACGAGTTCTTGGCCTCGCCGTGGGTCGGCGCGTCCTTACCCGCGATCATCTGGGCGTAGACGTACGGCTCGGTCCGGTGGACCTCGCTGATGCTCTCGCGCGCTGACGGGTTGATCCGCCGGTAGTAGTCGTACGCCCGGTCACCGTTGCCCACCATCGCCTCGGCGATCATGATCCACGGGTTGGTGTGGCAGAAGATACCGGCGTTCTCCTTGTAACCCGGCGGGTACGAGGAGATCTCCCCCAGCTCGATCCGATAGCTGGAGTAGGCGGGCTGTTGCAGCACGATGCCGTGCGGGGTGGCCAGCCGTTCGGCCACACTGTCCAGCGCCTTCACGGCCAGCCCGTCGTCCAGGCCGACCCCGCCGAGCACGCAGATGCCCTGCGGCTCGATGAAGATCTGCCCCTCGTCGCATTCCGCCGACCCCACCAGGTCGCCGAACGCATCGTACGCCCGGCGGAACCAGGCACCGTCCCAACCGTGCTCGGTGACCGTGCCGGCCATCTTCTCCGCCGCCGCCCGATAGACGACCTCCTCGCCGTCCTGCCCGCGCAGCCTCGCGATCACCGCCAGTTCCTTCGCGGCCAGCACGAACAGACCGGCGATGAACACCGACTCGGCCACCCCACCGGACGCGTTCTCGGTGGTCTGGAACGGCTCCCCCGGAGTGTCCGAGAAACAGTTCAGGTTCAGGCAGTCGTTCCAGTCGGCCCGGCCGATCAGCGGCAGCCCGTGCGGGCCCAGCCGTTCCAGGGTGTACCGCAGGCTCCGCTGCAGGTGTTCATAGAGCGGTGCCTCACTTCCCGGTACGTTGTCGAACGGCACCTGCTCGTCCAGGAACGCGTGGTCCCCGGTCTCCTTCAGATAGGCCGCCACACCCAGGATCAGCCACAGCGGATCGTCGTTGAACCCGTCGCCGATGTCGTTGTTGCCGCGCTTGGTCAACGGCTGGTACTGGTGGTAAGCACCGCCGTCGGGCTTCTGCGTGGCCGCGATGTCCAGGATCCGCTCCCGGGCCCGCTCCGGAATCATGTGCACAAAACCGAGCAGGTCCTGGTTGGAGTCCCGGAACCCCATGCCCCGGCCGATACCCGACTCGTAGAACGAGGTGGACCGGCTCAGGTTGAAGGTGGCCATGCACTGGTAGGCGTTCCAGACGTTGACCATCCGGTTGGTGTCACCGTCCGGGGTCCGCACCGACAACGAGCCGAGCAGGTTGTCCCAGTAGGCGCGCAGGTCGTCGAAGCCGCGTTGCACCTGGTCACTGTCCAGCCAACGGTCGATGACCGGCCGTACCCGCGTCTTGTTGATGGT
>DATMVU010000835.1:0-8376 GCA_035562875.1 Actinoplanes sp. | reverse complement strand
GCAAGAAGGGAGCCGGGCAGGGCAGGGCGGGCCGGGCAAGGCGGGCCGGGTGAGGCCGGGGCTGGGAATGCGGAAGCCCACCTGGCGCTGAGGCGCGAGGTGGGCTTCCGGTCAAGCTGGGGACAACGCCCGGTCCGTGGGGAGACGGGCCGGGCGTTGCAGGGTGACGACGGACGGACCGTCAGTCGTCGCCGCCTTGGAAGTAGCTCAGCAGGCGGAGGATCTCGATGTAGAGCCAGATCAGGCTGACCAGGATGCCGAACGCCGCGGTCCAGGAGTACTTCTGGGGCAGGCCCATCCGCACGCCCTCTTCGACCTCGTTGAAGCTCAGGATGAAACTGAACGAGGCGACCAGGATGCAGATGATGCTGAAGCCGATGCCGATCGGGCCGGCCTCACGCAGGCCGGTGCTGACCCCGAAGAAGCCGAGCACCAGGTTGATCATCATGACGCCGAACAGGCCCGCCATGATGGCGACCATCGCGCGGACGAACTTCGGTGTGGCCCGGATGACGCGTGCCTTGTAAAGGCCTGCCATCAGGAAGAACACGCCGAATGTCGCGACCACTGCCTGCAGGACGATGCCCTGGAAGCCCATGATCTCCTGGTAGAACTTGCTGACCAGGCCGACGAACGCTCCTTCGACAACCGCGTACGCGATCACCAGCGCCGGGTTGGCCACTCGCATGAAGGAGATGACCAGACCGAGCACCAGGCCGATGATGGCGGCGCCGAAGAAGACCGGACCGAGGACCGCGTCCGGAACAAGGTTCCACGCGGCGACGGCGGAGATGCCGGTGATGCCGAGCAGCGTGACCGTCTTGACGACGACATCGTCGACGGTCATCGGTGCTACAGCCGGAGGAGCGGAAGGGTAGCCCGCAGCCGTGGGGTAGGGATCGCCGTAACCCGGCTGACCGTAACCCGGCTGCGCGGCCGGCCCATATGGCCCGTACCCGGCCGCTCGCTCCCGCTCGGCCGCCTGGCCGAGTCGCGAGAGCACCGGGTTTGAAGTCTTCACTGTTTCCAGCCTCCCTTGAGGTTGCGACGCTATGCGCCTGTCGCTCAAGGGTAAGCGGTCCAGGTGACAACCGCCGCAACGTGTAGCTGTGAGCCACCTGAGAGTGAGAGTTATTCACGCAGCTCAGGGCACATGAAAAGCACAGCCGTTGGTGCCCGGGGCGGGTCTCGAACCCGCACGCCTTTTGGGCAGCCGCTTTTAAGGCGGCCGTGTCTGCCATTCCACCACCCGGGCGGCCTGCGAACACCGTAGCTGGTGCCGCCCAGGTGGCGGAAACGGCCATGGCCGCAAAATCAAACGACCATGGCCACCGAATCAGCGGGAACCCGCGGTGACCTTCTTCTCCGGCGCCTTCTCGGCGGGCAGCGCCACCGGCGGGGTCACCTCGAGGAAGTCCTCACGCGGGCGGTGCAGCTGGCCGAGGGCCACGGTCTCCCGCTTGAACAGGAACGCCAGCACCCAGTCGGCGACGACCCGGATCTTGCGGTTGAACGACGGGATCCGGCTCACGTGGTAGAAGCGGTGCATCAGCCACGCCGGGTAGCCCTTGACCTTGATGCCGTAGACGTGCGCGACACCCTTGTTGATCCCCAGGCCGGCGACGCCGCCGACGTGCTTGTGCCGGTATTCCACCGGGGCACCGCCACGGACCACCTGGGCGATGTTGTCGGCGAGCACCTTGGCCTGACGGACCGCGTGCTGGGCGCTCGGCGAGCACCAGCCACCCGGGTTGGTCAGGTCGGGGACCTGCGCGCAGTCACCTGCGGACCAGGCACCCTCGAGCGGCTCGCTCGTCTCGTTGTCGGCGACCTGCAGGGTGGGCAGGCAGTTGACGTGCCCACGCGGGCCGAGCGGCAGGTCGGTGTTGGCGAGCATCGGCGACGGCTTGACACCGGCGGTCCAGACCAGGGTCTCGGCGCGGAACGAGTCCCCGTCGGAGAGCACGATCCTGCCGTCGACGCAGGACTGCAGGAAGGTGCCGAGGCGCAGGTCGATGCCGCGCGAGGCGAGCTGACGGGCGGCGTACGCACCCATCTCCGGGCCCACCTCGGGCAGGATCCGGTTGGTGGCCTCGACCAGGATGAAGTGGACCTCCTTGGGGTCCAGCTCCGGGTAGTACTTCAGCGCGTCGGAGACGACGTCCTGCATCTCGGCGAGGGCCTCGATGCCGGCGAAGCCACCACCGACGAAGACGAAGTTCAACGAGGCCTTGCGAACGTCCTCGTCCGGCGTCACGGCTGCGACGTCGAGCCGGTCGAGAATGTGGTTACGCAGGTAGATGGCCTCACCGATGGTCTTCAGACCGATACCGATGTCACTGAGGCCGGGAATCGGCAGGGTCCGGGAGACCGAGCCGGGTGCCACGATGATGTGGTCGTACTCCATCTCGTAGGCCGGGCCGTCGATCGGCTGGATCGTGACAGTCTTACGAGCGTGCTCGAGCTTCGTGACCTCACCGGAGACGATGCGGCACTTCTTCAGCTCCCGGCGCAGCGGCACCACGGCGTGTCGCGGCGAAATGTTACCGGCCGCTGCCTCAGGCAGGAACGGCTGGTAAGTCATGTGTGGAACAGGGTCGATGACGACGATCTCGGCCTGGTTCCGGTTCAGCTTCTTGGACAGGCGGAGGGCGGCGTAAAGCCCGACGTGACCTGCTCCAACGACGACTATGCGCGGCGGATTCACGCCCCCATTGTCGCGCGCGGAGGGGCTCCGATGCGCCGTTCTGTGACGATCACAACGGCTGAAGTCAAGTGACGAAACACTCAGAATTCACTCACGCCGGGTCAGACGTGCTAGGACCATGGTCACGGTGGCAGCCGCGGTCAGGCCGATGAGGGTCGCCAGCTCGAAAGCGTCCCCGCCCAGGTCAGCGGTGAGCCCCAGAGCCAGAATGATCACCACTGCGGAGATCAACACTACGGCTAGCGAGCGGACCAGCCATCGGCCGGGTACGTCGAAATTGACCATCGCGTCGTACGGCAGCACGGCCGCCAGCGCAGTGAGCGAATGTGTCAGGTAGAGCAGCGTGGACAGGAGCAGCACCCGCCAGAGCGAGACCTCCGACCCGTACACCGTGGTGTCGATCAGCCAGCCGGCCACCACCAGCAGAGCGGCGGCCGTACAACCGCGGCCTCGTGGTGCCACCGCCGGCCAGAGAGCGACGACGGCGACGGTGAGAAAGAATCTCGGGCTGCTCAGCATCTCGACCGGCCAGGCCACGCCGAAGGCGAGCAGGCCGGTGACGAGGATGCCGCAGCGGACGATGAACGGGACGGCGGTCGCCCGTCCCACAGTGGTCTTCCAGCGGTCGATCCGTCCGGACAGCGCGGTGAGCACCGGTCAGCGCCCCCTCGGAACCGAGGCCAGCCGGGACACGTCCCGCAGCACCAGGTCGAGGCTGCCCGCCCCGGCCCAGGCCACCACCGGCACACCGTGCTCGCGAAGGCGTCCCAGGACGTTCTCCCGTTCGATCCGCCACAGCCGGGTGGCCGCGGGTGTCCACTGGTTCTTCACCGGCGGAGCGGCCTCCGCCGGCAGGGTGTCGACAGCCACCACGTAGCGGCCGGACTGGGTGAGCTGGGCCAGCATGTCTGCGGCCCGCGGGTCGACGAGCGGGGTGAGCACCACGACGAGCGCCGACGACGAGACGTGGTGCGCGCCGAAGGCGTTGTCGTACATCTCGGTCCCGGTCGGCTGTGGGCGGACGTCGAGCAGCCACTCCAGGGCGGTCAGGTACTGCCGGCGGCCGGACGCGGGGCGCAGCCGGCGGGACTCGGCGCCGTACTCCAGCAACGACACCCGGTCGCCGCGGTGCAGGTAGTGCTCGGCGATCGCGGCGGTCGCCCGGACCGTGGTGTCCAGCACCGACTAGCCGCCACGCACCCCACCGGAGAGCCCGATCTCACCGAGCACGTCGAGCAGCAGCAGCACCTCGGCGTCCCGGTCCGACAGGGTCGAGGCGACGTGCAGATCGCGGGTACGCAGGGAGACCCGCCAGTCGATACGGCGCAGGCGGTCACCCGGGGCGAATTGGCGTACGCCGGCAAGCTCTCCGCCCTCACCCGGACGCCGTGAGCGATGCGCCCCGACCAGCCCCGCAGCCGCCGGCATCGCCTCGACCGCCTTGAACGGCTCGGTGGTCGGATAGACCCGCACGCCTCGCGCCGGGGTGACCACCGGACGGCAGGCCAGCAGTCCACCGCAGGCCGCGGCACGTGCGGCAGCCGGGCCGACATCCTGCCGGCCCCAGCGCAGAGCCTCACCGGGCAGGTCGATCGCGGCCCAGCCGTCGGCACCCACGGTGATCGCGAAGGGCCGGTCCGAGTGCTCCAGCTTGAGCCACGGCGAGGTCCGGGTACGGACCACGACCAGGTCGTAGCCGAACGCGTCCGGGTTGACGACCACCAGCCCGGCGTCCACCTCACCGCCCTCGACCAGGTGCGACTCGTCGGCCCGGATGGTGATCTCCGGGGCCGACGCGGGGACCCGGCGCAGGTGGATCGCGGCGCCGATCGCGAACGGCGCCGCGAGCAGGGCCAGATCGACCCGGCCCAGGGCCACGCCGAGCAGCAGGAACACACCGGTGAGCAGCACCGTCCGGCCGAGCGCCCGGGTCGGTGCCCAGACCGGGCCGGACGGCTGATCGGCCGCTTCCGCATGGGGAACGGCCGGCCTCACGTGCATCAGGTCAGTCATGCCGGGCGTACGTCGGGAGCGCCCCGCTGGCCGGGGCCGGAACCGCGGTCAGCACCTCCTGAACCACGAACGACGGGTTCACCTGACGCAGCCACATCTCCGGGCGCAGGGTGATCCGGTGAGCGAGCGCCGGGATCGCGACGTCCTTCACGTCCTCCGGCACCACGTAGTCCCGGCCGGACATCACGGCCCGGGCCCGGGCCAGTAGCAGCAGGGCCAGCGAGCCACGCGGCGAGGAACCGACGAGGACCGCGCTGTGCTCCCGGGTGGCCGCGGCGAGCGACACGATGTACCGGCCGATCGAGTCCTCGACCGCCACCGACTCCAGGGCCGCCTGCATCTGCTGGAGCGTCCGGGAGTCCACCACCGGCGCGAGGGTCGCCTCCTCCTGGCGCCGCGACATCCGGCGCTGGAGGACCGTCCACTCCTCCTCAGCCGTCGGGTAACCGAACGACACCCGGAGCAGGAACCGGTCCAGCTGGGCTTCGGGCAGCGGGTACGTGCCTTCGTACTCGATCGGGTTGGCGGTCGCGATCACGTGGAACGGCGGGTCCAGCCGGTACGTCACGCCCTCGACCGAGACCTGCTTCTCCTGCATCGCCTCGAGCAGCGCGGACTGGGTCTTCGGCGGCGTCCGGTTGATCTCGTCGGCCAGCAGCATGTTGGTGAAGACGGGGCCGGCCCGGAAGGCGAAGTCGCCCTTGCGCTGGTCGTAGAGGAACGAACCGGTGACGTCGGCGGGCAGCAGGTCCGGGGTGAACTGCAGGCGGCGGAAGTCGAGCCCGAGTGCCTGTGCGAACGAGCGGGCGGTCAGGGTCTTACCGAGACCGGGCATGTCCTCCAGCAGCACGTGACCGCCGGCCAGGATCCCGGCCAGCACCAGCTCCAGCGAGTCCCGTTTGCCCACCAGGACCGAGCCGACCGAGTCGAGCACCGCCCCGGCCAGCCGCCCGACCTCGTACGGGGGAAGAGCCTGCGTCACCGGCGCACCTTTCTCACAGTCGTTCCATGGCGTCTAGGTAAGTATCGACGTCGCGCGCCTTCAAGCCGCGGCGGCCCGGCTCGGCGAGCGCCGACCAGAGCTCGTCGCCGAGCAGTTCCCGGGCGCGGCGGGGGTCACTGGCCCGGGTGATGCCGTGCCGCAGCCGGAGCCGTTCATCGGTCAGCTCGGCCAGCACCGGCAGAACGTTACGCGCATACAGTTCCGGGTCCGAGTTGGCCCGGTCCAGGTTCCGCTCCCAGCGTCGCACCGCTGTCTGCAGCGCGTCGGCCGCCGGCGTGGAGTCGACGCCGATCTTCGCGCGCAGCCGGGGGGCGGGTGGCGGGGCGACCGCCTTCACCGCGTGGATCAGCAGGCGCAGGCCGACCAGCAGGGCGAGCAGGAGCAGCAGCGAGATGCTCTTGCCGACGGACCGCAGACCGGCCGTGACCACCAGCGCGACCAGA
This sequence comes from Actinoplanes sp., assembly GCA_035562875.1. GTDB lineage: Bacteria > Actinomycetota > Actinomycetes > Mycobacteriales > Micromonosporaceae > Actinoplanes. The sequence goes on along the minus strand of DATMVU010000835.1, from coordinate 2,210 downwards.
CCGATGGCGACCGCGTTGCCGATCAGGGTGACGGCCCTCGGTCGTCGTTTGACAACCCCTTCGGATTCTTCGGTACGGCGCCGGCTGGTCCCGCCGCCGGAGCCGAAGAGATCGTCCAGTCCACCGTCGCTCATACCTGAACCCCGCCCAAGTCGGCGCGCAGTCGTTCCAGGGCGGAGCGGGCCTGCTGACGCATCTGGTCGTCCACGGTGTGCGTCGCGTACCGCGCCTCCCGGTAGACCGCCAGCAGCGCCGCCAGCACACCGGCGTCGACCTGCTGCTCGGCCAGCAGCCGCCCGACGTAGTCGGTGGGACTGTCCCCGGGATGCCGTGGGGTACCCGCCGCGGCGGCCGCGTCCTCCAGCCGCACCCAGCAGGCGATCACCGCCCGGCGCGGGTCACGATCGGTGTCGGACAGCTCCTCCAGACCGGCGTCGAGCGCGGCGACCAGGTCGTCGGCGGTCCGCTGCGGGCGTTTCGGCGCGTGTCTACCGGCCCGGGACGGGCGGCGGCGCAGATAGTCCCGGATCAGGGCCCAGCTCAGGCCGACGACCATCAGCAGGGCGCCGGCACCGAGCACGATCAGGGTGGCCGTGCCCACCCAGCCGGGCAGGGTACGGGCCGGTTCGGGGACGACCTCCTGGGCGCTGGGCCGCGCCGACGGTTCGGGTGGCAGCAGCGGCGGCCGGGTGGTCGTGGTGGCCTGGGGCTGGATCTGGTCGAGCTGCGGCGCGGACCGGGTGGCGGCCAGCGAGATGACGAAGAGCAGCCCGAGGACGGCGGCGAGTGGCCACCATCGGCGCAGTGCGGCGAAGTCCATGCGGGCTCAGATCCGTGACTCGAGGATTGTCGGCGCTCGCATCATGCCAAACCCGCCAAAGCCTTTGCACGGCCGAACACCTCGTCAAGCATCAAGGGGGTCAGCCGTCCGGTGAAGGTGTTCTGCTGACTGACGTGGAAACTGCCCAGCAGAACGGGCGCTCCGGGCACCTCCACCAGGGCACCGTGCCCGAATCTCGGCCGGGGGACGGGCGGGCGTACGCCGTACGCCGCGGCCATCGCCGGCCACCAGGCGGCCCAGGCGAACGCGCCGAGCGCCACCACCACCCGCAGCGTCGGCTGCACCAGTCGCAGTTCGCGCCGGAACCAGGGGGCACAGGTGTCGCGTTCGCCGGGTGTCGGCTTGTTGTCCGGCGGGGCACAGCGCACCGCCGCGAAGATCCGAGTGTGCCGCAGTTCCAGGCCGTCGTCGGCGGCCACACTCGTCGGCTGGTTGGCGAGCCCGGCCCGGTGCAGGGCGGCGAAGAGGACGTCGCCGGACCGGTCCCCGGTGAAGAGCCGCCCGGTGCGGTTGCCGCCGTGCGCGGCCGGGGCCAGCCCGAGGATCGCGATCTCGGCGTCGCCCGGCCCGAACCCGGGGACCGGACGGCCCCAGTACTCCTGGTCACGGAAGGCGGCCCGCTTGGTGACCGCGACGTCGGTGCGCCAGCTGACCAGGCGTGGGCAGGCGAAACAGTCCGCGATGCGGGCGTCCAGCACGCTCAGCGAGGCCGTGGCGGCCGCCTGTCTGCCGACTTCCTCGGCGGTACGCGCGGAGAGGCTGGACGGGAGCACCCGTCCAGCACAACATCCCGCTTCTAGCCGCCCACCACCGGGGCCGGGGGAACAGTGGCCGGGGCCGGGGGAACAGTTGACGGCTCCGGGGTGGTCGAGGCGAACGGCGCGTCGGACGGGCAGGTCGGGTAGCCGACGGCCCGGCTCGGTTCGTCGGCCTGGAGACTCTCGACCCAGCAGTAGCCGTCGCCGAAGTGGATCGCCCGGCCCTCCTGGTCGTACAGCTGGACGTCGGTGAGCAACTGCCCCTCGTCGTCGTAGACGAAGACGTCCTGCACGTCGTCGTACTTCGACTGCTGGTAGCCCACCTGCTCGTAGAAGTCGCGCCGGGCCGCCTCGTCGGCCTCGAAGAATCCGATGATCGCGAAGAACACCAGCACCACACTCGCCAGCTTCAGCAACCGGCGTTTGCCGCGCCCGGCCGGTCCACCCCGGCGGCCCAGCCAGACCGAGCCGATCACCCCCACGGCCAGCAGGGCGATCCCCAGCGGCAGTTCGCCGTTGATCCGGGGCAGCAGGCCCATCGGTGCCGAACTCTCCTCCACGAAGAAGGAGACCGCCATCGCCGCCAGATAGCCACGCAGCACCCACCAGGC
>DATMVU010000834.1:0-4930 GCA_035562875.1 Actinoplanes sp. | reverse complement strand
CCGTCCAGCAGGACCTGTGCCACCACGTAGGGCGGGGTCAGTCGCTGACCGGCGAACGGCACGTTGACGACGCAGAACGTGGTGACCGTGCCGTGGTCGGTCACCTCGACGACCTCGCCGGGGACCACCCCGTCGGCGGGGCAGACCCGGGGCGGGACGTAGACCTTGCGGCAGGCGGGACAGCGCTGGCCGATGATCCGGCCGCCGGCGAGGGCCCGCAGGTAGCGGTCCTCCTCGACCGAGGTGGTGTGCGTGTAGTGCAGACGGATCGGCGTCGTCATGATCGTCACCGGCTCACCGGCCGGCGTTTCGCTCCGCACGGCGGTGCCCGGCTCGAAGCAGGTGATGTCGCGGATGTGACCGGTGGGCGACGGGGCCCAGCGGATTCGTACCCGCAATCCGGTCTTGATCTTGTCGGGGGAACCGGTGTCGACCGCATGCAGCAGCGGGGTGCCGGCGCCGTCGAGGAGGATCAGTGCCCACGCGAAGGGGTGGCCGAGCGGCTGGCCTTCACGAGGGTGGTCGACCCAGGTCCAGGTCAGGACGGTGCCGGTGGGGGAGACCTCGACCAGATCGGTGACCGGGGCGTGGGTGTCCGGGTCGAACTCGAGCGGCGGCACGTGCACCCGGCCGTCGGCGGTCCGCGAACCCAGCACCCGGCGGTCACGCAGACCCGCCATGAACCGGCCCAGCACCGGCCCGAGCGAGCGCGTGTAGTCGAACGCGATGGTCAGCGGCGCGGCCAGGGTATCCACGGCAATGAGTGAAACACGTTACAACTTTGGCGGGCAAGAACGCGGCTGCTACGGCTTTTCCATAGATGGAACGAGTTATAGAGTCACGGCATGACCGGGATCGGGATGTGGACCATCGCGGCACAGTCCCCGCACCTCGTGGCCATCGTGGAGCCGGGCGGCCGCACCCTCACCTACGGCGAACTGGCCGCCGAAGCGGACCGGATCGCCCGTGGCCTCCGCGACGCCGGGCTGACCGCCGGGGACACCGTCGCGCTGCTGCTGCCGAACGGCGCGGACATCCTCGTGACGTATTTCGCCGCCGTCCAGATCGGGCTGCACGTGGTGCCGCTGAACTGGCATCTCACCCCGGCCGAACTGGGCTACATCCTGCGTGACAGCGGCGCCCGGGCCTTCGTCGCGCACGCCCGGTTCGCCGACGCCGCAGTGGCCGCCGCCGGTGACGTCGAACTGCGCTACAGCGCCGGCGACATCCCCGGGTTCCGGTCGCTGGGCGGGCTCGGCGCGGGCGGTTCCGGACGACCCGGCGGCCGTACGATGGGTGGGCTCATGGTCTACACCTCGGGCACGTCCGGGCGGCCCAAAGGGGTGCGCCGTCCCCTCCTCGGTCTCGATCCGGACCAGGTGCCGCCGGTGTCACTGTGGTTCTTCGGGCTGTTCGGGTTGCGCCCGTTCGACGGTCACGTGCATCTGTGCTGCTCGCCGCTGTATCACACGGCGGTGATGAACTTCGCCGTCATCTCGGTGCAGTTCGGGCACTCGGTCGTGGTGATGGACCACTGGGACGCCGTGTCGTTCCTCCGGCTGGTTCAGGAGTTCCGGGTCACCCACAGCCACATGGTGCCGACCCAGTTCCGGCGGCTGCTCGCTGTTCCTTCTGCGCAGAGGGCGGACGTCTCCTCGATGCGCGCGATGATCCACGGGGCCGCGCCCTGTCCACAACCGGTCAAACGGCAGATGCTGGAGTGGTTCGGGCCGGTCGTGGTCGAGTACTACGCGGCCTCCGAGGGCGGCGGCACCCTGATCACCGCCGCCGAATGGCTCGACCGGCCCGGCTCGGTGGGGAGGCCCTGGCCCGGATCGCGGGTGCGGGTGCTCGACGACGAGGGCAGGGACCGTCCACCCGGCGTACCCGGAACCGTCTATCTCCAGATGGGCGACGCCACCTTCGAATACCACGGTGACGCCGACAAGACCCGGCGCTCGTGGCGGGACCTGATGTTCACTGTCGGTGACATCGGCTATCTCGACGACGACGGCTATCTGTTCCTCTGCGACCGGGCCGGCGACGTGATCATCACCGGTGGGGTGAACGTCTACCCCGCCGAGATCGAGAACGAACTGTCGGTGCACCCGGCGGTCGCCGACGCCGCCGTCTTCGGTATCCCGCACGACGAGTGGGGTGAGGAGATCAAAGCCGTCGTCCAGCCTGCCCCGTCCATCAACCCCGGCCCCGAACTCACCACCGAACTGCTCGCCTTCCTGTCCGGACGGCTGGCCCGGTTCAAGCTCCCGCGCACCGTGGACTACGTCGATGTGCTGCCCCGGGATCCGAACGGGAAGCTCTACAAACGGCACCTGCGCGACCCGTACTGGGCCGGACGGGAGAAGGCCATCTGACAGGTCCGGCACAGCCGACGCCCACAATCGCCACTTAGCGTCACGGCCGTGTCTGCTCCTCAGCCGGTCCGGGACCGGTACTTCGACCTGCTGCGCGTCCTGGCGATCATCCGGGTGTCGGTCTTCCACTTCTTCCCGTACGCCATCCTGGAACTGGTCTTCCCCTCGATGGGCGTGATGTTCGCGCTCGCCGGGTCACTGATGGCCAACTCCCTGGACCGCGGCCCCGCCCTGCGTGTCGTGCGCGGCCGGATGCGACGGCTGCTGCCCGCCCTGTGGGTGCTCGCCGCGATCCTGGTACCGGTGATGTTCCTGGTCGGCTGGGAACGCAACGCCCCCCTCTGGCACCTGATCGCCTGGATCGTGCCGATCGCCGACCCGCCCGCCAGCGGATTCGGATTCGAGGCCGCCGAGGTCCTGTGGTACCTGGTCACCTACTTCTGGCTGGTCCTGGCCTCGCCACTGGTGTACCGGCTGTACCGGCGGGCGCGGCTGGTCACCGTACTGCTGCCGCTCGGTCTGTTGCTTCTGGTGCAGCTCCACCCGGTGTGGCCGGCCGAAGCGATCGAGGAGGTCGGCCTCGACCTGCTGACCTTCGCGGCCTGTTGGATCCTCGGATTCGCGCACCGCGACGGCACCCTGCGCCGGATCCCCGGCCGGCTGGTCGGCGTCCTGGCCGTTGCGTGCGTGGGTGTCTCCCTGGCGTGGGGGCAGAGCGAGATCAAAGAGATCCCCCTGGCGTACGCGGTCTACAACCTCGGTTTTGTCCTCGCGCTGCTCCGCTGGCAGCCGGACATGTCGTGGCTGGCCCGCCGCCGCGGCCTCAACGCCTGGGTGTCGATGATCAATGCGCGCGCGGTCACCGTCTACCTGTGGAACAACGTGGCGATCGCCCTCTGCTACCCGGTCGGTGACGCCCTCGAAGTGTGGCGGCTCGGCTCGTTCTTCGAACTCGGCTACGTCGCCATCGCCCTGGGACTGCTGGTCGACGCGGTACTGCTGTTCGGCTGGGTCGAGGACCTGGCAGCCCGCCGCCGCCCCCGTTTCCTGCCGTGGCCCGGCACCCGCGCCCCGGCGCCACCACCCGTCACGGTCCGCAGCACCGCGAAGGTCCCCGGCCACGAGCCGCCGACGATGCCCCGGATGGTCCTGGCCGCGAACACCGCACGTGCCGAGACCAGCATCTTCCGGGCCCCGCGGCACGCCGCCCGGACGCGCCCGATTCCGCCGGACAGGTAGACCCCCGGCTCGCTGGAGTCCGGGCCCGGACCGGGGCGCCGGGCCGGTGGCCGGTTGCCACCTGCGATTATGGTGACGCGATGAAAATTCATCGCTATCTGGCCGGGGTCACCGCACTGGCGATCCTCGGTGCCGGTGCGCCGGCGTCCGCAGCGCCGGTGGCGCCGGTGGAGCCGGAACTGGCTGCCGCGGTGACGCCGGTGGCCGAGCAGGCGGTCGCGGAGGCGCCTGCAGGCCCGGAGTCGGCCTCGATCGCCGCCGTCGGTGCTGCCGCTGCGGCCAAGAAGTACATCTTTCCGGTGAAGGCGGCGAACGTCGCGTTCCACAAGACGCACTCCGGTTACCCGGCGACGGACATCTTCGCCGACTGTGGGAAGCCGTTCCGGGCCACCACCAACGGTGTGGTGCTGGAGATCAGCCGGGTCGACAAGTACAAGAAGGGCAAGCCGGACGGCCCGCTCAACGGCGGCAAGTTCGTGTCGATCCTCGGCGACGACGGGGTCCGCTACTACGGCTCGCACCTGAGCGTGGTCCGCACCGGGCTCAAGGTGGGCCAGCGGGTCAAGGCCGGCATGCATCTCGGCAAGGTCGGCAAGACCGGCAACGCCAACAATGTCTGCCACGTGCACTACGGCATCTCGCCGGCCTGCAAGAAGACCGGTGACTGGAAGGTCCGCCGGGGCGTGGTGTGGCCGGCGAGCTACCTGACGTCGTGGCGTAAGGGCGGGCAGAAGAACCCGGCCAAGGCGGTCGCCGCCTGGAAGAAGAAGAACAACTGCAAGGCCTGATCGCCGGTACGGGTCACCCGCGCGCTGTACCGGCGCGCGGGGGATCACCGGCCGTGTGCGCGAGGCCGGCCGTGGTGACGTGCCGGACAGCCGGTGACCACCGCATCCGGCCCGGCGGCCGCGATGTCGGCCCGGTGTGCCGCACGTGTCGCGTGATGCCACGGGGCCGTTCGGTGGTCCGTACCGTCAACGGCCTTTGAAGTTCGCCTTTCGCTTCTCGATGAAAGCGCGCGGTCCCTCTTTTGCGTCGTCGGAGGTGAAGACCTCCATGCCGATGCGGGATTCGATCCGGAAAGCGTCGTTCTCTGCCAGGCCTTCGGTTTCCCGGATGGTGCGCAGGATCGCCTGGACCGCGAGCGGGCCGTTGGCCGCGATGAGTTCGGCCAGTTCCAGGGCGCTCGGGAGCGCCTGCCCGTCGGGGACGACGTGCCCGATCAAGCCGATGTCGCGGGCCTCCGATGCGGTGATGTGACGTCCGGTCAGCAACAACTCGACAGCGAGGGCGTAAGGAATCTGCCGCGGTAGGCG
>DATMVU010000833.1:0-4788 GCA_035562875.1 Actinoplanes sp. | reverse complement strand
GCCGTGAAAACGGCACGCAGAATCTTCATATCGGTTCCTTTCCGGGGGGATTTCTCGCGGTGGTGCGGTGGTTCAGGAGGCGGCTTTCGCTGGGGTACGAACCCCGAGCTCGGCCAGCAACGAGGAGCGGAGTGCGGCGAGCCCGGCATCACCACGGTCCCGGGGCCGGATTCCCGGCACGCCGAGTACCAGCCGGACCGAAGCCGCCCGGCCGTTCGCTGTCCCGCGGGACTCGTCGCCGCCCGAGGTGTGCCTGCCTGCCGGGGCGGGGTGATTGGTGCCAGAGGTGTGTTCACCGGTCCGGGTGGAGTGGCCGATGCCGGCCGGCTGAACAAGGTCGGCAGCGCCGGCGGTGCCGGTGGGGCCGAGTAGGACTACCCGGTCGGCCAGGTGCAGGGCCTCGTCGACGTCGTGGGTCACCAGCAGGACCGTGGTGCCGGCGGTGCGCTGGACCTCGGCCAGCAGGTCCTGCATCCGCAACCGGGTCAGGGCGTCGAGGGCCGCGAACGGCTCGTCGAGCAGCAGGACGCCGGGGCGCCGGGCGAGTGCCCGGGCCAGGGCCGCCCGTTGTGCCATACCGCCGGACACCTGTCGCGGCCGGTGTTTCGCGAAGTCGGCCAGGCCGACGACGGACAGCCAGTGTGCGACCTCGGCCCGGGCCCGTTCGCCGGTCACGTCGCGGGGGAGTCCGTAGGCGACGTTGCGTTCCAGTGTCCGCCACGGCAGCAGGCGCGGTTCCTGGAAGACCACCGCACATCGCGGCTCGATTCCCCGCACCGCACGCCCGTCGACACGGACACTGCCGGTGGTCGGGGTGTCGAGGCCGCCTGCCAGCCGTAGCAGGGTCGACTTGCCACACCCGGACGGGCCGAGGAGAGCGACCACCTCACCGGCGGCGACGTCGAGGTCGATCCCGGCCAGGACGGCATGCCGCCGGCCACTCGCGGTGAACTCCTTGGTGACACCGGAGATCTGCAGGGGAACGGCGCTCATACCGCGGAGCCTACCCAGTATTCCTATTGATTTACTAGAGTGTAGATACGTCGATGCGATCTCAGGTGAGCGAGAACACCAAGGCCAGCGCGGTCGCCAGGACATGAAGGGCGACGGCCCACGTCACGATTCTGCCCCGAAGTCGTTCGGTCAGGCCGGTTCTGTGCAACAGGACGGCGAGCAGCGGGAGTGCCGGCACGGCATGCAGGGCGAACATCCCGAGGGTCACCACCAGCACCGCACCGCCCGCCGCGAGAGTCATCGCGACCACCCGGTCGAACGGTGTCTCGGTGTCGAAGTGTGACGGCACCCCGCGCCAGGCCTGCAGTGTGATGCCGCAGACCTCCACCACACACGCCGCCCGGTTCCGGCTGTCGTCCGTCCGCTGAGGTGTCACCGGGTACTCCCGGTGCGGTACGGAAATGGCTGGCTACCGGCCCGGCCGACCCGGATGATCACTGGCATGAGTGGCAGGTTGCGGGGCATCGCCCGGGAGACGGTATCCATCGTGGAGCGTGGCTGGTACGACGGCCCGGCCGGCCGGGTCGACATCACCACCGGAGTGGCCCACGCGGTCGCCGGCACCCGGCTGCATCCACCCGGCGAGGTTCTCCCGTCACCGCCACCGGGTGGACCGGCCGTCGTCGAGATCACCGGGGAGAGCAGTCTGGACGCGGCCCGCCGGCTCGGTCCCGGAGTGGCCTGTCTCAACTTCGCCTCGGCACGCAACCCGGGCGGCGGTTTCCTCAACGGTGCGCAGGCGCAGGAGGAGAGCATCGCCCGGAGTTCGGCGATCTATCCGTCGCTGCGGGCGGCCGGTGAGTTCTACGCCTTCCACCGGGCTGATCGCGGGATCCTCTACACCGACCGGGTCATCCACTCGCCGGCGGTTCCGGTCTTCCGGGACGACCGTGGACGGCTCCTCGCCGAGGCGTACCCGGTCTCGTTCCTGACCTCGGCCGCCCCCAACCGTGCCATGATCGCCCGCGATCAGCCGCACCTCCTGCCCCGGGTTCCCGGAGCGCTCGCCGGCCGGGCGTTGCGGGTCCTGCAGGTCGCCGCCGCGCACGGGCACCGTGATCTGGTGCTGGGCGCCTGGGGCTGTGGCGTCTTCGGGAACGACCCGTCCGAGGTGGCCGGTGCGTTCGCGGCCGGGCTGGCCGCCGTTCCGGCCTTCGACCGGGTGGTGTTCTCGATCCTGGACCGGCGGGAGGAGGTCCGGGACGCGTTCCGTGCGGTATTCGACGGACCCTCGCCGCTTCCCAGCGCGTGACGTCGGCGGACGGTAGGGTTCCGGTTACCGGAAGTCCGCCGATCTTGTCCGGCTGGAGTGCGCCATGGCGACGGGTACCGACGATGTAGTGGTCCGGTTCGGGCGCTGGGCGATCGCCAAGCTCTGGTTCGGGGTGCTGGTCTCCGGCGCCTGGGCGGTCGGGCAGCACTACCACTGGTCACAGGCGTTCCTGACGGTCGCCGCCGTGCTCGGTGCGGTGGGGCTGGCCCTGGCGTCGTCGTTCCTGCCGGTCTGGACCCGCCAGCGTCCCAGCGGCATCCCGGTCGCGGACGTCGGCTTGCGCGTGATGGTCTGGGGCGGCCTGATCGTCGGGGTGATCGCCCTGCTGGTCGGCGCGCCGATGGTGGGCATGCCGACGGCCGCCCTGCTCCTGACCACAGCCGCCCGCACCTTCGGCGACCCGTTCGGCCCTCTCCTGCGGCGTCTGCGGATCACCCCGGCCGTCCGCTACGTCCCCCGCACCGTCGCGCCGCCACGCCGCACGGCGTCATCCCGTCCGGCGGCGGATCCGCGCCCGGCCACAAAAGTGCGTTCCACGGCGAAAACCCACCACACACCTGCGCCGTACGCCGCCGCAGCGCACCCTTCGGCACCGCTCCGGCATCCACGCCCCGCGTCCGGGACCCGCCCGGCCGCCACCACCGCCGATCCGCGGGCTGCCGCGAGCAGTGCTCTGGTGTAGATCCGGAGTGCTTCCCGGACTGCGGTTGAACTCTTCGTGCGGCTCCCTGTGCGGGCGGCGGGACTGTTTCCGCGATGGTTCCGGGTGGGTGTGTGGTCGGTTCGGGAGAGAAGGCGAGCGGGGCTTGTGGCCCTGGTGGGTTCGGGCGCTGGAGTGATCAGGGACGCATGGGCTTGAAATAGGTATGCTGACATACCTAATAATGGAGTCATGACCGACGACGGCGGCCCGGCCGTGGACCTGATGCATCTCGTGCGGCGGCTGCATCGCAGTCTTGAGCGGCGGGTGGAGACCGACTTTGTTCATCCGAAGCCGCCGGAGGTGCAGCTATCCGCGCTGTGGCAGGTGCAGGCTCGGCCCGGGATCACCGTTCGGGAACTCGCCGGGGAGTTGCAGCTCAAACCGAACAATGCCAGTGCCCTGGTGACCGCCATGGTCAATGAAGGGCTGCTGCGCCGCGAGCCGGATCAGCGGGACCGCCGGGTGGTGCGCCTGCATCCCACCGAAGAGGCCGGGCGGCGGCTCGAGGCGGTGCAGGGACTCTTCAGCGGTTATCTGACGGCGGCCCTGGACTCGCTCGACGCCGGGCAGCGGGCCGCCGTCGAGGCTGCGCTCCCGGCCCTGGACCTGATGGTCCGGCACATCCGGGACGAAGGCCGCGCCACCGGCTGACAGGGCGTGCCGGGGCTGGGGAACGCCTGCGCGGCCGGGTGTGGTGGTGGCCGGGCTGATGAGTGCGGCGCGGTGACCCCGGCCATGTGCATGACCCGGCGGCGCCCGGCGGCCGGAAGCGACGCCCGCGTCGCAGCCAGGGCCCACGGGACGTCTCGGATTCGGCGATGACGTCCCTATTCGTACCAGAGAAATGCGCTTTCGGGCTTTCGCCGGAGAGCGCGCAGAACCATGCAGAAAAACGGAGACAAGATGACGCAGACGATGGAGCGGGCGCCGGGTAAGGCCGGTCGGCGGGGAAATCCGTGGCTGACTCTGATCGCTGTCGCGTTCGGCCTTTTCATGGTCGGGCTGGACGGCAGCGTGGTGTCGATCGCGAACCCGGAGATCGGGCGTGAACTGGGCGCCAGCACCGCCGAACTGCAGTGGGTGACAAATTCCTATCTGCTGGCCCTGGCTGCCGCGCTGATTCTCGGCGGGAAGCTCGGTGACCGGTTCGGACGGCGGCGGTACTACCTGATCGGGGTGGCCGGGTTCACGCTGTCGTCGGTGGCGATCGGGCTGGCCGGGTCGATCGAGGGGGTGATCGTCTTCCGGGCGGCGCAGGGCCTGTTCGGGGCACTGTTGATGCCGAACACCCTCGGTATGCTGCGGGCCACGTTCGCGCCGCAGCGGTTCGGGATGGCGGTGGGGATCTGGGCGATGGTGTCGTCGGTGTCGACGGCGCTGGGGCCGATCGTCGGCGGGCTGCTCGTCGAACATGTCAACTGGGAGTCGGTCTTCTACATCAACGCGCCGATCGGTGCCGTCGCGCTGCTGTTCAGTTCTCTGGTGCTGGCGGAGAGCCGGCACGAGACCGGGCGGCACCGGTTCGACGTGCCGGGGGTGCTACTGCTCGCGCTGGGGCTGCTGACCCTGGTGTTCGGCGTGGTGAAAGGCGAGACCTGGGGCTGGGGAAGCGCGTCCACGATCGGCACGATCGCCGGTGGGCTGGTGGTGCTGGGGCTGTTCGGCTGGTACGAGACCCGGATCGAGCATCCGCTGCTGCCGATGCGGCTCTTCCGTAGCCCGGCGCTGACGATCGGCGCGGTGATCACCGCGATCAACTTCTTCACGCTGCTCGGCTCGATCTTCTACATCATGCTCT
>DATMVU010000832.1:0-4385 GCA_035562875.1 Actinoplanes sp. | reverse complement strand
CGCGGCCGCCGGCGGCTACCTCGCCGAACGTGTCGCCGACCTGGACGACCTGCGCGACCGGGCGGTGGCGGTCCTGCTCGGCCTGCCGATGCCGGGCGTCCCCTCGCCCGGCCACCCCTACGTGCTCGCCGCCCGCGACCTGGCCCCGGCCGACACCGCCGACCTCGACCCGGACCAGGTGATCGCCCTGGTCACCGAGGTCGGCGGCCCGACCAGCCACACCGCGATCCTGGCCCGCGCCCTGGGCCTGCCCGCGGTGGTCGCCTGCCCGAACATCCTGTCCGTCGCCGACGGCACACTCGTGCTGGTCGACGGGCAGACCGGGCGGGTCGAGGCGGGTGTCGACGCGGTCACCGCCAAGGCCGCGACCGAGGAGGCACACCAGGCCGCCGAGGCGGCCTCCGGGCTCACCGGCCCTGGTCGGACTGCTGATGGGTACGCCGTCAAGCTCCTGGCCAACGTCGGCTCGGCCAAGAACGTCCCGGCTGCGGACGAGGCACACGCCGAGGGTGTCGGGCTGTTCCGCACCGAACTGCTCTTCCTGGACCGCTCCCAGGAGCCCACCCACGACGAGCAGGTGGCCGCGTACCGCGAAGTGTTCTCGGCGATGACCGGCCGCCGGGTCGTCATCCGCACGCTCGACGCCGGTGCCGACAAACCGCTGCCGTTCCTGAACCAGGACGGCGAGCCCAACCCGGCCCTCGGTGTCCGCGGCCTGCGGGTGGCCCGGCAGCGCCCGAGGGTGCTCGCCACCCAGCTCGCCGCGATCGCCGAGGCCCGCGCGCAGACCGGTGCGGACGTCTGGGTGATGGCCCCGATGGTCTCCACACTCGACGAGGCGAAGGGTTTCGCAGCCGCCGTGCACGACGCCGGGCTGCCGAAGGCCGGCGTGATGATCGAGGTCCCGGCCGCCGCGCTGCGGGCCGCCGACCTGCTCGGGGTGGTCGACTTCCTGAGCATCGGCACCAACGATCTGAGCCAGTACACGTTCGCCGCGGACCGGATGTGCGGCGACCTGGCCGACCTGCTCGACGTCTGGCAGCCCGCCCTGCTGCAGCTGATCGGCATCTGCGGGGAGGCCGGCCGGGCCAGTGGCAAACCGGTCGGGGTGTGCGGGGAGGCGGCCGCCGACCCGCTGCTCGCCCCGGTCCTGGTCGGGCTCGGCGTGACCAGTCTGTCCATGTCACCGCGGGCGATCCCGGCGGTCCGGGCGGCGCTCGCGGGCCGTACCGAGGCCGACTGCCGGCGGCTCGCCGGGCAGGCGGTGGCCGCACCGGACGCGGCGTCGGCCCGCGCGCTGGTGGGCTGACGAGAAAACGGAACGGGCCCACCTGGTGGGCCCGTCTTCCGTCAGCTCAGTTGAAGGGGAACCCGGGTGGGAACTTCACCACCGGCACCTTCACTGCCATCGTCTTCTTGAGTAGTTCGAGCAGCACCGGTGGCATCCCCGGGGTCTTCGAGTACGTCACGACCCGCTTCTTCGTGCCGTTGCGGTACTGGACGGTCACCTCGTACCGGTACCGGCCGCTCTTGCTCACCGGGACGTAACGTGGCGCCAGCGCCCGGAACGCCGGGCTGGAGGCGATGCGCAGCACCTCACTGGTGCTGTTCAGCCCGGCGATCTGGAACGTCGAGATGTTGTTGAGGCCACGGGTGCGCTGTACCGACACCGCGACCGCCTGGAGATCCTGCGGACCGGCTTCGGCGGCGGCCGGCGGCTCGTTGACGAACGGCGAAGCCGCGTGGGCCGCACCGGGGCCGGTCAGGGTCAGCGCGAGGCCGAGCCCGGCGAGACCGGCCAGGAGGGCGGCACCGGGCCGCCGCGAGAACATGGACATGGCCGCGACAGTATTCGCGACAATGCCATGATTCGCGGCAAAACACCGGTATGTCAGTCGTGTGGTACCCCGTCCTGATCCGCCGCGCTCAGGTCGTAACCCCGCTTCGTCAGCTTCGTTTCCAGCACCTGACACACGTGCTCGGCCACGGCCAGCCGCGCGTACGGCTTGGAGTCGCCGGCGATCACGTTCCACCGCGCCCGCGGACGGTCCGTCCGGTCGATCATCTCCTCGACCGCGGCCTCGTACTCGGCCCGCTTCGCCCGGTTCCGCCAGTCCTCGTCGGTCAGCTTCCACGACCGCAACGGATCAGTCCGCCGGCTCTCGAACCGCCGCAGCTGCTCCTCCTCCGACACGTGCATCCAGAACTTGATCAGGAGCATGCCCTCGGCGGTGAGCGTCCGCTCGAACTCGGCGATCTCGTCGTACGCCCGCCGCCATTGTTCGTCCGTCGCGAACCCCTCGACCCTCTCCACCAGCACCCGCCCGTACCAGGACCGGTCCAGCACCGCCATGCCGCCGTTACCCGGAAGCACACCCCAGAACCGCTGCAGGAAGTGATGCCGCTTCTCGTCATAGGTGGGCGCGGCGAACTGCGACACCCGCACATGCCTCGGGTCCAGCGGCGTGACCAGGCGCTTGATCGCGCCACCCTTGCCGGACGCGTCCCAGCCCTCGAACACCACGCACAACGGCGGCCCGATCCGCTGCTCGCCGATCTGGCCACCCAGCAACAGGCGCAACCGCAACAACCGCTGCTGCGCCGCGGCCAGCCGTGCCTCGGCCTTCTTCTTCGAGATCTCGTACGGCGGTTCCGCGCCACCCAGGTGTCCCATCCGTCCAGCATCCCTAATCCCGTTGCGTCCCGCAGGGGCGGGTGCGGGACAATCCAGGAGTGACTTTCGTAGACGACCTGCTGTGGCGCGGGCTGATCCAGGACTCGACCGATCCCGAGGAGCTCCGCAAGAAGCTCGACGGAGGATCGCTCACGTTCTATGTCGGCTTCGACCCGACCGCCGCCTCGCTGCACGTCGGTCACCTCATGCAGGTGTGCACCGCCCGCCGCCTCCAGCTCGCCGGCCACCGCCCGCTGCTGCTCGTCGGCGGCGCCACCGGCCAGATCGGCGACCCGCGCGAGTCCAGCGAGCGCAGCCTCAACCCGCCCGAGGTGGTGCAGGGCTGGGTCGAGCGGATCCGCACCCAGCTCTCGCCGTTCGTCAGCTACGACGGGGAGAACGCGGCCACCCTGGTGAACAACCTGGACTGGACCGGCCCGACCTCGGTGATCGACTTCCTCCGCGACGTCGGCAAACACTTCCCGGTCAACAAGATGCTGGCCCGGGACGTGGTCCGCAACCGCCTGGAGAGCGGCATCAGCTTCACCGAGTTCAGCTACCAGCTGCTCCAGTCCAACGACTTCTACCAGCTGCACGTCCAGCACGGCTGCGAGCTGCAGTTCGGTGGCTCCGACCAGTGGGGCAACATCACCGCCGGCGTCGACTTCGTCCGGCGTCGCGGGGCCGGCCCGGTGCACGCCTTCGTCACCCCGCTGGTGCTCAAGGCCGACGGCACCAAGTTCGGCAAGACCGCCGGTGGCGCGGTCTGGCTCGACCCGGCCATGACCAGCTCGTACTCGTTCTACCAGTTCTGGGTCAACAGCGCCGACGCCGACGTCAGCCAGTACCTGCGCTACTTCAGCTTCAAGTCCCGGGAGGAACTGGAGGAGCTGGAGAAGGCGACAGCCGAGCGGCCGCAGGCGCGGCTGGCGCAGCGCGCCCTCGCCGAGGAGCTGACCACGCTGGTGCACGGCGCCGAGGAGACCCGGCAGGCGGTGGCCGCGAGCCAGGCGCTCTTCGGGCGGGGTTCGCTGGACGAGCTGTCGGCGGACACGTTGCGGGCCGCTTTGGCCGAGACCGGACTTCTTGCGGTACGGGGGGAGCTGCCGTCCGTGGGCGCCCTGTTGAAGGAGTCGGGTCTCGTGGCGTCCGCGAACGAGGCCCGCCGCACGATCAGTGAGGGTGGCGCCTACTTGAACAACGAGCGCATCATCGACGGTGAAGCGGCCGTCCCGGCGTCGGCCCTGCTGCACGGACGGTTCCTGGTGCTCCGGCGGGGCAAGCGGAACTTCGCCGGCGTCGAGCTGGAGTCCTGACCGCCCGCTGTCCCACGTTTTCTCGCCCGTCCTCGTCTTCTCGCCCCGTCCTCGTTTTCGAGGGTGGGGCGAGGTGGTTCTGTCCGGGTTTCGGACGTCCGTCGATCGGCGTTCCCTGCCCTGACCTGTGACTTCTTTGGTGTGATGGCCGTCGCGGGACCCCGATTTGGTGTTGGGTCGGGGGACGAGTAATGTTTACCGAGCCGCCAGGGAGACGGGCGAGCGAGCGGGACCGGTTATCGGGCCCGGCGCGGCCGTCCTGGGGGAAACCCATTAAGCTTTGTCAGGCGATCTTCGGGTCGTGTTGGTTTTGGGTGTCTGCTGTTTTTGTGGTGTGGAATTCGGTTGCGAAACACGGATTTGACACGGCGGAAACGGCGGGTAAAGTAGAGCGA
>DATMVU010000831.1:0-1873 GCA_035562875.1 Actinoplanes sp. | reverse complement strand
ATGCCCAGGGGCTCTCGGCTGGTGGCCAGGACGCGGACGCCCGGAGTGCCCGACAGCAGACGGGCGGTGAGTTCGGCGGCGGCCTCCACCACGTGTTCGCAGTTGTCCAGCACCAGCAGGAGGCGGCGTTCGCCCAGGGCTGTCACCAGGCGTTCCATGACGTCCCGTGCCGGCGGGGAATCGGTGGCGACCGTCGAGTGTGGTCTGGCGTACAGGAGCTGGCGGGGGCCGGACGGGGCGGAGGAGGATGAGGGCTCAGGACGCGGACCGGGCGCCACCGAGGGTGGCGGTTGCGGGTTGGGGGTGTTCAGGATGACGTCACGGAGACCAAGGGCGGCCAGCACCGTTCGAGGGACCTCGTCGGGGCCGGCCGCCGCCAGTTCGGTGAAATAGACGTCGCCGTCGTGCCAGGCGGCGATCTCGGCGGCCAGCCGGGTCTTTCCCGCGCCGCCGGGTCCGTGCAGGGTGACCAGTCGTCTGGTGGACAGGGTGTGCACTGAGCGGGTCACTTCATCGTCGCGGCCGACGAAGCTGTTGACCTGACTCGGCACACCATGCCGGATCGGCGTGCGGGGACCGTGTTCGTCCTGGGCCGCCTGGTGGGTGGTGGCGCCGGGTTCACGCACTTCCCCGTCTACCTGATGTGGGGCGTCGCCTCGTTCCTTGGCTACCTGATGCGGGGCGTCGCCTTCTTCGCTGGCTGACTGGTGTGTGGCTCCGTGTTCTTCTCGGGTCGCCGGGTGTGGGGATTCATGCTGTTCTCGGGCTACCGGGTGTGGGGATCCGTGTTGTTCTCGGGCTATCCGGTGTGGGGTTTCGTGTTGTTCTCGGGCTGTCTCGTGTGGGGTTTCGATTTCCTCCCGGGCCGCCCGGCGGGAGGTGATCGGGGGGATCGGTGGCCTGAGGCTGGTTCGGCGGTGCTGATCTGCCGGGGTGTCGTCGTGGGACGGCGGTCGAGGTGCGGCGCCGGCGAGGTGCGGCCGGTGAGCAGGGCTGTCGCCGGCTGGAGTGGCTCGGCGGAGAAGCG
Organism: Actinoplanes sp.; assembly: GCA_035562875.1. Lineage (GTDB taxonomy): Bacteria > Actinomycetota > Actinomycetes > Mycobacteriales > Micromonosporaceae > Actinoplanes. The sequence goes on along the minus strand of DATMVU010000831.1, from coordinate 846 downwards.
CGATGTGGAGGGCGGTGAGTTCGGGGGAGGGGTCGGCGCCCAGTTCGTCGGCGAGAGCCCGGCGGATCGTCTCGTAGACGGACAAGGCCTCAGCCGGGCGTCCCGTCGCGGTCAGGGCGCGCATCAGCAGGGCATGGGGCCGTTCCCGTAGCGGATGGGTGGTGGTCAGGTCACGGAGGACGGGAACGGTACCGGGTGGCAGCGGACCGATCCGCTGTAGTTCCGCCTCCTGCAGGTCTTCGACCGCGGTCAGGCGTGCTTCGGTCAGGCGGGTCACCTGGGCTCCGGCGAACGGGGCATGGCGTACGTCGATGAGCGGATCACCGGTCCAGATCCCGGTTGCCTCGGTGAGCAGGACCGCGGCCCGGTCCGGGTCGCCGTCGGCGAGTGCCTGGTGGCCGTCCGCTGCCAGGGCCGCGAACCGGTGGGCGTCGACCTCTCCCGGCGGGACCGCCAGGCGATAACCGGCCGGGCCGAGTTCGACCGGAAGTGATCGGCGCAGCCGGGACACCTGGGCCTGCAGGGCGTTGGCGGCACCGAGCGGTGGTTCCTGACCGTAGAGTCCGTCGATCAGCCGGTCGATCGGCACCGGCCGCCCGGCGTCGAGGAGCAGCATCGCCAGCAGCGCCCGCAGCCGGGGACCACCGAGGGGGATCGGAACCCCGTCAGGCCGCCGTGCCCGAAGGGGCCCCAGGATGCCGAACCGCATGCCGACGATTCTGCCGTGCGCTCCACGTGGTTCCGAAGTGGCCCCGAACATCCTCCCGGCCGCAACCCAGCCCGTCCCCTCACAGCCCGGCCGTTTGCGGCGCGGTGCGGCGCGGTGCGGTGCGGTGCGGCGCGGTG